>JASFKL010000040.1:0-17260 GCA_050118655.1 Gammaproteobacteria bacterium | reverse complement strand
AACTCGCGCGTCGACATGGACTTTGCCGACTACACGCGCAAGAACCTGGCCCGATTCGAATCGGTCTATGCCGACTATCGGCAAAAATTTGCCTAACCCGGCCGCGGAGGCCCGACTCATGCAACTCGATATCGATTTTGTTCGCTCGCATTTCACCCAGCTCGGCGACGACGAGGATTTCGTTTTCGCCTCCAACGCCGGCGGCAGCTATGTCTGCAATCCGGTCAACGAATTGTTCGAACATTACAACCGCCACACGCGCGTGCAGCCCTATTCGAACTATCCTTCATCCACCGCGGCGGGTGAAGCCATGGACCGCGCCCGCCGGGTCTGGTCGGAAGCCCTGAACATCGCGCCCGACGAGCTGACCTTCGGTCCGTCCACGTCGATGAACACTTACGTCATGGCGCAGGCGGCCGGCGAGATCTGGCAGCCCGGCGACGAAATCATCGTCACCAACCAGGATCACGAGGCCAACAGCGGCGCCTGGCGGCGCAAGGCGCTCGAGCGCGGCGTCACCATCCGTCAATGGGAAGTCGATCCGAAAACGGGGCTGCTCGATATCAAGTCGCTCTACCCGCTGCTCAACGACGATACCCGCTGGGTGTTTTTCAGCCATTGCTCGAATATCGTCGGCACCGCGAACCCGGTGAACGAGATCGTCGAGGCGATCAAGACCGGCAGCCCCGCGCGCGTGTTCGTCGACGCGGTCGCCTACGCGCCGCACCACATTTGCGATCTCAAGACGCTCGGTGTCGACGGCTATGCCTTCAGCCTGTACAAGGTCTACGGCCCGCACCAGGGCCTCATGTACATCAATGCCGGGATTCGCGCCGACCTGACTTCGCAGGCGCATTATTTCAACGCCGGCGCGCCGGAAAAGGATTTCAATCCCGCCGGTCCGCAGCACGCGCAGGTCGCGGCCTGCGCCGGGGTCATCGATTATTTCGACCTGCTGTACGAACACCATTTCGGCGCCAGCGACAAGAACGCGAATCAGCGCTTGCAGGAGTTGCACGAACTGATCCTGGCGCACGAAAATTCGCTCGCCGCGCCGCTGCTCGAGTTTCTGGACGGGCAGGAGGCCGTGCGCCTGATCGGCAAGCCGCACGCGCGCGACCGGGATCGCGCGCCGACGATCGCCTTCGCGCCACTCGAGCAAAGCGCCGCTGCGGTAACCCGCAAGCTGCAGGACGCCGGCATCGGCACCGAGCACGGCAGCTTCTACGCGCACCGCCTGGTCGGCGATCTCGGCATCGATCCCGACGACGGCGTGGTGCGCCTGTCGCTGGTGCACTATACCCACCCCGACGAAGTCGATCGAATTATCGCCGCGCTCGACGAGGCGCTGGCCTAGACCGGCGGTATGAAATCCCGGCTTTGCGGGCGCGCGCTGTCGATGCTGCTGGCCTGCAGTTGCGCAGCGACGGCGCAGACCCCGCCGAGTGCCGCCGAGACGGCAGCCTACCGCGGCCTGTTCGCAGCCGTGGTGCGCGCGGACGACGACGCGCTGCGGCAGACGCTGGCATCGGGGGCGGTTATCGACCGTCGCGACCGGCGTGGTCGCAGCGCGTTGCATGTTGCTGCCTTCGCGGCGAACCATGACGCGATGCGCGCACTGGCGGCGGCCGGCGCCGACGTCAATGCGCTCGAAAACGACGCCTACGACATCGTCACCATCGCCGCGGTCGCCGACGATATCGAAACCCTGAAATTGGGCCTGCGTCTCGGCTGCAGCCCGGCCAACGTCACCAGCCGCTACCAAGGCACGGCGCTGATCGCGGCGGCGCACCTCGGCCATGTCGAAATCGTCGAAGCCCTGATCGAAGCCGGCGCGCCGCTCGATCATGTCAACAATCTCGGCTGGACCGCGCTGATCGAATCGATCGTGCTCGGCGACGGCGGTGCGCGCCATACCGCGACCCTGCGGGCACTGGTCGAAGCCGGCGCCGATGTCAATCTTGCGGATCGCGGCGGCCGCACGCCGCTGCAACTGGCGAACGATCACGGTTACATTGAAATGGCGCGCATTCTGCGCGCGGCTGGAGGACATTGATGCAAGTTGTCGGCAAGCCCCCCGTAACGACCCGGTTATTCGCTCCCGTTTGTGCACTCTTTCTGTGGTGCATGACAACAGCGACCGGCCTCGCCGGCGGCGACGGACCCTACGACGCCGACAGCTGGAAAATCCTGATCACCGAGGATTGCAAGGCGTTTTTCGACGGCTGTAACAACTGCACCCGCCCCCGGGGCTCGACCACCGCGGCCTGTACGCGCAAGGCTTGCGCGGTCTACGAAAAACCCCGCTGTCTCGACGCACCGATCACCGAGGGCTCGATGGGCAAAACGCCTTTCGAAGGCAAACTGGCGAAGTTCGCCTGCGACGGCGGCAACCGCTTTCGCGTCTACTACGGCGAATACGATTCCGGCGACCAGCGCGTGCGCCTCGGCGAGGATGAAATCGTGCTCTCCGACGAGCAGAGCCACACGGCATACCGGCTCGAGCGCGAGCGCGCCGCCTCGGGCGCGAAATATTCCGACGGTACGCTCGAGTTCCGGGAGCACGGCGGCGAGGCCATGCTCAGGAAGGGCGGCCAGAAAATTTATCAGAATTGCGCGCTCGAGGGATGAATGCCGATGATTCGACCACCGGCGGCATGCCGCGCAAAT
Organism: Gammaproteobacteria bacterium; assembly: GCA_050118655.1. Lineage (GTDB taxonomy): Bacteria > Pseudomonadota > Gammaproteobacteria. The sequence continues at coordinate 14,590 of JASFKL010000040.1, read as the reverse complement.
CTGATCCGATTGCCGACCGCCAACGTATTAAGATTTTAGTGGAGTCGTGAAAAACTATGGGGAATGTCATGACCACCAATTCCGTTAAAAAGCCGTATAAACCTTTTGTTGGCGCATCTTTTCTGTGCGCGGTCCTGTTGTCATTGTCGGCATGTCACGACGACGAAGCCGAGACGAAGTCGCCGCTCGAGACCTCGGCGACGCCTCCGGGAGCGCTGGATGCTCCGCCGCCAATCTCCAGGCAGATCACTTATTCTCCTTATCCCGATGAGGATTTTCCCAACCAGGTGCTCTACGGAGATACGCATCTGCATACCGCGTATTCCGCCGACGCGGGACTGGTAGGCGCCACCACCACACCCGACGACGCCTTTCGCTTCGCCAAGGGTGAAACCGTCACCTCGTCCAACGGCCTGCCGGCGCGGCTCCAGCGTCCGCTCGATTTCCTCGTCGTCACCGACCACGCGGAAAACCTGGGTCTGCCGATCGCACTCGAAGAAGACAACCCGGTTCTCAAGCAAAACGCATGGGGCAGCAAGATCGCCGAAACCTTCGCGCCGCATACCGAAGAGGCCCGGCTAGAGGCGTACATTCAGTGGTTCGGCGCGGTCAACGAACCCGGCGGCGCCGATCCGATGGCGGGCACCGAGTTCGGCAAGACCATGTGGCAACGCATCACCCAGGCCGCCGAGGATCACAACGCGCCCGGCGCGTTCACCGCCATGATCGGCTTCGAATGGACCTCGGGGCCGGACGGCAACAACCTGCACCGCAACGTCATATTTCGCGAAGGCAAGCAACAGGCCGACCAGATCGTGCCGATCAGCGCCTACGATTCGTCGGACCCGGAAGTGCTCTGGCAGTGGATGGCCGACTACGAGAAAAACACCGGCGGGAAATTACTCGCGATCCCGCACAACGGCAACCTGTCGAACGGTCTCATGTTCGACGACGTCACCCTCTCCGGCGAACCGCTCGACGCCGACTACGCCAAACGACGCATGCAATGGGAACCAGTCTACGAAATCACCCAGATCAAGGGCGACGGCGAGGCCCATCCCCTGCTGTCGCCGACCGACGAGTTCGCCGACTACTACACCTGGGACAAGGGCAGCTTCGGCGAACAGCCCAAGACCCCGGACATGCTGCCGCGTGAATATGCGCGCTCCGCCTGGAAGCGCGGCATGGAATACGAGTCGAAACTCGGCGTCAATCCGTTCAAGTTCGGCGTCGTCGGTTCCACCGATTCGCATACCGCGCTGTCGACGGCACAGGAAGACAACTTTTTCGGCAAGGTGACGATGGTCGAGCCGACCGCGGATCCGATCCGCTTCGAGGAAGCGATAACCGGCCGCTTTTCCCCGGACGATCCCTCCGACGACCTGATTCATGCCGATGCGCTCGCCGCCGGCCTGGCGGCCGTATGGGCGCGGGATAACACGCGCGAAGCCATCTGGGATGCCTTCAAGCGAAAAGAAGTCTTCGCGACCACGGGCACGCGGATTCGTGTGCGCGTGTTCGCGGGATTCGGATTTAGCGAGACTGACCAGCAGCGATCCGATTTCGCCAGCTATGGCTATGAAAAAGGCGTGCCCATGGGCGGCGACTTGACCGCCGCCCCCGCGGACGGCGCACCTTCCCTGCTGATACGCGCCCTGCGCGATCCCGACGGCGCCAATCTCGACCGGGTCCAGGTCATCAAGGGCTGGGTCGATGGCGACGGCAACACGCAGGAGCGCATCTGGGACGTGGCGGTATCGGACGATCGGGAAATCGGTCCCGACGGTCGCTGCAAAATCCCCGTCGGCGATACCGTCGACGTCGAGAACGCGAGCTACACCAACAATATCGGCGCCCCGTTCCTCGCGGCTTTCTGGAAAGATCCCGAGTTCGATCCCGCGCAACGCGCGTTCTACTACGTGCGTGTCATCGAGATACCGACGCCGAGCTGGATCGCTTTCGACGAGAAGTTCTTCGGCAGCAAGGCGCCGGATCATGTGCGTCGCAAGCAGCAGGAGCGCGCCTACACCTCGCCGATCTGGTATACGCCGGGGTAAGGATTATTCCGGCAGCGCCGGCGACTCGAGGCGTACGCGGCGCGCGGCGCGCGCCTCGCGGTGGGCGATATAGCTGACCGCGGCGACGACGATGCCGGCACCGAATATGACCCAGACGTCGGGTACCTCGTCGAATAACAGGTAACCGAACAGCACCGCCCAGACCAGTTGCAGGAAGGTCAGCGGCTGGGTCACGGTCAGCGGTGCGTGTCCGATCGCGCGCGTTACCGCGTAATGACCCGCAGTCGCGAACACCGCGACAAGCGCCAGCCAGGCGATTTCCAGCAGAGTCGGTTCGCGCCAGTAATAGAGCGCACCTGGCAACAGTGCCAGGGTGCAAAAGATCGACAGCATGACGAGGATATCGCCCGAGCGTTCCCGCTGGGTCATCTTCTTGGTCAACAGGAAAGAGCCGGCAAAAAAGAAAGCCGCGGAGAACTGCGCCAGCGATCCGGGTTCGATGGTCTGGAAGCCGGGCCGCAGGATCACCAGCGTACCGACGAAGCCGGCCGCGATCGCCAGCATGCGGCGCATCCTGACCGGTTCGCGGAACAACAGGATCGCGCCCAGCGCGGTGATCACCGGGGTCGAAAAGCCGATCGCGGTAACCTCGGCGAGCGGAATGCGCGCCATCGCGAAGAACCACAGCATGACCGCGGCGCCGTGCAGCAATCCACGCAACGCGTAGAGCCCGTAACTCTGCCGGCCGATCAGACGCCAGCGCATGCGCCAGGCCACCGGCAGGACGATGATGACGCCGGTGAGGTAGCGGATGAACGCGGCCTCGACGGCAGGCATGTCGGAGCCGAGGCTGCGCACCAGCACGGTCACGGCGACGAACAGCAGCCCCCCGGCCAGCATCCACAGGCAGCCCAGTAAATTAGATTGTTGCGGCATGCGGTGGATTGGACCACCATCGCGGTTGTCAAAGCAATTAATATTCGTCGCCATGACCGAAACCCTGCCGCATCCCTGGTACCACGACACCGAAATCTTCGATTTCGAGCTCGAACACCTGTTTCGTCGCCACTGGTGGCTGATCGGACCCGTATCCCTGCTCGCCGAACCCGGCGATTACCTCGCTCTGCCGTTGATGAAATGGCCGCTGGTCGCGGTGCGCGACAAGCAGGGCGGCCTGCGCGGGTTTTATAATCTGTGCCGGCATCGGGCCGGGCCGCTGGTTGCCGACGGGGACGGGCACTGCCGCGATTTCGTCTGCCGCTACCACGGCTGGCGCTATGCCTGCTCCGGCGAATTGCTGAAGACACCCGGATTCGAGGAGACCGGGGCCGGCGACCGCGCGCGGCTCGGCCTGTTGCCGGTTCGCGTCGATTCCTGGAACGGCCTGCTGTTCGCCTGTCTCGACGACGAAGCGCCGGGACTCGCCGAGTGGCTCGGCGATATCGTCGATATCGCCTCGCGCTTCGATTCCGCGGCCGGCATGCAATACGACGGCGAGGTCAGCAAATCCGTGGCCTGTAACTGGAAAGCCTACGGCGACAATTCCTGCGAGGGATATCACGTCGGCATGGTGCACGGCGCGCTGGGCTCGTCGCTGCAGCGCGAGTCGGTCGGCATCGCGGCTTACGAGAACGGCCAGTTCGTCGGCTTCGACGTCAGCTACGGCGGCGGCCGCGACGAGAGCCGCGCCGGACATGGCTTCTGGATTTACAAGTTCCCGGGATTGCTGCTGCATTTTTCCGAGTATGCATTCAACGCCGAATCGGTATTGCCGCTTTCCGCCGGATCGATCGAACTGCGTCGCTGGTTCTGGTCGGACGCCGAGAGCTGCCGCGAACACGGCGTGGATCCCGCTTCGATCCGGCCCAACTCGGAACAGGTCATGGACGAGGACGCGGCGATCTGCGAGGCGGTGCAACGCAACCTGGCCTCGGGCATTTACCCGGGCGGGCGGCTGTCGGCGAAGCAGGAGCCGGGCACGCTCTATTTCCAGCAACTGGTGCGCGCCGCGCTAGGCGAATTGCCTTGACCTGATACGCGCCGCCAGCAGCGCCGACAGCACCGCGATTCCGGCCGCCGCCAGCAGCGCCGGCTCGTAGCCGCCCCGCCAGTCGAATATCCATCCCGCGCTCCAGGGACCCGCCAGCCCCGCGAAGCCCCAGGCGGTAAACACCCGGCCGTAGGCTTCCGGTCCGCGCGCGCCGAAGCGATTGGAAATCGCTACCGGGTAGACGGCAATCACCGAGCCGTAGGAAAAGCCCACCAGCGACAGCAGGGCGACGACCGACAGGACTTCGCCGGACAAGGTCATCGCCAGCAGCGCGGCCGCGGACAACAGCGGCAAACCGATCATCAGGCGCCCTGCCGAAAAGCGGGCGATCAGCCAGCCGCTCGCGAAACCGCCCAGCGCACTGCCGATCCCGGTAGTAATCGCGGCCAGCGTCGACAGTTCGAAGGTCGCATTTCTCGACAGGGCGATACCCGCGGCATGACCGATCGCCATCAACCCGGCGAACACGCTGGCCATGTAGGCGATCCAGAACAGCGCTATTTCGGCGCCGCGAATATCACCGTCATGCCGGCCATCGTCAGGCAAAACATAGCTGGCGCCAGCGATTCGCAACATCGATGCCGCCGCCAGGCCGCAAACTACCAGTGCCATCGCGATTGCCAGTAACGCCGATTCGACCCCGGCGACCGCGATGCGCCAGGCGAAGACTTGCGCGAACACAACCGACCCGACCGCGTAAGCCGCGGTTACCGCGCCCATCGCGAATCCCTTGATTTCCGGCATCGCCCTGCCGACCAGCTGCAGGCTGTAACCGTAGCCGATGCCGTTGCTGAAGCCGAACACCAGGCTATAGCCGATACACAGCTGCCACCAGCCGGACATCCGCGACGCCAGCGCCAGTCCGGTAGCCGCGACCAGGCAGGTAATCAAAATCAGGCGCGCTGGAGCGAGCAGCGGGTAGATCCGGTAGCCCAGCAAGACGGCCAGGGTCAGCATCACCAGCGCCAGCGAGTAGATCAGGCTCACCTCGGAGCGCGGCAGCAGTAACAGTTCCTCCAGCGGCGCGATAAAAACCGAGAATGCGTGTACCGAGCCGAGCACGAAGGTCACCAGCATCGAGGCAGCGAGGGTCAGGTACGGTTTATTCAATGATTACCGGCTCCGCTATCTGCCGGCGCCGCTGGCGGCGCGCGAAGATGAAAATCCCGCTGCCGGCGATCACTGCCGCGCCGATCCAGGTCGTCACCGCCGGCACTTCACCCCAGAAGAAGTAACCCACGATCGCGGCGAATACCATCGCCAGGTACTCGTAGGGCGCCAGCAGGCTCGCCTCGGCGTAACGAAAAGAAATCGTCAGCAGCCACTGTTGCAGGCCGCAACCCAGGCCGAAGGCGAGAAACAGCCAAAGGTCGGCGCCGCGGGGCGTTAACCAGCCCGACAGCAGCACCCAGACCAGGCACAACAGGCAGCCGAGGTTGTTGTAGTAAATGCCGATCGCGGCCGGGTGCTCGCTACTGCTCAACTTGCGCAGCCAGATAGCGACCAGCGCGCCGCTCAGTGCCGACGCGGCCGCCGCGACGACGCCGATGTCCCAGCCGCCCGCCACCGGCCGCGCGATCAGCAGTACGCCGGCAAAGCCCGCGAACACCGCCAGCCAGCGGTGCAGACCGATTTTCTCGCCGAGCAGAATGATCGCCAGCACGGTTATGAAGATCGGCGCCGCGTAGGCCAGCGCGGTGGCGTCGGCGATCGGTATGCGAGTGATCGCGAAGTACAGCAAGCCCAGGCTCAAAATTCCGCTGACGCTGCGAATCGCGTGATCCAGGGGCCGGCGCGTGGCCAGCGCGGCGGGGCCGGCGGTGAAAAACAGGATGGCCCAGAAGAGCAGGCTCGCGAACAGGTAGCGAAACAGCAACACCTCGGCGAGCGGATAAGCGCGCTCCGCCAGCTCGCGCACCGCGGCGCTGAGCAATGCCATCACCAGCAGGTTAGCGGTGAAGATCGTGATTCCGAACGCGGGACGATCTCGGCACGCGGCGGCTTCCAGGGAAGATGTATTCTCCCGGTGCATCGATTCTCTGTCAGGGCAATGGATCGGAGTGATCGGGTGCGGGTGCCGTGCTTTTACGCTGCAGCGATTCGCGGTGGATGACGTACAGGCCGCAGCCGATGATGACTGCCGCTCCCAGCCAAACCTCTAGCGCGGGGATGTCACCCCAGACGGCATAGCCGATAAGGACCGCCCAGACCAGTGCGCTGTACTCGAAAGGCGCCAGCGCCGACACTTCCGCGCGCGCGAAAGCGGCGGCGAAGACATAGTGCGCGACGAGCGCGATCAAGGCCATCAAGAATAATTGCGCGAGCGCTGTCGCGGCGATCGGCACCCAGACCCAGGGCAAGGCCGCGGTGGCGACTATACCAATACCCAGATGCAGCGAAAAAACCAGCGAGATGACCGAGTCCTGCCGCGACAACTGCTTGCCGGTGATAAAAATAAGCGCGTAAATCGTGGTCGCGCACAATACCAGCAGGTAGGAAAGCAACGGACCGCCGCCCCCCGGGTTGGTCGCGATAACCACACCCGCGAAGCCGATCGCCACCGCGCTCCAGCGATGGATACCGACATGCTCCTTGAGCAGCAGTGCCGAGGCGGCGGTGAGTATGAAGGTAGCACTGAAAAATACCACGGTCGCATCGGCCAGCGGCAAGGTTTCGAGGGCGCTGAAAAAACTCAACGGCGCGATCACGCCGACCATGCCGCGCAACAGGTGTTGCCAGGGCTTGCGGGTCGCGAGTTCGGAGAGTTCGCCCCTGAGCATCAGCAGCGGAGGAATTATCGCCACGATGAACCAGCTGCGCACGGCGATGACCTGGATCGCCGACATCTCGTTGCTCACCAGCCACTTGGCCGCCGCATCCATGACGGAGAACAGCAGCATCGCCAGCAGCATGAGCCCTATACCCAGCAGATTGTTGTTCTGGTAGCGAGTCAAGCCTGCGTTTCCCGGAAAGCCCGTATCGCAGCTTAAACCCTGTGCCGGAAATGATCGAGCGGTTTCGGTCTCAGGCGAAGCCGTAGGCGTTTCTGCCCTTGCGCTTGACCTCGTACATGGCCTTGTCGGCCGAGCGTATCAATTGTTCGGCGGTGGCACCGTCGTCCGGATAAAAAGCGATTCCGATACTGGCGCTGACCGCAACCTCGACATCCTCGATGTGGATCGGCCGCGATATCTGCCGGATCAGGCTGGATGCGATACGCTCGGCGATAGCACTCTCGGGCAGGCTCGACGAAATAATCACGAATTCATCGCCGCCGATTCGCGCCACGGTGTCGGTTTCGCGAATTTCCGTCTTGATGCGATCGGCGATGGTTTTCAGTACCTGGTCGCCAAATTCGTGCCCGTGCGCATCGTTGATTTCCTTGAATCCGTCGAGGTCGAGAAACATGACCGCCGACATTTGCCGGTTGCGGCGCGCCTCGGCGAGCGAGTGATCGAGCCGGTCCTTGCAAAGCCGCAGGCTCGGCAGGCCGGTGAGTGCATCGTGGTTGGCGAGAAAATCGAGCTCGGCGGCGATCTTTTTACGCTGCTCGACCTCGGCCTCGAGCTGTTTGACCGTCGCGGCGAGCTTGCGGGTACGATTTTTTACCATCAGTTCGAGCGAATCGCGCGCCTCGCGGAGACTTCTTTCGATACTTTTCTGCTCGGTAATATCCTGGATTACACCGATCGACTGCCGGGGCTCGCCACCGGGACCGCGCACCGCGGTGCCCTGTTCCCGAATCCAGCGGATCGCGCCGTCGGATCGGTAGATGCGGTACTCGATATTCAAATCGTCGCCCTCCTCCTTGTGACGGGCGTAGGCTTCGAGTACGCGATCGTAATCTTCCGGGTGCAAGTCCTCGACGTCGTCGAGCCGGGAGTCGACCATACTCTGGTATTCCTCGATGCTGACGCCGTGAATACGCGCGAAGCCGCGGCTAAGGTAAGTGTATTTTTCGTCGACCAGGTCGAAAATAAAGTGCCCGATGTCGGTGATGTTTTCGACCTGCTGCGCCATCGCATCGCGATTCTCCAGCTCCCGCTGATAAAGCTTGCGCTCGGTGATGTCCTGTAACAGTCCGAATGCGGCGATTGCCTTGCCGTCGGCGTCGAACTCCACCGTACCCGTTTCGTAGATGTGGCGGATTTCCCCGCTCTGGCGCAGGATCCGATACTCGACCTCGTGCGAGCCGGAATCCTGCTGCGACTTGTAGCTTTCGATGTAGCCATCGCGATCCTCGGGATGCAGGGCTTCCAGTACCCGGTCCCAGGAACTATGGGTTTCGAGCACTTCCTCGACGCTCTGACCGAAGATACGCGCATAGCCGTCGGAGCAGGACTTGATACGATTGTTTTCGAAATCCCATTCGCAATGTCCGATGCTGGCGACCTGTTCGGTTGCATCCAGCAGAGCCTCGCGGTGGCGCAACCGCTCGAGCTCGGCTTCGAGTTCGCCGGGATCGAGCGGTTTTTTCGCCTTTCCGGGATCCGTCGCGCGCACTGGCACGATACGGCGAACGTTGTCGGGATTACTCATTGGACCACTGCCTGGTAAAGGCCGAAACTGTTTTTACCGTCGCGCTTGACCCGGTACATCGCCTTGTCGGCCGAGCGTATCAGCTCGGCGGCAGTGACGCCGTCCTGCGGGTAGAACGCGATTCCAATGCTGGCACTGACGCCGACCTCGATGTTGTCGACATCGATCGATTGCGCGATCCGCCGGATCAGTCCGGCCGCGATTCTCTCGGCAATATCGTCGTTCGGCAAGCTGGAAAGGATGATCACGAACTCGTCGCCGCCGATGCGCGCTACGGTGTCGGTTTCGCGTATCTCCATCTTGATCCGCTGTGCAACGCGCTTCAGAACCCGGTCGCCGAATTCGTGACCGTGCTCGTCGTTGATATCCTTGAAGCCGTCGAGATCGAGGAACATCACCGCCGAGGACTGGCGGTTGCGCCGCGCTTCCGCCAATGACTGCTCCAGGCGGTCGGTGCACAGGCGCAGACTGGGCAGGCCGGTCAGCGCATCGTGATTGGCCAGGAAGTCGAGTTCGGCAGCAATCTTTTCGCGCTCGGCGATTTGTTCCTGCAATTCCTTGACCGTGTTGGCGAGTTCCCGGGTACGCTCGATTACCTGCTGCTCGAGGTTGGCCTTGGCGTCGAGAATTTCCTGCTCGGCATTCTTTTGCCCGGTAATATCCTGCAGCACCCCGATCGTCTGCTCCGGGATACCGTGGTTCATCAGATAGGCCCGGCCCATTTCGCGTATCCACCGTACCTCGCCGTCGGCGCGAATCATGCGGTAGTCGACCTGCCACTCGCCGGCCCCGGCCAGGAAACTGTTGTAAGCCTTGCGTACGCTTTCGCGATCGTCCGGATGCACCATTTCCTGATCGCTGTCCCAGGACACGATGCGCCTGGTTATTTCGGACTGGTCGAGCCCGTAGATACGCGCCAGTCCGGGGGAGACGAACAGGTATTTCTGCCTGATTTCGTCGTAAATGAAGTGCCCGATATCGGTTATCGCCTCGGCCTGGTTGGCCAACGCATCCTTATACAGCAGCTCCTTCTCGATCGTCTTTTGCGGCGTAATGTCCTGGATCACGCCGAGCGTCTGGCTGACGCGTCCGTCGCGAATCACCATCGCCCGCCCCAGTTCGCGTATCCAGCGAATCGAACCGTTCGGACGCACGATCCGATACTCGAGCGCGCAATCGTCGCCGGAGGCGATAAAATCCCGGTATTCCTCGGCGACCCGCTCGCGGTCTTCCTCGACGATATCCGCCAGATCGTCCTTGACGCTGCACATCTTGCGCTTGTAGGCCTCGGCCGTGGTTCCGTAGATGCGCGCATAGCCTTCGCTGACATATTCGTAGCATTCGTTATCCTCGTCGTAAACGAAGTGTCCGAGCTCGGTAATGGTTTCGGTCTGGCGCGCTAACTCGTCGCGATACTCGAGATCGCGCTCGTACTTTACCGCTTCGCTGACGTCCTGAAGGATACCGAATGCGCCGATCGCGACACCCTGCTCGTCGTAGACCTCGACCGCAAATTCGCGGATGTGGCGGATTTCGCCGCTATCGCACACCAGGCGATAGTCCCGGTTGACGGAATTTTCACTCCCGAGAACCTGCCAGGCACTCTTGAACTGTTCGAGATCCTCGGGATGCACTTGCCGCAAAACGCCTTCGCGAGTGCTGTGAGCCTGCATTACCTGCTTGACGGACATGTCGTGGATTCGCGCATATTGTTCCGAGCAGGACAGCACACAGCCGAGTTCATAGCTCCACTTGTAATGTCCGATATGCGCGATCAGTTCGGTCTTGTCGAGCAGGTCGAAGTGCTGGCGAAAGCGGGTCAGCTCCGCTTCCAGCGCGGGTTCCAGGTTGAATGTTAGGCTCGGGTCGTTCACTCGTCGCGCATGGATTCGGATCGATGAAATGAGATGACGGGCGATTTTTACGTTTAGGTAAATGCGCCTGTGTCCAACTGAGTATATACGCGAATTACGCCTTTTCCATTCGCCCGGCCAGGCGGCCCTCGAAAGTGCCAAATCCCGGCTGTTGTAGCATAATCGGGGGTCCGAGTACCGACCGAGGCCATCAGCCATGAATCAGCCCGCCAAACGGGTTTCGCAACCCGAAAACGTTATCGAGCAATTGCGCGGCTTGCTGGGCGACCGGGTCACTACCAGCCCGAGCGTTCTCGAACAGCACGGAGGGGGTGAATCCTGGCATCCGGCACAGCTTCCCGACGCGGTCTGCTATCCAATCGACAACCAGGAAGTGGCCGCGGTAGTCAAGCTCTGTGCAGAGACCTCGACCCCGGTGATCGCCTTCGGCACCGGCACCTCGCTGGAGGGCCAGGTGCAGGCGCTAAACGGCGGGATCTGTATCGATCTGAGCCAGATGAACCGTATCCTCGAGGTCAACGCCGAGGACATGGACTGCCGCGTGCAGGCCGGGGTGACGCGGCGCGAGCTGAATCAATACCTCCGCGACAGCGGCCTGTTTTTCCCGATCGATCCCGGCGCCAACACCTCGATCGGCGGGATGACGGCCACCCGGGCCTCGGGCACCAACGCGGTTCGCTACGGCACCATGCGCGAAAACGTGCTCGGCCTGACCGTGGTCATGGCGAACGGCGAAATCATCAAAACCGGCACCCGCGCGCGCAAATCGGCGGCCGGCTACGACCTGACGCGGCTGTTCGTCGGCTCCGAAGGCACGCTCGGCGTAATTACCGAGATTGGCCTTCGGCTATACGGCCGTGCGGAAGCGATTTCGGCGGCCGTGGTAAACTTTCCGGACGTCCGCTCCGCCGCCGAGGCGACGATAGTAACTATCCAGACGGGCATTCCGATGGCGCGTATCGAAATCGTCGACAGCGCCTACATGAAAGCGATCAACGCCTACAGCAAAACCGACTATCCCGAACTCGATACCCTGTTCCTGGAATTCAACGGTACCCGCGCGGCGGTGGCCGAGCAGGTGCAAATGTTCGAGGAAATCTCGCGCGAATTCGGCGCCTCGGGTTTTCAATGGGCCGAGCACGAGGAAGACCGCAGCCGCCTGTGGCGCGCTCGCCACGACGCTTACTATGCCGGACTGGCGGTGTATCCGGGGTATCGCGGTTACGTCACCGACGTCTGCGTGCCGATTTCGAGGCTCGCCGACTGCATCGCCGAAACCCAGGCCGATATCGCGGCCTCGGGAATGTTCGCGCCGATCATCGGTCATGTCGGCGACGGTAATTTCCACTCGACCATCTTTATCGATCCGAACGACGAGGAGATGTTCGCCAGGGCGCTGGAACTGGATCAGCGGATGGTCAGGCGCGCGCTCGATATGGGCGGCACCTGTACCGGCGAGCACGGCATCGGCATCGGCAAGCTCAAGCACATGCGCAACGAGCACGGCGACGGAGCGATCGCGGTGATGCAGGCTATAAAGGCGGCGCTGGATCCGCAAAACATCATGAATCCCGGCAAAATAGTCGATTGCTAGTAGCCCGCAGATTACCTGGGCCGGACGAGCGCCCGCGGCCGGCCTGCGGGTTAATCGGTTTCCAGTCCCAGGCGTTCCACGTGGTGTCGTAGCTCGGGGTAAAACTCGAAGAAACCCTCGCAAATCAGCTCGTGATGACGCTGTAACTCTTCGATCGCGCCCGCGAAACGGTTTTCGAAACGGATACGGCCCGCGACACGGTCCAGCGATTCGGCGACTGCATCGACATCGCGGTAAGAACCGAACCAGTCGTATTCGACCATGCGGCGGGTCACCCTGCGCATCTGCTCGCCCGGCATCAGGCCGCGCCCGTCGATCAATCGGCGATAAAAAACTTCGATCAGCGGCTCGAGGTCGCGCGCATCGAAGCGGTTCCAGTGATTGATCAGCAAGTGGTCGAAATAGATGTCCAGCGCGATCCCGGCGAAGCGCCGCCGTCGGCGGCTGAAGACCCGCTTCATCTCCTGTACGCGCGGATGCGAATCGGTAAAGCGGTCGACCGCGCGGTGATTGCGCAGCCCGTCGTGCACCGCGCGCGGCAGCGAATCCGGATCGACCCCGCGGGCGAAGTCGCCGAGCAGGTTGCCGACCGTGGATTCCAGGGTGGGCCGGGCCAGCACCAGGTGCGCAAAATGGTTCATCGCGGCTACTATAAATCAATTCCGCGCATCGGCGCGATCGGTAAAATTCGTTTGCCGCCTTTCCCGGGCTGCGTTTTAATGGCTTCGAAACGAGATGACGGAGAGCGATATGCCTGTTTCCATCGTAGATAACGGAAAACAATCCAGCAGCGCCGATACCTACCGTGAGGAGCGCGCCGACCTCGCGGCCGCGTTTCGCATGGCGGCGAGGCTCGGACTGCACGAGGGCGTCGCCAACCATTTCAGCTACGCCGTATCCGACGACGGCAAGCGTTTTTTGATGAATCCATTCGGGCGGCATTTCTCCAGCGTCCGCGCCAGCGAACTGTTGCTCCTCGATGCCGAGGACGACACTACGATGGAGCGGCCCGACCGGCCCGACCCGACCGCCTGGGCGATCCACGGCGCGATGCACCGCAACCTGCCGCAGGCACGCTGTGTGCTCCACGTGCATTCGAAGTATGCGACCGCACTCGCCTCGGTCGAGGTCGACGGCCTGCCGCCGATCGATCAGAACACGATGCGTTTCTTCAATCGCGTCTCGCTCGACGACGGTTTCGGCGGCATGGGGCTGGGCGACGAGGCCGAGCGCCTGACCACGACCCTGGGCGACAACCGGGTGCTGCTGATGGGCAACCATGGCCTCATGGTGGTCGGCGAAAACGTCGCCCGGGCCTTCGACGAACTCTATTATTTCGAGCGCGCCTGCGAAACCTACGTCACCGCGCTCGCGACCGGCAAGCCGCTGCGCATTGCCAGCGACGAGGTGGCCGAAACCACCGCGGGCCAATGGGAAGATTACGTACAGCGAGTCGGCAGCGCCGACGCCCACCTGCGCGAACTGCGCGAAATCCTCGACCGCGAGGAACCCGACTACAAGCTTTGACCGCCTCCCGGACGGCCCGCCCGCTTCGCCAGATAATTGCCGAAGCTGGTATACTGCCCGCTGGTTAAACGGGTATCCGCCTATGTCCGCCAGGATTTCAGAATGGCTGCAGGACCTCGGCCTCGGACAGTACGCCGATCGATTCGAAGCGAACGACATCGACTGGGACCTGCTTGCGGATATCGATCACCAGGCGCTGAAAGATATCGGCATCGAGTCGGTCGGGCACCGTATCCGGATCCTGAAGGCGATCGGCAATTCCGATCGGCCTGCCGCGGAGAAAGCCCCTTCCGCCGCCGCTCCCGCTAAAGAAATCGACGGTGAAGACATCACGGCGTGGCGGCGCAAGCCCGGCGAACGCAAGCCGGTCACGATGCTGTTCGCCGATCTCGTCGGTTCGACCGCGCTCACCGAAAAACTCGACGCCGAGGAAGCCCACGATCTGCTCTACCGTGCCGCGCAGCGCATGTGCAGGTCGGTGGAAAACAACAGCGGCACGGTATGCCGCTTCATGGGAGACGGGGTCATGGCGATGTTCGGCGCCCCGCTGGCGAGCGAACGTCACGCGCTCGAAGCCTGTCGCGCGGCGCTCGAAATGCAGGCCGGTATCGCCGAGTACGCCGGGGAACTCGGCAGCAGCGTGCAGATACGCGTCGGTTTGCATTCGGGGGAAGTCGTGGTCCTCGAGGTGGGCGACGATCCCGCGAAACCCGAGTACGACGCCTCCGGGCCAACCGTACCGCTGGCGGCGCGCATGGAACAGTCCGCCGCGGCCGGCACGATTCTGATTACCGCGGAGACCCGCGCGCTCGCCGGTTCCGCGATCGAAACCCGCGAGCATTCGCCGCTCGAGGTCAAGGGTTTTTCCGATCCTGTCGAAGTCTTCGAACTCGCGCGGGTGCTTTCCGCGGCCGAATCCGCGCAGGCGGCATCGGCCCGGCCGATCGTCGGCCGGCGCTCGGAACTCGCGCAGTTCAGGGGGTTGCTC
>JASFKL010000039.1:0-17338 GCA_050118655.1 Gammaproteobacteria bacterium | reverse complement strand
GACGTCGTCCCCGCTGAAGGTCCTGCGCCGCATCATCCCCAGTGTTTCCGGACAGGATACCGCCTCTGTCGTATTGTGCCTGCTGCTGATTTACGCGAAATTCCTGCTGATGCGCCTGCTGTCGATCCCGGCGGTTTACATCGGCGGGCAGATGGCGCCGCTCGGGGTCAGCTATGCGGGAATGCTGGTCTATTCCGTTGCCGACCTCATCGCCCTGGTGCTGACCGTGTTTCTGGTGGCGATAATCATCAGGGTCGTGCTGAGCTGGATCAGCCCGGGTCACTACAACCCGGTGGTCGGCCTGGTCGATCGTATCGCCTCGCCGGTCCTGCGGCCGATCCAGCGCATGTTGCCGCCGATGGGCGGGCTGGACCTGTCGCCGCTGTTCGCGACGCTGCTGTTAGTGGTCGCGAAGATGCTGATCGTGCCGCCGATCGTCTACCTGGGTCAGTTTTGAGCCTGGCGGTCGTCGGCCCGGAAAATCTCTCGTGCAGTAAACCGCCGCCTTATCCCTGCCGGCTTCGGTCTTGCTCCTCGGCCTGAAGCCGCGCCTGGATGAATTCGCCGTGGGACAGGTAGAGCAACTCCGCGACCTGCCGGATCAAATGTTCCTCGTAACGATCCTTGTCGCCATCCGCATAGACCAGCTGCCACATCATCTCGACGACCCGCACCTTCATCGGGTGATCGTAATGTTCGTTGAGCAGGCGGGTAATGTGCTGAATCGAAACCAGCCGGTCGGCACGGGTTTCGGCCTCGTCCAGCAACGCGTCGAGCTGGTCTGCCGGCAACGAGAACTGTCGCTCGAGCAATTGTCTCAGCCGCGCCTTTTCCTCGGCCTGGACGACGAAGTCGGCACGCATCACCTCGATCAGCAGAACCGCGGTGGCGACTTGCAGCGAATGCTCCAGATCCTCGCCGCCGGGTTCGATCGTCTCGATGGTCAGAATTTTCTGAAGAATTTTTATCATAGCGGGAACCGATTGCAAACTGGATCTTTTTATGCAAAATCTATCAATAATTCAATAAATTTTAACTATTATGACGCTAACTGAACTGCGCTATATCGTCGCGGTATCCCAGAAGAACCATTTCGGCAAGGCTGCACAGGCCTGTTTCGTGAGCCAGCCTACCCTAAGTATCGCGATAAAGAAACTCGAGGAAGAGCTCGATGTACGGCTTTTCGAACGCAGTTCGAAGAACGAAATCCGGATCACCGAAATCGGACAGCAAATCATCAACCAGGCCTATATCGTGCTGCAGGAAGCGCAGATACTGACCGAGATCGCCCAGCAGGGCCGCGATCCGCTGTCGGGGCAATTCAAGCTCGGTGTGATTTATACCATCGGCCCCTATTTGCTGCCCAGCCTGATTCCGAAGCTGCGTAAAAACGCGCCCGATCTGAAGCTGATCATCGAGGAAAATTTTACCGCCAACCTGTTCCAGTCTCTCAAGCAGGGTGCGCTGGACGCGATCATCATTTCCTATCCGTTCGACGAACCCGGCATCGAGACCGCCCCGCTCTACGACGAACCTTTCATCGTCGCGCTGCCGCGCAACCACGAATGGAAAAAGCGCAGCGCGATCCCGCCGGGCGATCTCGCCTCGCAGGACCTGATGCTGCTGGGTTCGGGACACTGTTTCCGCGACCAGGTGATCGAGGCTTGCCCGGATTGCATGTCCGGCGACAGCGAACTCACGCGCACGCTCGAGGGCGGCTCGCTGGAAACCATTCGCCACATGGTTGCCGCCGGTACCGGGATCACGGTGCTGCCGCGCACCAGTATTACCCAGAGCCAGAAGAAAGAGTCGCTGATCGATATCAAGCCGTTCACCGACCCGTCGCCGAATCGAACCGTGGCGATTGCCTGGCGCAAGCATTACCCGCGCAAGGAAGCGATTTTCACGATTCGCGACACCATCCAGACCAGCCCCCTGGACGGCGTCAATATCATCAAGTCGGTCGCGTGATCGACGAACTGCTGCAGCAGGATCGCGATCTCTCGCGGGCCAGGATCAATAGCGAAACGGCGAGAATCCCCTGGCGCGAATTGCAGCGCTTCTTCGCGGCCGGCAAGGTGTTTCACGTGCACCCGGACCTCGACCTCGTAGACGTGGCCTGCGCGCTGCAGGAAGACGATGTCGAACGGGTCAGGGGCTGGACCGACGCGGCGCGGCTGGGGCCGGTAGCGGACGATCAGGCACGCCGCTGGCTGGACGCCGACGCCAGCCTGTGGGCCGTGGTCGTCAAGCCCTGGGTGCTGGTTCAGGACAAGGACTGAAAAGCCGCTCCGCCGGCGCGGCTATTTCTTCGCCCCGGCGGATTTCTTTGCTTTCAGCTTCCTGATTCGGGCGAGCTGTTGCTTCTCCCACTTCTGCCCGGCCTCGTACATCATCCTGGCTTTCTTTTCGCCGAGCTTGAGCAATTCCTGCTCGCGCTTGAGCGCCGCCCTGAGATTTTCGTTGAGCACGCTCATTTCGGCCCTCGCGGCTTCCCGGGCGAGCTTGATTTCTTCCCTCGCCGCCGCACGCGCGCTCTTCAGGCTTTCGCGCGTCGACTTCAGGTCGGCGCGCAGGCGCGCTACCAGTGCCTTGCGGCTGTCTCGAGCGACCTTGCGATTGCTCGCCGGCTTGCTCTTTTTGGCGGCAGTCTTTTTCCGAGCGGACTTTTTCGCGGCTGCCTTTTTCGTGGCCGGCTTTTTGTTCGCCGCTTTCTTGCGCCCCGCCGCCCTGCTTTTCGGGGCGGCCTTTTTACGGCTCGCAGCCGAGGCTTTCTTCGCCGGCGATTTCCGTGTTCTGGTCTTGTCGTCGCTACCGCTTGCCGCGGTGGAACTCTGGTTGCTGGGCATTGATTTGTCCTTTGGGATGGTCGTTACCCCCTAGGGTACTGAAATAACCGCCGCGATTGAAGTCCCGTCTCGCACCGCGCCTGCCCGCCGGGACTATGCCGGTTTCGGCCATCTGTAGTAGAATCATCGTTCTGATTTAACCGGAATTCGCCAGGTGGCAAGAGTAACCGTCTACAGTACAGCCCGGTGCGCCTTTTGCGACCGTACCAAGTTCATGCTCGATAAATGGGATATTCCATTCGAGGAAGTACGCATCGATACCGACTCGAATGCGATGCGCGAATTCAGCAAGGTCACCAATGGCGCGCGCAGCGTCCCGCAAATCGTCATCGACGGCAAGCCGATCGGCGGCTTCGACGAATTGACCGAGATGCACATGGACGGTGAGCTCGACGAATTGATGGAAGACTAGGGGCGCGACCATGGCAAAGGCGAACAAGCCCGTTTTCCGCATCCAGTTTCACAACAACAACAAGATCTACGAACTCTATGCGCACGAGGTCAGCCAGTCGCAGATGGCCGGATTCATCGAAATCGGCGAAATCATTTTCGGCGAGCACTCGAAACTGCTGATCGACCCGGCCGAGGAAAAACTCAAGCACGAATTCGCCCACGTCAAACACACCTACATTCCGCATTTCGCGGTGATTCGTATCGACGAGGTCGAGCGCAGCGGCAAGAACCGCATACTCGACAGCGACGGCGCCAGCATTACCAGCTTCCCGGGACAGGCGAGCATCCCGCAGAAAACCTAGGCTAGCCCGGCGCTCCGCGGCCATGCGCATCTCGGTCATCGTACCCAGTTACAATCGGCGCCATACGCTCGAACGCGCGCTGAATTCGGTCGCCGGGCAGACTTCTCCCGTCGACGAGCTCATCCTCGTCGATGACGGCTCCACCGATGACAGTTACCGGCTGGTCGAGGAAAAGTTTCCCGGGGTATCGGTAATTCGCCAGCCCAACCGGGGCGTCAGCGCGGCCCGCAATCGCGGTATCGAGGCGGCCGGCGGCGACTGGATCGCGCTGCTCGACTCCGACGATAGCTGGCTGCCGCAGAAGATCGAACGCATTCGCGATGCCGGGCGGCGCCACCCCGACGAGGTATTGTTCCACTCCGATGAAATCTGGATGCGTAACGGGCGGCGCGTCAACCCGATGCACAAGCACCGCAAAAGCGGCGGCTGGATTTTTACCCGCTGCCTGCCGCTGTGCGCGATTTCGCCGTCGGCCAGCGTGATCCGTAAATCCACCCTGCTGGAACTCGGGATGTTCGACGAAAGCCTGCCCGCCTGCGAGGATTACGATCTGTGGCTGCGTCTCTGCCACCGTTACCCGGTGCACTACGTCGACGAGCCGTTGATCGTCAAGTACGGTGGCCACGAGGACCAGTTGTCTCGCCGCTACCCGGCGATGGACCGCTTCCGCGTGCGCGCCTTGATCGGCCTGCTGCAGAGCGCGAAACTGTCGGCGGGCGACCGCCGGGCCGCGATCGCGGAACTTCTGACCCGGCTCGATATCCTCGTCACTGGCGCCCGCAAGCACCGCAACCAGGCCCTGCTAGACGAATTCGCGCCGCTGCGCGAGGCCTGGGGCGAAACCGGGGGCGCGGCATCGTGCTGATCTGGGTCGCGGCGCTGCATTGCGAGGCCAAGCCGGTAATCGACTATTACCGGCTGCGCAAATCGGCCGACGACCGGGCCTTCGACATCTACCGCGGTGACGAGACGATCTGTATCGTCAGCGGTCCGGGCAAGCTCGCCAGCGCCTCGGCCTGTTCCTGGGTCGCGGCCGACTGCGCGGAACATACCGCGCTCGCCTGGTTCAATCTCGGCATCGCGGGCACGGCCGAGCACGAGATCGGGTCGGCCTTCCGCCTGCACAAGGTCGTCGATGCCGACAGCGGCAATCGATACTACCCGGTAGCCGCCGCGACGACGGAATTCACGGGCGGTGAATGCCTGACTCTCGGGCGGCCGTCTTACGATTACCGCGAGGATTGCCTGTTCGACATGGAAGCCAGCGGTTTCATGCACGCGGCGCTCTACTTCAGCAGCGCGGAACTGGTCCGGGCGGTCAAGGTGATCAGCGACAACCGACGCCGCCAATGCGGTAACGACCGCCAGCAGGTAAGCGATCTGATTCACGGCCATATCCGGGAAATCGCCGGCGAGGCCGAAGCGCTCGCCGGGGTGGCGCGTGCGCAGGCAAGTCTCGAAGCGCCGAGCGAATCCTGGCGGAGGCTGCTCGGGCTGGCGCATTTTTCGCAAACCCAGAAAAACCGGCTGCGGGTGTTGTGGCGGTATCTCTGCAGCCGCGATTTCGACAGCGAGCAGTTGCTGGGCTCGCTGGCGACAAAATCCTCCGCGGGTTCGATTATCGAGACGCTCGAACGAATCAGTCACCGCGACAGCGAGAACCTTTAGCTCGTGGCCAGTTGCATCTATATCGAGGCCGGCCTGCGCGACCATCCGCGCGCGCGGCGTATCCTCGAACGGTCGCGCGGCACGCCAGTGGTCGAAATCGAACGCTACGGCGAGGTCTTCAACCGGCGGGCGCAAAATTTCCGCCTGCAAAAAAACCACCCCGCACTGATCATCGCACACAAGTCCGGCCGCCGCGTGCTCGCTGCGCCCGAAGGCTACGGCCTCGGCGGCGATTACAACTATTACTTTTCTCACATGCTCAATTGCGTCTACGACTGCCGATACTGTTTTCTGCAGGGCATGTACCAGTCCGCCCACCAGGTCGTGTTCGTCAACTACGAAGATTTCGGCGACGAGATCGAGCGTGTCGCCGCGAGCCACGATGGCAGCCCGGTCTGGTTTTACTCGGGTTACGATTGCGACAGCCTGGCGAGCGACCCGTTGACGGGTTTTTGCGAATACTTCGTCGACCGCGTAGCGGAGATCGGCAACGCATGGCTGGAATTGCGCACCAAGAGCACCCAGGTGCGCGCACTGTTGAAGCGTCCGCCGGTCGAACGCGTGGTGACCGCTTTCAGTTTCAGCGATGCGCACAGCCACCGCAAACTGGAGAACGGCGTGCCGGCTATCGACAAGCGCATCGAGGCGATGCGCCGGCTGCTCGACGCGGGCTGGCCCGTGGGACTTCGCTTCGACCCGGTGGTTTATCACCGCGACTACCAGGCGGCCTTCGTCGACTTGCTCGACCGCGTGTTCGCCGCGATAGACGCGCGCCGCCTGCACTCGGTAAGCCTCGGCAGCTTTCGCCTGACGCGCGATCATTTTCGCAAGGTTTCGCGTCTCTATCCCGACGAGCCGCTGTTCGCGCAGCAATTCGACCTCGACAACGGCATCGTCGGCTACCCGCGCGAGCGCGAGCGCGAAATGATCGAGTTCTGCGAAAGCCGCTTGCTCGAACGCATACCCGGACAAAGCTATCATCCCTGTGAATGGCATGACTGAAAACCCTTCGCTGCTGGTAACCGGCGCCAGTTCGGGAATCGGCCTGGCAACCGCAAAATTGCTGCTCGAGCGGGGCTACGGCGTCTGCGGAATCAGCCGGCGCGGGTCGGTAGCCGAGCTCGAGCACGCGAATTTCCAGGCGCTGGAACTCGATCTGACGGATCTCGAAATGGTCGGTAAAACGATGCAGAAACTGTTCGCCGGACAGGCTTTCGACGGCCTGGTTCATGCCGCCGGCGAGGGCCGATTCGGATCGCTGGAGCAATTCTCGATCGCGCAAATCGAATCGAATCTGCGGATCAATCTGACCAGCGCAATGGTCGTCTGCCGCGCGCTGCTGCCGGAGCTGCGTCGCCGCGGCAGCGGCCGGCTGGTTTTCATCGGTTCGGAGTCGGCGCTCGCGGCGGGCAGGAAGGGCGCCTTGTACAGTGCCGCCAAGTTCGGGCTGCGGGGTTTTTGCCAGGCCCTGCGCGAGGATTGCGCTCGCGACGGGATCCGGGTCAGCCTGGTCAATCCCGGCATGGTACGCAGCCCGTTCTTCGATGACCTGCCCTTCGCGCCCGGTACACAGCCAGAAAACGCGATCGAGACGACCGACGTGGCCGAGGTGATCTGGCAGATTCTCGAGGCCAGCCCGAATATCGTCATCGACGAGGTCAACCTGACGCCGCGCGTCAAATCGATCGATTTCGGTAATCGAATCGAGGACTGAGACACTCTCGCAAAAGCAGGACGGGCGTCGCCCGCTTACTGGTGGCTAGGCATTACCCGCGTGATCCAGGTCGGTCTGATCGTCTTCGATCAGGGTCTCGATCGCGACCGGTTTGCCGACCTGGTATCCCTGGATGTAATCGACATTGGCCTCGCGCAACTTGTTGAACATGGTGTCGGATTCGACGAACTCGGCGATCACTTTCATTTCCAGCGCGTGCCCTACCTCGGTCATCGAGCGCACGAAAACATAGCTCTTGTCGTCCTCGATGATGTCGCGCACGAACTCGCCGTCGATCTTCAGATAATCGACCGGAAACTGCTTGAGATAGCTGAACGAGGACAGGCCGGTGCCGAAGTCGTCGAGGGAAAACTTGACGCCCAGCTGCTTGATCGAGTTGATGAATTCGACCGATTTTTCGACATTGTCTACCACCGCGGTTTCGGTGATTTCGAAACACAGCTTTTTAACGTCGATATTACTGTTGGTCAGGCTCTCGTGGAGAAACTTGTGAAAACTCTGCGAGCCGATGCTGCGGCCCGAGAGATTGATCGAGAACATCACGTCGCTGACCAGGTGCTGGTACTCCTGCAGCCAGGAAATGATATTGTTGACCACCCAGCTGTCGATTCGCTCTATCAGGTTGTAGCGCTCGGCGGGCGGCAGGAAATCGTTGGGCGAGACAATCTTGCCGTCGGGTCCGCGATAGCGAATCAGCACTTCGTAGTGGGTGTACTTTTCTTCACGGTCGATGGATACGATGGGCTGCACGTAGAGGCAGAATCGATCCTCGGTGAATCCTTCCATGATTCCGGACACCCATTCCATAGACACTTGCTGCGCCATCACTTTTTCATCGTTTTCGTGAATGAAGTGATACTGGTTGCCGCCATTTTGCTTGGCGAGAAAGCAGGCCGTGGTAACCTTGGAATAACAGTCCGCGTACTCGTCGGCCATACGCCCGAAGGCCATTACGCCGATACTCGCGGTGACCAGGTATTCCTGTTCGTTCCAGATGAATCCCGAGTGCTGGATTTCGATGATGATTTTCTGAATCGCCTGCAGCGCGCGCTCCATCTCGAAAAACGGCATGATGATCCCGAACTCGTCTCCGGACAGGCGCGACAGGATATCCGACTTGCGCACGTGCTTCTTGATCATCGCGCCGACCTGTTTCAACAGCAGGTCGCCCGCGGCGCTGCCGCAGGTTTCGTTGACGATTCTGAACTGGTCGATATCGAGGTAGGCGAACACGTGTTGCGGCTGGGAGTTATTGTCCTCGGTAACCAGGGTTTCGAATTTCTGCTCGAAGGCGCTGCGGTTCAGAAATCCCGTCAACTGGTCGTGGCTACCCTCGTAACTCAACTTGCGGCGCAGCTTGCGATCCTCGGAAACGTCCTTGAGGATAATGACGTAGCCGACATCCTCGGCTTCCATGTCGATCATCGGCGACGCCGAAAACTCGAGTTCGACGATCTTGTGATTGGGATCGTAGAAAAACATCGAGCTGATCGACAACTTGCGGCTCAGCAACTGGCTGATATCGACGATGCGGGTGGTCTGTCGATTGGAATAGAGGATCAGTACCTCGTGAATCGAATTGTCGACGAGGTCTGCCTGACTGGCGCCGAACAGCTTCTGGGCGGCGGGATTGACCAGCCTGACAAGATCTTTCGAGTCGATGACTATGACCGGATTGGTTATCGAATCCAGGGTCGTCGAGATGAAGTCCTTCTCGGAGCGCAGCTTCTCCTCGATCTGCCGCCGGGAGATGGTTTCCATCTCCAGGCCCTCGACCATTTCGTTGTATGCCACCACCAGGTCCTTGAGCTCGTTCGGCAGCTTCTCCTCGCTGATCGAGGCATATTTACCGGTCAACAGCGCGCCCACCGAGTTGCGCAGCTTGTTCATCGGCATGAAGGCGCGGTTGAGCAGAAACAGTACGATAAGCAGGGCGCTTACCGTGGCCAGCGTGGTAATTACGAAAAAGCTGGTCTCGGTGCGCGCCAGGCGTTCGAGAACCAGCCGCTGATCGAAGGCCGCGGTTATCGTCGCGCCGAGAAAGGCATCGTCGCCGTAAAGCTTGTACTGTGGGTGTAAATGGGTGTCTATCTCCTTGTCAACCCAGTGGTCAGACCGGTAAACCGGCACGCCGGAGGCATTCTCGATGAGCAGCGGAATATCGATCCGATCCTCGATACGCCGCAAGCTGTCGACCGCATATGCGACGACATGAAGATAGGCCCTGGGTTCCAGGGTACCGACCGGAACCAGCACCTCGGTAAACAGCTGGCCGTCGAAGCTGCAAAGCGCATACTCCGGCTTGATCAGCCGGACCAGCGAACCGCCGATCGATTTCAGTGCGCTGGGGCAGCCGGTGTAGGAATTCAGCCCGTCGTCGGAGCTTTGCGCAAAGATTTCGCCGGACAGGTTGCGGACCACGATCGTCTTCAGTCTGATCATTCCCGAGGCGACCTGGTAGCGGGTGTAGCTCTCGGTCAGCCAGGCCGTCATCATTGCCGGGTCCTGCCGGTCCAGCGCGGTCTTGAAGGGCGTTTCGTTCTGTAATTTGAAGGCAAACTGCTTTTGCCGCTCATACTGTATGTTGATCGCATCCCTGCTCTCGTTCTTGAGCAGCTCATGCAGAGTTTCGATCTGCGCCTCGATCGCGTGGTCGCGGTAGACGTAGGTGCTGTAAATCGCCAGACCATAGGCAAGTGCCCCCAGCCAGAGCAGGGCAAAACCGATGATGAATTTGAAGCTATAGATACGCGATAGCATTCAGCTACTCGATCACGTACGGATAATCTTTATCCTTCCACTCGACAAATCCGCCGCGGAGCCAGAACAGTCGCTTGTAACCACAGCCCGTTGCTACCTTGATGGCTTCGATGCTTGCATCCCCCAGGTTGGTATTGCTGTAGAAGACAATAGCCCGTTCGGTGGATTTTGCCAGTTTTAACAACGTCTTACAGTTGGTCTCGGAGAGCGGCAGGTTGACCGAGGTTTCGATATGACCGAGCGCGTAATCCTCCCTGTGGCGAGAATCGATAATCAACAGGTCGGAAACATACTGGTAGAGTTCGATCAGGTGTTCGGCGTCGATGGTTATCGCAACCGTGGCATCTTCCGCGGGCCCGGTTTCCCGGGGCGAATCATCGTGGGCGGCGAGCAGGGAGGTACAATAAATAATCGCCGCGCTAAACAATACGGCCGATCTCGCCATCGAGACCCGGCCGGCTCCAGTTCCTTTCATTGTAAGTTACCATTCCGGATCGACCCGGCCGATGGCTATCGTCTTTTTGCTTTAAATATCCCTATGTTAGACGATATTTGCAGATTTTCTGTCAGCAACTGACCCCGGTACCGCCCAGCCCGCAGTAACCGGCGGGATTTTTCTCGAGGTACTGCTGGTGATATTCCTCGGCGTAGTAGAAGGGACCTGCCGGCAGAATTTCGGTGGTAATCGATCCGTAACCCGAATCGCGCAGCTTTTGTTGATAGCGCTGCAGACTCCGTTCGGCGAGTTCGCGCTGGCTTTCGTCGTGGTAGTAGATGCCGGAGCGGTACTGGGTTCCCTGGTCGTTGCCCTGGCGCATACCCTGCGTCGGATCGTGCGATTCCCAGAAGGTTTTTAGCAGCGTTTCGAGCTCGATTTCCTGCGGCCGGTAAACCACCAGCACTACCTCGTTGTGCCCGGTCATGCCGGTGCAGACTTCCTGGTAGCTCGGGTTGGGGGTATGGCCGGCCGCGTATCCGACCGCGGTGGTATACACCCCGGGAAGCTTCCAGAACTTGCGTTCCGCGCCCCAGAAACAGCCGAGACCGAGCACGATCTGCTCGCAATCCTCGGGGAACGGCGCCAGCATCGAGGTGCCCAGCACGGCATGGGTCGGGTCGAACTCTATCGGCTGCTCGCGCCCGGGAAGGGCTTGCGCGGCGCTGGGAATTTCTGTGGGACGGCCAAACATGGTTTCTCTCCTGTCGATTGATCGGGCGCGGGATTACGCGCTGCGCTCCGGGTCCAGTTCGATCCACGCGGGCGCGTGATCCGAAGGTTTTTCCATCGCGCGAATATCATAGTCTACACCGGCATCGACCACCGCGGGTTTCAAGAGTTCCGAAACCAGCAGATGATCGATGCGCAAGCCGCGCCTGGGATCGCGTTCGAAACCGCGGCTGCGATAGTCGAACCAGCTGAATACATTATCCTCCTCGGCGTGGCAGAGTCGGAATCCGTCGTGGAGCCCGAGCGCGGTGAGGCGCTCGAACCACTCGCGTTCCTCGGGCAGAAAACTGGTCTTGCCGGTTCGCAGCCAGCGCTTCGCATTATCGGCGCCGATCCCGATATCTGCATCCAGCGGGGCGATGTTGTAATCCCCCATCACCACCAGCCTGGTGCTCGACATGTCGTAGCCGCGGAGATAGCCGATCAAGTCCTCGTAGAATCGCTGCTTGGCGGGGAACTTTACCGGGTGATCCCGGCTTTCGCCCTGCGGGAAATAGCCATTGAAGACCAGCATCGGCTTACCGTCGATATCGAATTCTCCGCCGATGAAGCGTTTCTGTGCCTCTTCGCCGTCGTCCGGAAAACCGTAGCAGGGCTCGGAACAGGGTTTACGGGAGAGCAGCGCGACACCGTAGTGGGTTTTTTGCCCGTGAAAGATCGCCTCGTAGCCCAGTTCGGAGATATCCTGCAACGGAAACTCGTGGTCTTGCACCTTGGTTTCCTGCAAGCCGATGAACTCCGGCTGATGCTTGTCGATCACGCGCCGCAACTGATGCAATCGCTGGCGCAGACTGTTGACGTTAAACGAGACTATTTTCATCGCCGCCCTGCTCCTCGGAAGATTGAATGAAATCGGCCAGGGTTCGCTCGCCGAGAAACGAATCCACTTGCGCTTCGAGATCGTCGAGCAGTTCGCCCACGCGCTGCTCCCCGCACAGGGCATCGCTGCCGTCCTGGTTGCCGAACGAACGCGCGCTCTGCACGATCTCCGCCAGTCGCATGGACTGCAGCGCGCAGCCCGGCAGGTACAGCGGCGGATCGTCCGCCGACAATTTCACCAGGCCGGAGACCTGCAGCCCGTCCATGACCCGCAGCAACAGCGCCGACGGGATTTGCTGATGCCGGGCCAGATTTTCCAGGCTGGGCCTGAGATCCGACTGGCGGTTGTGGGCACGCCCGATATCGAGCATCGCCTGCAGCGCCATTTGTTCGCGCTGGCGAGTACTCAGGCGAATATCCCGTCGCTGCCAGACCAGGTACTCGGGATTCTGGTGATAAAACGAGATACTCGCGCCGACCAGCAGGATGATCCAGCTCAGGTAAAGCCAGATCATGAACACCAGCAGGATCGCGAATCCCGAATAGATCGCCGTGTATTTCGTCGAACCGCCGACGAACGAGGTAAACAGGATGCCCGAGGTTTCCCACAGCAGCCCCGCGATTACCGCCCCGTAAAGTGCCGAGCGGATCTTGACCCGGGTATTGGGCACCAGCAGATAGATGAAGGTGAACGCGGCAATAACCAGCATGAATGGCAGCAGCTTGCCCAGCAGGCGCAGCATGTCGTTCATGTAAGGCAGGCCGTTCAGAACCTCGACGACGTGGCTGCTGCCGAGCGAAGCGGTAATCCCGACCGCCGCGAAAATCAGTACCGGGCCTACCATGATCACGCTCAGATAATCGCTGAAGCGCTGCATCAGGCCGCGGCTGCCGTGCAGGCGCCAGGCGCTGTTGAACGCGGTTTCGATTTTCTGGATCAGCGAGATCACCGTGTAGAGCAGCATCGCCAGGCCGAGGGCGCCGAGTACGCCGAACTTCATGTTGTCGACGAAACCGACGATACGCGCGCTGACCTCGGGACCGCGTTCGCCGAGATGAGACAGGATTCCGGCCAGCGCCGGCTCGAGCTGGTCGTGTACGCCGAAGCCCTTGAGTACCGAGATGCTGACCGCCAGCAACGGCACCAGAGACAACAGGGTGGTATAGACCAGGCCCATCGCGTGCAGCGTGATCGTGCCGCCCATCAGGTCGCGGCCGACCAGGATCATTATCTGCAGGAAATGACGCCAGGCGGAACGCGGCGCGGTCTCGTCGCAAGCGTTATAGGCCCAGATGTAGTCGAGTATCCGGTCACGCATCCGCGGGCTTCAGCCTTTGAAGGCCTGCTTCGAGTTCAGGTACTCGATTTCGGCGTCGCTGCTGGCCCTGCCGAGCGCGATATTGCGATGCGGAAAGCGGCCGAAACGCTTGACGATGTCGTGGTGGTGCCGCGCGAAACGCAGATTGGACTCGAGTCCCGGCTGGTCGAACAGCGTCAGCGCCAGCTCCTGGTCTTCGAGGTTTTCGCTGTGCATGAAAGGCATGTACAGAAAGGCCTTTTGTTCGGTCTCGAGATCCCGGTCGAATTCCCGCTCGATCGCAATCCGCGCAACCTCGCGAGCCTTCGCCTCGGTCGAATAGCTGTCGGCACTGCCGCGAAACATGTTGAGCGGAAATTGATCGAGCACGATCGCCAGCGCAACGCAGCCCTCGGCGGTCTCCGTCCAGTGGTCGAGCTCGCCGCGGCGAGCCCGTTCCCAGGTTTCCAGAAAGCGCGCGCGCAACTCCTCGTCGAACTCCGTCGTCGAGTCGAACCAGAGCTTGCGGGTCGCCTCCGCGAACCAGAAATCTATAATTTCTTTCGGCATGCTGTCCTCTTCTCCTGCAGGCATGTTATCAGGCTTCGGCGAGTGCATCGACAAGCTCGCGCAGACGCCGTTGCAGGTGCTTGCGCCCCTCGCTCCCCGAGACCCGGTCGAGCCGGTCCCAGGCGCGGTTTTGCACCGCCTTTTCGACCAGCAGCCGATCGGGGTCGACGGCGCTTTGCGCGATCCGGTTCATGACGTATTTTTGCAGGCTCGCGAAACAAAGCTCGAAACCGCGGTTGCCGGCGGTGAACGCCTCGATCTCGTCGCTCTCCAGTTCATCGGCGGTTACCCGGAATTCGGCCAGCCGCAGCAGCGCCGCGACCTGGTCGGCGTCCATGTCCTGCAGGAATTGCGTCAGCCAGGTCGGCAACTGTTGACGCAGGCGCTGCTGCATGCGCGCGATTTCAGCCTCCATGCCGGCCCCGATCGGCCGCAGCACCGCGACCGAGTGATCGCCGCTCGACTTGCCCGGCGCGTAGCTGACGTGAACCAGCTTGCATTTCGCGTGGCGCCAGAAATTCGAACTGCGCGGATCGAGCGCGAAACTGGCGCCGAGGTAATCGAAACCCTGCTCCACGGCATGGCGCGCGGTGCGCTCGATCAACCGGCTGCCGAGACCCTGTCGTCGGTATGCCGGCGCTACCGCGATCCGTTGCACGCGCAGGCCGCGGTAAGCGGCGAAACCCCTGCAACCCGCCTGCGCGGTCAGCATTTGCGCGAGCAAGTGACCGCGTGGCCTGCGCTGGCCGAGAAACACGGCCTCGCAGAGCGCTTCGTCGAATCCGCCCTCCGCATTGAGCAGCGCGACGCCGATAACTTTCGATTTCAGCCGCGCGACGATCAATACCAGATCGGGGTTTTCCATCAACATGCGCAAGTCCGACGGCCGCGTGCGATAATGCGCGGAGCACAGCAATGCATATACCTCGCGCAACAGCGCGCGCCGGCGCGGGCTGCCGGGCTCCTCGACGAACTGCAAGCGGCAGCCGGTTATCGGCAATCGCCCGGTTTCCGCGCCCGCGCCTCCGGCATCCTGCATCAGGCAGGCGTCCAGCCAGGCCTCGAGTCGATCTCCCCGGCACCAGCGTACCGGGTCCTCGATCCGGTATTGCACCAGCTCACTGTCCTCGAGCTCGGCGACGAAGCGCAGCATGAAACCCTGCCCGGTGCCCTCGTAGCCGCCGCTGGTGGTGGCCATGACCGATAGCGGATAGTGCCGTACCAGACGCCGCAGCATCGGCAGCGGGATCGACGCGGCCTCGTCGACGATCAGCAACCGCGCCGCCGGAAGCTCCCCCAACAGCCGATCGGGCGCCACGAAGCGTGCCGCCGGGGCCAGTCGCAGCAGCTGCGAGGCGGTTTGCCGCGAGCGCGCGGTAACCAGCACCGGGCCGTCCGCCTCGAGCCGCTCGGCCAACAGGCCGAGGCAACTGCTCTTGCCGCGGCCGCGCGCGGCGCTGATCAGCGCGACTCCCTCTCGCCGCCCATCCAGCCAGCCGAGCAGGCCGGCGATAATTTCAGCCTGCTCGATCGTGCACCCAGCCTCGAAAGGCGTCGGTTGCAGCCGCGGCAACGGCGCCGGTCGGCGTGGCAGGCGCCGCGGCGTGACCAGCAGACCGATATCTGCCTGCCGCCGGAGGGCAGCGAAAAAATATTCAACGAAGCGGGCTTGCACCGAGTGCTTGCCATCCTGCCAGCGGGCATATCGATCCCGCGGCGTATCCCAGTCTGCCGGTGGCGGCGACAGCAGCACCAGAACACCGCCGGCACGCACCAGCCCGCTGGCGATACACAGCACGTCCGCGTCGAAGCCGTCGAACAGGTCGACGAAGACCAGCCGGGTTTCGCCGCCGAGACAGGAAGCGGCCTTGGCGAAGCCTACCGCCCTCGGCTCCGGGTGGCGATTCGAAATCAGCAGCGTCGCCGGCACCAGTTTCCAACAGTCGGCGAGAGCTGCATCGCACCACTGGCGAGATCCCTGCAGGGATACCAGCTGCCGCTGCCGATTCTGTTCCAGCTCGTCGAGCAGGCCGCTCATCCAGCGGGGGATATCATTTGCCGGCATAGGAAATATTTGTTAAAAAAAGCGGCCCATTATAGGTTGAGTCGAGAGTCATGACCAAAGATCAGCAAACCCAAGCCGAGGCCGCCGCATTCCGTGCGCTGGTCGAACACCTGCAGCAACGAACCGACGTACAGAATATCGACCTCATGAATCTCTCGGGCTTTTGCCGCAACTGCCTGTGCAAGTGGTACTCGGCGGCAGCCAAGAAGATCGACCCCGAATTCCAGTTCGAAGAGGCCCAGCAGCGAGTCTACGGGATGAGCATCGACGAATGGAAACGCGACTACCAGACCGAGGCCAGCGAAGAACAGCAGCAAAAGTTCCAGGAAACCAAACCGCTGCACGCCCGCATCGAAGGCTACTGAACCGGCTCTAACGCGCGGTTGGCAGTCCGCTAGCGTAATTCGCGCCGCAATATCTTGCCGACATTGGTTTTCGGCAGCTCCTGGCGGAATTCGATAATTTTCGGCACCTTGTAGCCGGTCAGGTTTTCTCGACAATAAGCGATCACCTGCTCGGCCGTCAGCGCCGGATCCTTCTTCACGATAACGGCCTTGACGACCTCACCGCAGGACTCGTCGGGCTCGCCGATGACACCGACTTCGAGCACGCCCGGATGGCCCGCGATCACCGACTCGATTTCATTGGGGTACACGTTGAAGCCGGAAACCAGGATCATGTCCTTGAGCCGGTCGACGATGCGCACGTAGCCCTTTTCGTCGATCTGCGCAACATCGCCGGTTTTCAGCCAGCCGTCGCTGGACAATACCCGCTCGGTTTCCTCGGGGCGCTGCCAATAGCCTTTCATGACCTGCGGACCGCGCACGCAGAGCTCGCCGGTCTCGCCGATCGGCAGGATATTGCCGTCGAGATCCTGAATCGAAACCTCGGTCGACGGTACCGGCAGGCCGATGGCACCGTTGTACTCCGCGAGATCGAGCGGGTTGATGCAAACCGCGGGTGAGGTTTCGGTCAGGCCGTAGGCCTCGAGCAAGGGGGAACCGGTCAGCCTCTTCCAGCGTTCGGCGACCGCCTGTTGAACTGCCATGCCGCCGCCCAGCGACAGCTTGAGCGGCGAAAAATCGATTTTTTCGAATCCCGGGGTGTTCATCAACGCATTGAACAGGGTATTGACGCCGGTTATCGCGGTAAATCGGAGCCCCTGCAATTCCTTGACGAAACCCGGCATGTCGCGCGGATTGGTGATCAGGTAATTCAATGCGCCGACTTTCATGAAGGTCAGGCAGTTCGCGGTCAGCGAGAATATATGGTAGAGCGGCAACGCGGTGATGATGACTTCCTGGCCGTCCTCGACCACGTTCTTGATCCAGGCCGAGGCCTGCTGCATGTTGGCGATCATATTGCCGTGGGTCAGCATCGCACCCTTGGCGACGCCGGTTGTACCGCCCGTGTATTGCAGAAAAGCGAGATCGTCATGGTTGCATTCGACCGGCGTATGCGGCCGCGCCGACCCCCGCGCGAGCGCCTGCCTGAAAGTCACCGCCTGCGGCAAGTGAAAGTCCGGCACCATTTTTTTCAGGTACTTGACCACCAGATTCACGATCAGGGATTTGGGAAACCGCAGCATGTC
>JASFKL010000038.1:0-17369 GCA_050118655.1 Gammaproteobacteria bacterium | reverse complement strand
GCAGCGGATGATCAGCGCCGAATCGTCCATGCGGTTGACGCCCTGTGACTTGAGCGGCGCGAGCAGCAAGGGTCCGAAGGTTTCGTCTTCCATGAGATCCTGGCCGATCTTCTTGATGATCTTGCGCACCTTTTCGATATCGGTTTCGAAGGGGATGCGCAGCTCGAACTTCATGATCGCCCAGTCGCGGCTCCAGTTGGTCAGCGTCCTGATCTCGCCGTAGGGTACCGTGTGTACCGGGCCGTTGTGATGGCGCAGTTGAAACGAACGGATCGAAATCTTTTCCACCGTGCCGCGAATCTGGTCGACGACCACGTATTCGCCGACCCGGAAGGCGTCGTCGATCAGGTAAAATAACCCGGAGACGATGTCGCGCACCAGGGTTTGCGCGCCGAAACCGATCGCCAGGCCGACCACGCCGGCGCCGGCGATCAGGGGACCGATATTGACGCCGAGCGCCGACAGGCTGATCAACACTGCCATGACGATCAGGGTGATCTGGATAAAGGCGCGAATCAACGGCAACACGGTGCCGATCCGCGTACCGCCGACGCCGCCGGCCTCGGCGTCGTCGGACGCACCGGCGGGACCCTTGTCCTCGGCGATCTTGCGCTCGATCGCGATGCGGATGACGCCCCAAAGGGCCCAGGTCAGCAGGATCGTAATGCCGATATCGAAGGAAGCCCGGGCGAAGCGCTCGCCCACCAGTTGCGCGCTGAGCGCGGCGATGTCGATGTGCCACAGTCGAGCGAAGATCGCCAGGATCGCGAGCACCATCAGCACGCGCCCGTAGCGAAGCGCTACGGCGTGATAGTTCGGCACCGGAGCGGCCACGGTTGCGGCTTCCCCGGTATCCCCGGCTTTTGCAGACTGCGCATTGTCGCCGGCCCGTTGCCCGTCGGCGAAATACCAGCCGATCAGCCATTTCAGGCCGCGGTCGAAATAGGGAATCGCGGCGACCAGCGCCAGACTGCCGAGACCGGGCAGGAGCGAGGATTCGCCGGTCGCGGCGCTTTTCCCGATCGCCATCAACCAGATCAGCAGTACGTAGGCGATTGCGAGAATCCACCAGACACGCGCCAGACCCTGGCGCAGGACAGCGGTCTCGCTACCCGTGCCCGCAATCAGCGCCGCACCGTGTTTGCGCAGACGAACGATCAGCAGGATCGCCAGTACGAGGAAAACCGGGCCGAGAGTCACGGCGAGCAACAGCCGGTTTTCGTCGCTGGCGCCGAACTCGGTAAGCAGCATTCCGAGACGCCGGGGCACCGCCAGGCTCAGTGTCAAGAGCAGCGCCCAGATCCAGGCCTCGCGCGCGGCGGCGTCGCTCATCTCGACGAGGCGCAATCGCGGGGTTTTCGGAGCCAGGATCTGGCCCGCAATCAGCATAATGATCCACACCGTGACGATCAGCCAGATCAACTGATACCAGAGCATCTGGGCGGTCGGCAAGCTGGCGGTCATGATTTCGACCGCAATAATCGCACCGGCCGCGAAGGCGAGGATGTTGATCACCCCGACGGCGATGCCGTAACCGGCGCGGTCGAACTTCTGCTTCAGCGACAACCGCTCCTCCGTCACCGACTTCCGCAACAGGCTCCGAATCAGCCAGCTCGCGCCGATACCCGCGGCTAGCAGTATGAACAATTGCAGCAACAACCGACCACTACCGAGTTCGCCGTTTTCGGTCACCTGCCGCCAGATATTCGCGGCCAGTTTTTGCAGGGGCTTTTCGCGGATGTCGAAGCTGCGCTCGAGCGATTCGCGCGCCTGCTCGAAACCGGCGTTCAGCTGCGCGAAGTAAACGCTTGCCTCCGAAGCCTGCTCCCCGGTAGCGGCCAGCTTGTCGAGTTGCGTGATAATCAGTTCGCGCACCTGGTCGTCGGAGAGCCGCGCAACCAGATCGCGCACTTCTTCGCGGGTCAGGTTCTCCGGGATCTCGACGGCCGTGGGCTGGTTCGCCGATTGAGCCGGAGCCGGCAGGGAAACGCCCAGCAACAGGGCGCAGGCGAACACCGCTAGAAACGTTGATAGAATTCGAATTCGGGTCAGGGGCATCATCGCTACGCAGACTTGTTTTGGTTTGGGCGGGTGGCCGCAAGGTTAACCGAAAACCCGGCCTTTTGCATCGATTACAGCATGTCCGTCAACAGGATGCCGACACCGATGCGCTCGATGTCCGCGTTGTAATCGATGAGGCTTTCGCCATAGCCGTTGAAGTACTGTACGTAACCGCGGAAGCGCCGCTGCAGCGGAAAGGTCCAGTCGACCTGGATCGCGCCGTGATTGTCTTCGCGGTCGAGGTTGTTGCGCAGCAGTACCGAAACCTCCTGCTCGTAATTGCGGTAACCGACCTCGAATTCGAAATTACCCATGTAGTCTTCGATGTCGGGATTATCGTCGCCCTGCGGGTCCGTCGGGTCGTCTTTTTCGTCCTCCGGAATCCGCCACCAGGTCTTGAAGTGAAACACGAAGCGCCAACGCTCCCAGATCACGCTGCCGTAGACGCGGTTCCAGCTGCGCGAGTAGGGCAGGCTGCGGCCGTTCGACTGGTGCGACAGGCCCAATGCGAACAGGGTCGCGTCGCCGCCAAGGATGCGCCAGGGGACCGGGGTTACCCAGAACAGCTCGGGTTCGTAGTTGGTTTCGCGAAACGGCGCCGAAATGTCCTTGTTGTATGCCTGCCAGAATGCCTTCACGGTGGCGCCCGCGTAAAGCGCGTCATGCTCGGTGAGAAGACCCTCGGCCAGCACTGCCTTGATGCTGAGCTGGAACTGGATTTCGAGATTGTCGAGATCCTCGCCGAAGTCGCTGCTGCCCTGCTCGTAGACATCGTCGTTGGGATCCGCGGCATAGGTCAGCGGCAGAATGTAATTGCGCTTGTGCGCCAGCAGCACCGAGCGGTTGGCCTCCGCTTCGCGCTCGCGCTCGAGGCGTTCCTTGACGAGCGAACCGGAATCCGGATTTTCTTCCGCAGTCCCGACGGGATTTTCGGCGCCTGCCGAGGGCTGCAGCGCCATGACGGCGAGCAACGCCAACGGCACCAGGACGAAGTGCGTTTTCATCGATATCCGGATTGTCGATTCAATTGCCGATCAGGTCATGTGCGCGCAGGCGACCCATGGTGAGATCGATCTGGGCCTGGATGGCTTTGCGCGACTGCGTCGTATCGTCGAGTTTCGAGCGCAAGATGAAAACCAGCAGTTGCGACCTGGTGTCGAAGACCTGGGTTTCCAGCAGGATCACCGTACGTTCGTCGTAGTAACCGGTTTCGGCCGGCTCGATGGAGCCACCGGTAATCGTGAAATAACTGAGTTCATCGGCCCGGTCGACGGTTTGCTGGAAGTTTTCCTCTTCGCTTACGCCGATGAGCCGGATCGTCATCACGGTATCGATGCCCTGATCGCGGATCGCTTCCTCGATGCTTTCACGGGTAAGCCCGGCAGCCGACGGAATCAGCCGGTAGCTGGGCGTCGCCGTAACCCCGTCCTTGCGCAACGCGGCGACGAGCCCGTCTTCCAGCAATCTCCGCCGCTCGGACGAATTCGTCGCCCCGATAACCAGCACGTTGTCGATCCCGGTATCGTAATAATTGCTGCGCCACTCGCCGACCGAGCGGGGTCCGGCACGGGCGGTGAGAATTGTCAGCAGCAGGCAGACCGCCGGTCCGCGCATGAATGCCGCGGCCTGACTGCGTGCGCCGGGCAATTCGCTATCATATTTCCGACAGGGGATCATTGGCCTTGCTCCTCGACAGGCGAACGGGTCGCTGCTGGCGACAGATGATATCCGCTTTACAGGACATGTGAAACCGTGGCGGCGATCGGCGGCGGACTCGCGGCGGGAGGCCGTTTTCGCGCTGTCGAAAAAAAACGGCGGACGACGCGCGCAGCCGGTTGCGGTCATAGAAGCCGGACCGTAACTAGCTATACGTCGCCCGCCGAAGCGGATCCCGGACCGGTTGCGCGATACGAATCAGCCGCTTCGCCTCCCGATCAGCGGGAAAATCTAACCGGCGTCAAGCTTGAACGGGATGATCGTTCGGCGTTAATCAGCGCACGCCAATCGCTTATCCGCGGATCGCCGTGGAAGAGATTTATCTGTACGAATCGATCGGTTATATTGTGGCATGCCTGCGGGAGGCGGTCTGCCGAGGGGAAAATTCATGAGGTTGTTCGACATTCATCGCAACTTGGGAACGGCGGCCGTGGGGATTTTGCTCGCCGGTCTGAGCGGAGGATTCTTCTCATCCGCGGTTGCGGCGGACGGACCGCTCGCCTTCGACGACAGGTTCAGGTTCCGCATCGCTTTGTACGACATCCAGAATGCGGATACCGATATTCTCGTCGCGGACACCGAAACCAATCTCGGTGTAGCCTACAGTTTCAGGGATG
This sequence comes from Gammaproteobacteria bacterium, assembly GCA_050118655.1. GTDB lineage: Bacteria > Pseudomonadota > Gammaproteobacteria. The sequence goes on along the minus strand of JASFKL010000038.1, from coordinate 12,975 downwards.
ACCTGGGCGGAGAAGACAGCGCCGCGGTTCCGAGATTCGACGCCTATTATCGCTTCAGCGACCGGCACCGGATCGAATTTGGGGTCTTCGAATTCGAACGCGATGGTAGAGCGAATCTCGAGATCGAAATCGACCTGGACGATGAAATCTTCAATGTCGGCGACACCCTCGTTTCCGACATCAATTACGAGCTGCTCAAGCTCGCTTACGCTTACTCGTTTTACCGTTCCGATCGTGTCGAAATCGCTGTCAGCGCCGGACTCAACGTGACCACCTACGAGTTCAAATACGAACGCGGCGACGGTAGCAGAAACGAATCTGTCGATGCCACGGGACCGCTGCCGATGTTCGGGGGACGCGTGTCGTACGCGATTACGCCCAGGTGGTCGCTGCACTACCTGAACGAAGCCTTCTACATCGCTATCGAGGACACCTACGAGGGGTCATTCACGACCAGCGAGATCGATATCGAATACCGTTTCAACAAGCTCTTCACGCTGGGTGCGGGCATCACCCGCTTCAGCACCGATCTCGACGCCGACGACCCCGACTGGAAAGGCAGCATTTCGGATACCCACGTCGGCCTGATGCTGTACGCTGCGCTTTATCTATAGGTCGACGACAGTTTCGTCGAACCCGGATCAAAGCTGCGATTCGAGCGGCAGCAGGCGCAACAAGCCGGCCGCGAATCGACGCCAGAAACCGGTATGCGGTTCGTTGGTGAAAACTCTCTGCCTGTCTGCCGTATCCCGGTACCAGCGTAAGCTGTCGTCTTCGAGCGCGACGCGAAAAGCGGCCGCGCGCGCGATTTGAGCGAAACCCTCGTGCATATCGGCAGCCATCACCGGGGATTCGATCATGATGCCGATCTCGGTATTTTCGACCACGGAACGCGGGTCCAGGTTCAGAGAGCCGATAAATACGCGCGCGCTGTCGATGACGAAGGACTTGGCATGCAGGCTGGCTTTCGAGGTTGCCCTCGGCCCCTTGCGGTCCTCGCGCTCTTCGCGGGTCAGGCTATGGTCGACCTCGTAGAGTTCGACGCCCGCCCGCAACAGCGGCTTGCGGTAGCGGGAATAGCCCGCGTGCACCGCGGCGACGTCCGTCGAAGCCAGTGAATTGGTGATCACGCGCACGCGCACGCCGCGTTCTCGCAACTGAACGAGGGTTTCGACGCCCTGGGTACCGGGGACGAAATAAGGCGAGAATATCAGCAGCTCGCCGGCGATATCGGCGGTGTAGGTTTGCAGCCGGGAGACCAGTCTCAGGTGTCGCCGGACGCGGTCCGCGGTGATCTTGGCGGGATCGTCGTAGAGCACTTCGGCATGACCCCAGTCGAACTCCAGGCTCCAGTCTCGAATCGACTCGGCCAGCGCGCTTCGTGCCAGTGATTCGAGGTAGTCCGAGTCCTGTTTGCTGGCCGTGAACTCGGAAAGGATGCGGTCGGTCTCGGCCAGCTGGCGGCTGCCCGGTATGTGTTTGAGCAGCAGTTCCACCGGGTAACTCGAGGCGCTGTTCCAGTAAAGATCGAACACCGACGAGATTCGGTCGACCACGGGGCCGACGCCGAGCACGTCGAGATCGCCGAACCGCAAGTCGGGATTGGCTTCGAAATATTCGTCGCCGATGTTGCGCCCGCCGACCACGGTGACCTGGTTGTCGACGGTAAACGACTTGTTGTGCATGCGCCGGGTGACGTCGCCGAAGCGCGACAGAAACTGCAGCCAGCGCGAGGCGCCGCGTCCGAAGGGATTGAATACCCGGATCTCGATGTTGGGGTGGGCATTGAGCGCCGCGGCGCCTACATCTTTACGCGGGTTCAGCGCCATGTCGTCGATCAGCAGGCGTACGCGCACGCCGCGATCGGCGGCTTTCAGGAGCATGTCGAGAAACAGCTTGCCGACAAGGTCGACATGTAACAGGTAATACTGTGCGTCTATGCTGCGTTCGGCACGGTAAGCCAGCGCGGCGCGCGCTGCAAATGCATCGACGCCCCGCTGCAGCAGGTAGAACCCAGATTCTCCGCCGCGTTGCTGCAGATCGTAGCCTACCGCCTTGCCGAGGGCCGTATCGTCTGTATCTCGAAACGCGTAGGAATCCCGGCGGCCCTCGGTCGATGGCAGGCTGGCGCGAAAAAGCAGGCGAAGCAACGCCCGCATCAATATCAGCAAACGCATCGGCGGATTCCGGAGCGAGACTCGACGATGGATTTCATCGCCGCAAATGCTATCACCAGGAACTGCCCATTTGAATGTACCAGGCCGTGTCCTCGGGGCCATGTAGGAGTTAAAGTCGGGCGGTGATCCAGATCGGCCGCCTCGCCGTAATGTTGTTAGATTATCCGTACCAAGGAGAACGAGATGGTAAAAACGATAGCCCTGGCAGCCTCGGCGATCGTGCTTTCGGCCTGCGCCGGCGCTTACAACCCGCAGTACAATATCAACGAAATCGTGGTCAATAACAATTCGGATCAGGCGGTGCGGGACGTATCGATCCGCGCCGGCGGCCGTGTTTTTCAATGTGCGAACATCGCTCCCTACGGCATGTGTTCGAACCGCTTTCCGCAGCGGAAGTACCAGAACGAAGCCATCGAGATCGATTGGGCGCTCGGTAGCGGTGCGTCGCGAAGCGACAGCTTGCAACTCGAGGTGCCGGCCACTTTCATTACCGGACTATCGTTGCGCGGCGTAGTCGATGTCAGCCCCGACGGCGATATCGCTGCGCATTTCGAGCAGGACAGCCCGCTCAGGTAAGCGGCGGGCCGGCGGTTCGGGTCCGGTGCGCGCGTAACGCCGATATTACTCGCTGAAATCGCCGCCCAGGGCGAGGTGCAGGTCGACGTGCTGCGCCAGCCGGGCATTCTCGATCCTGATCAGCGATATCCGCGAACCGAGCGCCCGCGCCTGCATTCGCAGTACGGAGAGAATCTCGGTCGCGCCGGCATCGTATTGCGCCCGAGCGGCACTCAGTGCCGCGGCATTGTTGTCCACCGCGGCGGCCAGGACTTCTTCGCGTTGCCGCAACAGGTTTTCGTTGGTCAGCGCGTTTTCGACCTCGCCGAAGGCGCGCAGCGCGACCGCGCCGTAATCGGTGAGCGCGGCCTCCTGTTGCGCGGTCTCGATCCGCACCTGCTCCTGGAGCCTGCCGCCGGCATCGAGCGGCGCGACGAAATTCGCCCCGAGCGAGAAAAAATTGCTGCCGGCGCCGACCAGGTCGATCAGTTCGTCGCTCGCCGAACCGCCTGCCGCGGTCAGCGGCAGGCTCGGCAGTTTCGTCGCCCTGGCCGATTCGGTGCGCTGAAAAGCGGCCGCGACGCGGCGATCGGCGGCGATCAGGTCGGGCCGTCGTTCGAGCAATTGCGCCGGAATGCCGGCCGGGATCGGCGGCGGCACGGGGACGAATTCGCGTACCACCTCGAGCTCGGCGGACGGGTAACGTCCGAGAATCGCCTCGATGCTGCGCATTGCCTCGATCAGCGCGCCGATCGCCTGGCGCTGACGCTCCCTGGACGCCGACAGGGCGGCATTGACGCGCAAGATATCCTGCGGCGAGGCGGCACTGGCCACGACCCGGGTTTCGACGACGTTCAGCGTTTGCGCATAAATGTCGACGGCCTCCCGGGTCAATGCCAGTTGCAGGTTTGCCTCGGTGACCAGGAACCAGGCCTTGGCGGTTTGCGCCGCCAGCGACTGGCGCGCCGACTCGAGGTCGGCCTCGGGGGCGCGAAAGTCTTCCTCGGCAGCGGCGGCCGCCGAACTCAGCCGGTCCCAGATGTCGGGTTCCCAATGCACGTTGAGCGCGGCGCCGGAGATTTTCGCAGTCGCCTCGCCGGGCTCTGTGGATTGCACACCGCCGCCGACCGCGACCGCCGGCGCCAGTGCCGCGACGGCCTGTACCGCGTGTTGCCCGGCGATCTCGAGGTTGGCGCGCGCCACGGCCGGCCGGCGGTTGTTGCGCAGCGCTTCGGCGACGATTTTTTCCAGCTCGGGGTCGTTGAAGGATTTCAGCCAGCCTTCCCCGACTGCACCCTCGGCGATCACCTCGCTCCAGCTCGCCCCGGGACCGGGACTGGCCGCGACTTCGGCGGTTTCCGGCGGCGCCTGCTCCGCGATTTCTGCGGCGGGCGGCGCCTCCCTGGCTCCGGCACAGGCGGCGAGCAGTAAAATGACGGCGAGGCCGGCCGTTCTCGAATACGGCATCCCGGGTTTTACTAGTGAAACGGGAACAGGTAATTCATCCACGCCGACATGCGCAGCAGGATCTTGCGCATGATGGCGACGTGATGCAGGTGGTCGCTGTAAACCGCGGCCTGTGCGTACGACCCGCCGGGCAGCTGCGCCGCATAGGCTTCGAATCTCGGGTCGGTAATACTGATCACCACGGGGACGCGTCCGGGTCGCGGCGCCAGCGCGGGGTTGATCAGGTTGCCCGATGCCTGGACCTGGCCCTCGGCCAGCGCCGGCAACACCTGCGCGATTTCTCCGCCGAACACGGTGCCGGGAACGGCGTCGAAGGCAACCTCGGCCTCGTATCCCTTTTTCAGCCGCAGCAGGCTGTTCTGCCGAAACCAGGCGATCAGGTAATGCTCCTCGCCGCTGACGAAGATCATCACCGGCCGCAACGGCAAGTTCGCCGCGCGCATGCCCGGCCGCAGAATCACCTGGGTGACGTAGCCCCGCGACGGCGCGGTGACCGTGGTCTGGCTCAAGTTGTATTCGGCCTCCTCGAGCTGCGCCTGCTGATCCTGCAGATTGGCCTCGGCGAGATCGAAGTCGCGCTTGCTGCCGGCATTCGCCTTGAACAATTTTTCGGTGCGCTGGTAATCCTGCTCGGCGGCCGATACGCGCGCTCTGAGGGCGTTCACGCGTGCCTCGAACGGCGTCGGATCGAGCTTGAACAGCACGTCGCCCTTTTCCAGGGGCTGGTTGCCCGAAACCGGTACCTCGATCACCTGGCCGGTGACGTTGGGAACGATCGGCGTGGTGACGAAATACTGCCGCGCCATTTCCGAGTAGGGATGGTTGTAATTCATCAACAGGATCAGCGCGCCGATCAGCACCACGCCGCCGAGGACCGCGGTCGGCACGCTCCACTTGTTGAGCGGGATCTTGAATATCTTGAAAATCGCGACGCAAATCGCGGTGTAGGTCAGTATTAGCAGTAAGTCCACGATTCGGGTCCCGGGGGGTTATTTTTGCGTATCGCCGGCGGCCATGATGGCCTGCTCGATGCGCTCGATCCTGTCTTCCAGCGCCTCGAGTCGGTGATCGATGGAACCGGTGGCGGCGCCCGCGGCGCCCCCGGATTCGGGTGCTGTCGCGGCGTCCTCGCCCGCATCCCCGACGAGTCCATCGTGGCGAAGTCCCCAGCCCCGGTCCTCGCGATACAGCGTCGCCCAGATCCACAGGAACGGCCACAGCGCGTGCAGCGTGAACAGGCTCACCCAGCCGGCGTAGTGAATCGCGTCCTGGTGGGGATGATTGCGATGTACCGCGATATCGTACGGAATGTCGTGGATTACGATGATACCGTAGAACAACGTGATGGCCGCAAAAATCAGGATCCCGAGGGCAACGTAGTCGAGCATGGCTATTTCCGGTCGGTCGGCGTTGAAGGAGAATTGTATAGCAATGTCGCGGCCCGCGTCAGTTGCTTTGGCGGGCTTTTCTGGCGTATCTGCGGCTCAACGGTACCGCCGTCGCGCCGTGCAGAAAGACGCTCAGCAACACGGTCAGCACGATGACCGAGAGGATTCTCTCGTAGCCGTCGAAACCCAGGTGGTGTACGGCCAGCAGCAGGTAGAGCACCGAGGCGATACCGCGCGGGCCGAACCAGCCGATGAACAGCACGGTCGATAAATCCAGACGGCTGCCGATGAGGCTGATCGCGACCGGCAGCAGGCGGATTACGCTGAGGCTCAGCAAGGCGTAGATCCAGGCTGCCAGATCCCAGTGCGGCATCGAAACGGGCACCATCGCGATCGCGAAAATCAGGAACACGAACAGCACCAGTTGCTGCCCGAAAGCCTCGCCGAACTCCACGATGCGCTCGCGCAGGCTGTGCGAGTGGATATCGGCGCCGAGCATCAGTCCGCCCGCGAAGGCGGCGATGAAGCCGTTGCCGTGCAGGCTTTCGGCGATTGCGAAACACAGCACCGCCATCGATCCCGATACCAGTTGCTGAAAGCTGTGATTCATCCAGCCGCGCGCCGAGGCGTGGCTGACCAGGTAGCCGCCGAGCCAGCCGACGGCGCCGCCGACCAGGCCGCCGAGCAGGATTTGCTGCAGTATAAACAGCGTCCAGCTGGTTTGCGCGGCGCCGGCTTCGGGCAGCAGTACCGCGATACAGGCGAGAATCGGCGGCAGCGCTATGCCGTCGTTGAGTCCGCTCTCGACGCTGATCCAGCGGCGTACGCGTTCGGGCACCCGATTGCTGAGGATCACCGCCTGGCCGAGCGCGGCGTCGGTGGGCGACAGGATCAACGCCATCATCAACAGCAGCCAGATGTTTACCTCGGGGTACAGCGGCCAGGCCAGCAGCGCGCCGAGCAGCATCGTCAGCGGCAGGCCGATCAGTAGCAGGCGCAGCGGGATCGTGCGTTCGGCGAGCAGTTTTTTCAGGTCGATAGTCGAGGCATCGGTAAACAGGACCAGCACCAGGGTCGCCTCGGTCAGCACGTGCACCGCGTCGAGGTCGGTCTTGATACTGAACAGGTCGAGGCCGGCGGGACCGGCCAGCACGCCGACGGCGACGAAGAACATCGGCGCGGTCAACAGCGAGCGATCCGCGGCCCTGGAGAACAACCCGTAGAGGAAGATCATCGCCGCCGCGAAGATCAGTGTCGGGTAGTCAGTCATCGAACCGCTCGATCATTTGCCGCAGTTCCGCGTCGTCGTAATGTCTCTGGATCGAAGAGGTCGTCGCGGTGATCGCGACCGCGACGATAATCCCGGTAAATATCAGCCCGCAGAGGGCGATCAGCACCGCCAGGATCCGGGAGGCCCGGGCCAGCGGGCGGAAGTCGCCGTAGCCGACCGTGGTGGCGGTGATGAAGGTCCAGTAGAGCGCGTCTCCGCGGCTCCAGGATTCCCGCTTGCCGGCGAGCTGGCCGAGGGCGACGATGATCAGCACCAGGAATAACAGGATCGGCGCGGTCAGTTCGAGCCCGGAGAGGAAAAGCCTGACGAACTGCAGCGTGAATTCCATGACCCGACGCCGGCAACCCGCTCAGCGCTCGACGCCGATCAGCCCTCGCCTCAGCAGGGTCCTGATGGTCAACTCCACCTGGGCTTCGATGACGTCTCGCGGGCGCGAGGCGTCGATGGCCTCGGATTGCATCCTCCAGACGAGGTCTCCGGACGAGGTGTCGTAGAGGCTGGTTTCGAGCGTCAATACGCGATGCTCGTCGTAGTAGGCGCTGGTAGTCTCGCGCCTGATGATATTGTACTGGCTGAAATAGTCGCCTTCCGGATCGGTGCCGCTCGGTTGACGGAAGACCTCGGCCTCCCTGATACCTGCGAGGCGGGTGACCAGCACGCCGCCGATATTCCTGCCGCGAATCGCTTCCTCGACCACTTCGCGGTTCAGTTGCAGCGACGAGGTCAGCAGCTTGTAGCTCGGCGTCGCGTTGATGCCTCGTGCCTGTAGCGCATTGACGAAGGCGGTTTCGAATGCGCGCCGGCGTTCGTTTTGCGCGGTCACGCCGATAATCAGAATCCGGTCCATGCGGCCGCTGTAACTCTGGTCGCGCCATTCGTTGACCGGCTTGGCGGCGGCGCAGGCGGCCAGCATGGATACGATCAACATCAGGCCGGGGACTGTTAACAGATGTATCCGTTTCATCTCGATATCGCCTCGTCGAATTGGCCTGCAGTTTATGACATAGGCCGGCGGGGAACAATGCTGTAAGCGGGTTCGGCGATACCGCGGCACTGGATCGAATCGCGGCGATCGTTGTAACATCGCGAGGCAGTAATTCCTTGCCGAAACCACCTGATCGAGACTGGATTAAGATATGCGAAACCTGGATTTGCCCTCGGGCCGCGGTATGCCGGTGCTGGGGCTGGGCACCTGGCGTATGGGCGAGCATCCCGAGCAGAAAAACCGCGAGCTCGCGGCAATACACGCCGCGCTGGAAGCAGGTATCACGCTGATCGATACCGCCGAAATGTACGGCGAGGGCGGTGCCGAGGAAGTTATCGGCGAGGCGATTCGCGGCCGCCGCGACGGCCTCTTCCTGGTCAGCAAGTTTTATCCGCACAATGCCAGTCGCCGCGGCGTGGGCGAGGCCTGCGAACGCAGCCTGAGGCGCATGGATTGCGAATACATCGATCTCTACCTGCTGCACTGGCCCGGCGGCGTACCGCTGGCGCAAACCTTCGAGGGTCTGCACGAGCTCAGGGACAAGGGCTGGATCCGGGACTTCGGCGTCAGCAATTTCAACCTCGGTAACCTGCAGGCTATCCCCGGGGAAGACCAGTCGCAGCTCGGCTGCAACCAGGTGTTTTACAATCTCGCGCACCGCGAGGTCGAATGGGAAGTCGCCGGATGGTGCCGCGAGCGCCGCGTGCCGCTGATGGCTTACTCGCCGCTGGATCAGGGCGGTTCGCTGCTGCAATCCCCCGTGCTCAGGGAAATTGCCGACGCGCACCAGGCCACCGCGGCGCAGATTGCGCTGGCCTGGCTGCTGCACCGGCCCGATACCGCGGTGATCCCCAAGTCGGCGCGCCCGCAACGTATTCTCGAAAACCTGCAGGCGCTCGAAATCGAGCTCGGCGACGAGGATCTGGACAGGCTCGACCGGGCTTTTCCGGCACCCGCCAGCGCGGTACATCTCGGCATGCGTTGATGGCTTTGGCGCTGATGCCCTGCGGCCTGCGTATCAGGCTGGCGAAGTGGGCGCGAAACACAGCCTGAAACTGGTGCCGCGCTGCGCCCGTCTCGCGACCTCGATGCGCCATCCGAAGCGATCGCATAGCCGTTTGACGATTGTCAGGCCGATACCGTGGCCCGAGGCGTTCTCGCTGCCGGCGCGATGAAAGGGTTCGAACAGTTGTTCGATGCTGTGTTCGGGGATGCCCGGTCCTCTGTCGGAAATCGTCAGTCCGTCGCTATCGATCTCGATGTCGACCTCGCCCTTGCGGGTGTAGAGGACGGCATTTCGAATCAGGTTGCCAATCAGCACCGAAAGCACGGTTTCGGATGAAAGCACCTCGACACGGGCCCTGGCGTCGAGATTGATGTGCAGCCTGTCGCTGCCGTCGATGAATTCCGCGCGCTCGATCTGTTCCCGTACCACCCTGTTGACTTCGACCGGGCGGCGCGTCAGCAGTCCCGCGTCTTCGCGCGCCAGCATCAGGAAAACCTCGGTCAGGTTTTCCATGTCTTCGACCGCGCGTTTGACCTTGTGCAGGATTTCCCGCGATTTCACGGGCAGTTGCTTATCGATCAGCAGCATGTCGGCGGCGGTGTTGATTACCGTCAGCGGTGTTCTCAATTCGTGACTGGCGTTGCGCGTGAAATTGCGTTCGCGGGCGATGAACGCGTCGACTCGCTCGCCCAAATCGGCGAGCGCGTCGGCGAGGATCTGAATTTCGTCGTCACTTTGCAGACCCGGTTCCGCGAGTCGAAGCGAAAGGCCTTCCTTGCCGAGATCGATACCATTGATATGGTTGGCCAGCCGCGTAATCGGCGAGATCGTGCGCCGGCTGAACCGATAGGCAATCCATAAAGTCAGGTAGAGCAGGGTTAACACGATGAGCAACGGGAACAGACCGTAGTAGAGTACCAGTGCATCGACCTGGCCGCGGTAGTAGACCAGGTAAAGGGTCTCGCCTGCACGCCGGTCGATGTAGAGCACGAGTCTGTTGCTGAGATCGGAGTATTCGTAAAAACCGGGTTTCGACGGTAGATCGTCGCGAATTACCGGCGGCAGTAGATCCGGATCGAAGTAGCCGGTCATGTTCTTGGTATCGGGCAGACTGAAGCCGCGATCGTCGAGATAGTATTTCCAGAAGTATTCGGCTTCCTCGAGGATCGCATTCTTCACCAGGGTTTCCTCGATCACGATCTTGGCGAGGTAGACCCCGAGAATAGCGGCCAGCGTGATCATGCCAGCCTGCAGCATGAAAGCGCGGGTTATCTTGCCGAGCAGGCCGGTGGGCCTAATCATCTTTCGAACCGCTGACGATTCGGTAGCCCGAGTTCTGTACGGTTAACAGCATCGGATCGGCAAACGGCTTGTCGACGATCTTGCGCAGGTTGTACATGTGGCTGCGCAAGGTGTCGCTGTCCGGCAGCATGTCGCCCCAGACCCGGCGTTCGAGTTCCTCGCGCGGCACCACGGCCGGCGCTGCGCGCATCAGCGTGGTGAGGATTCTGAAACCGGTAGGCGTCAGGTTCAGTGTCTGTCCTTCGCGGGTCGCGATCCTGGTCGCGGTGTCGACTACCAGTTCGCCGACTTTCAGCAGATCCTGGGCGACCTCGCCACGATGGCGGCGAATCTGCGACCTGATACGAGCCTCGAGCTCAACGATGGCGAATGGTTTGACCAGGTAGTCGTCGGCACCGGTCGCCAACCCGTTGACTCGATCGTCGACGCGGTCGCGTGCCGTCAACATGACGATTGGGGTATTGTCGCGCGCGATGCGACGCAATCGTTCGCAGATGCTGAGCCCGTCGAGACCGGGCAGCATCAGGTCGAGTACGATCGCGTCGTAGCGATTTTCTACCGCGAGGTGCAGGCCGACGAGGCCGTCGGCAGCGTAATCGACGGCGAAGCCCCGGCCTTCGAGATAACCGGTCAGCATCTCGGCGATGTCGATATGATCCTCGATCAACAGCAGATTGTCTCTAGGCTTGTTCATAGGCACTTGGTAAATGCGGTGTTGTCCATCGAAAGCGGCAATTCGGGTCGGTTAATATACGCATCACCCGGCGTTCCGGACCAATGCGACCGGCCGCGGCTTCGGTTCCGCGACCGGTCGGCGGCCGTAGCCTAGTTGGTCAGCACCAGGAGGCCGAAGTCGGTCGGCGCGCTGCCGTCGCCATCCGGCTGGCGGGCGATAGCCGTCGCAACCAGTCCGGCGGGCAGCGTAAAGCCCTCGACATTGATCGCGGCCGTCCCGCCGACGCCGCCGTTGGTGACGACGCGAATATCGTAGTCTCCGGGCGGAACCGCGACGTAGGGGGTGATCTCGCCGAACTGGAAATCGTCGAGCAGCGGGTCTCCTGCCATGCCCATCTCGACTTCGGTCGCGGTGAAAGCCCCGGCCGGTGTAACGTAGACATCGACAATGCCCGCGGCCGGCGCGCCGTGTACGACCTTGACGCTCGCCTGGGTGACGATCGCACGGTTGTCGTCGGCGGTTGCCAGCAGATCGAAAGCGGGACTGCCCGAGACGTTGCCTGCCGCTATGACGGTGTATTCCGAGGCGGTCATCAGGTCGGCGGCGTTCAGGCTGTCCGGCAACGCGCCGCCGACACCGGCTCCGTCAGGCGCGACGGCGAAGTCGTAGACGCCCGCGGGAATTCCGGCGTAAGCGCCGGCACCGGGGAACTGGTCGGCGTATTCGAAGGCGTCGATGATTTCAGCCGTTCCTCCGAGGGCCGTGCTGGTAGCGAACACTTCGACCGGTCCGCCCGCGGCGATGCCGGCATCGGGCGACAAATGCACGACGCGTGCGCCGACTTCGGTATCGGCATCGACCAGCTGGACCTGGTCGATGTCATTGGCGACCAGCAGCTTGATCGGCGAGGCCTTGGCCTCGGTGCCGTTTTCACTGCTGAGCGCGGCGATCAGCAGTTTTTCGCCGCCGAACGTCGACAGGTCGACGCTGCCGGAGTCGTAGACGACGTTTTTATCGCCCGCCAGGGTTACCTGGATGCGGTAGTTGTCGGCCGGGATCACTCCGGCATCGACGACATCGGTGTAGTCGAAGCTAAAGTTCGGGCCGACGGTGTTTACGTCGGTACCGGGTGGAGTGAGATAGACGTCAACGGTGCCGGCGTCGGGCGAGGCATGGACGACCGCGATGGCGACCTCGTCGAGTTCGGGTTCGCCCGCGGTTTCCTCGACCACCAGCGGCGCGATACTCGCGGTGTCGTTGATTGCCAGGATGTTATAGCGCAGGTCTTGGCGAAACTCGAATCGATCGACGGTGATGACGTCGGCGTTGCCGCCCGGGATAATGGCTTCGACCGCGATTCTACGGCTGCCCGCGCGTATCGGGACGTAACCGGAACTATCGGCGTAATCGAGGTTAGCGATCTCATCCTTGTTGCCTACTCGGACGTTGACCGGCGGGGCATCCTTGCTGGCGTGGATGACGCGCAGGTCGGCCGTTTTGTTCTTCGTATCCCCGCAGCCGGCCGCTAGTAGCGAGGTGCCGAGCAGGGCAACCGCCAGCACACGGACTCGCAGGGTAGTTTGGTATTTCATCTTAGCCTCCAGAGCTTGTTAATGAAGTGAGTGCAGGATCGCCGGGCAGGCGTGAAGATTGTGTGAAAAGCCGATCAAGATGGTGTGAAAGATCGGCCTGCAGCGACTCGCTGGGGAATGTTAAGATCGGCGCTTGAAATAAAACCCGGCAAGCGAGGAATCCATGAATACCCAACCCCGGCGGCGCAGATTGCGCGAAATCTTCAACGGCGAGCAATGTATCCACCCCGGCTCGGTGTTCGATCCGATGTCGGCGCGCGCCGCCCAGGACCTGGGCTTCGAGGCCGGCATGTTCGCGGGCTCGATCGCCTCGTTCACGGTACTCGGAGCGCCCGATATCATCGTGCTGACATTGACCGAGTTCGCGCAGCAAGCGGAACGCATTTGCCGCGCGGCAGAGCTGCCGCTGATCGTCGACGCGGATCACGGCTACGGTAACGCGATGAACGTCAAGCGTACCGTCGAGGAGCTGGAAACCGCCGGCGTCTCCTGCCTGACGATCGAAGATACGTTATTGCCGAAGCGCTTCGGCTCCG
>JASFKL010000037.1:0-17434 GCA_050118655.1 Gammaproteobacteria bacterium | reverse complement strand
CCCGCTCGCGCAGCAGCGATATCATCGATTGCGCCCAGCGGCCTCCCATCTCCGCGCCGCGGTCGCCGACGGCCATGTAATCGGTGCTCAGAGAGGGCCGGATATCGTCGACGCGATCGCGCGCCAGGTGCGCCGAGCTCGGTTGTTCGAACAGCACCGCCGGACCGTCGGCGAAGACCACCGCGTAGCGGCAAATATTGTGCATGCTCCAGACCTGCATGTTGCGCGTACCCGTCGCGTAGCGGATGTTGACCGGGTCGAAGAGCGCGATCGCCGCGCATTCGGCGAGCTGCAGGCGCCGGGATATCCGCGCCAGCCGGTGGTCCTGGATTCGGCTCTCGGCGCCGGCGTCGGTAAATGCTGCGTACATGTTCGATGCTAACCCCGGTTGCGCGATAGCCGAATCATACAGGCAAACTCCCCGCACGCGACAGTCCCGGTGCCGGGTGACGAACCCGGCGCAACGGCGTATTCTAGACGCCAAAGCAAAATCGAACGAGGGGGAAACATGAACCTGGAACGGGTCGTATTCGGGTTTGTCACCATCCTGGCGCTATCCATCACCTACGCTTTCGTGATGGGCAACATCGAATTCGCCAGCCACCACAACGTCTGGATGCTGACTATCGCCATCCTCATCAACCTGGTCGCTACCGGCCTCAAGCTCGGCGATCGCTCGCAGGTCGGCGCGCTGCTGCTGGCGAGCAGCCTGGTGGTCGACGTATTGCTGATCGCCGCGCGCGTGGTCTGGATCATCGCCGAAAACGAGACCGATACGGGGCCCGGAACGCAATCCCTGGTCAATATCATCTCGCTGTCGGGCGGCGCGCTGGTGGCGAGTTTCGTCACCGTGGTCATTCTCGTCGGCGACACGCTGATCTCCCGCCGCTAGCCCGAATATTGCACCGACCGGGTTCGAGCCTCACGATAACTCAAATATTTGAACGAGAATCATTGTGCTTTGGAAGATTAATGCAGGAGTAGGGTTTATGAACGGCTCGTCCCCTTTCCCGGCGCTGACTCGTCTTGATGGACCCGGGCCTGGTCTTCCTTCGAGCCATAGCTACGGCTTTGGCTCTCTGTCCAGACCGGCGTCCGGGCTCGTCAATCCCGCGTCAGCCCTCGGGAAGACGTCATGCGGGAAACCGATGCGATACCCGGGCTAGGCGATGGCGACGACCTCCGAACTCGATCGTGTGTCGATGATCGTGCTGCGCTACATGCGCGGCCCGATCTTCGTGCTGATCTTCGTCTACGCGGTCGGCATTACCGGCATGGCGCTGATCCCCGGCGTCGACACCGACGGCAATCCCGTGAACATGAGCCTGTTCCACGCGTTTTACTTTTTTACCTATACCGCGACCACCACCGGATTCGGCGAAATCCCGTCGCAATTCAGCGATGCGCAGCGGCTGTGGGCGATACTCTGTATCTACATGGGGGTTGTCGCCTGGCTGTATGCCATCGGCTCGATCTTCCGCCTGGTGCAAAACCCGCACTTTCTGCTGGCCTTGAACGAACACCGCTTCGCGCGCACCGTCCGCGGTCTGCGCCACCCCTTTTACATCGTCTGCGGCTTCGGCGATACCGGCAGCCTGCTGGCGCGGGGGCTCTCCGACAACTGGCTGCGCGGCGTGATCATAGATATCGACCCGGAACGCATCAAGGCGCTGGCACTACGCGACTATAACCTGTCGATGCCCGGTCTGTGCGCCGACCCGACCGTGCCCAAGCACCTGATCGACGCCGGCATCCGCATGCCCGATTGCAAGGCGCTGGTCATCCTCACCGTCGACGAGGAAATCAATACCCGTATCTCGACAATGGCGCGGCTGCTCAATCCCGAAATCCGCATTCTTTGCCGCTCGAGCTCGCGGCGGCATATCGAACAGCTGAAAAGCCTGGGCAATATCACCATCATCAATCCGTTCGAGATTTTTGCCCAGCTGTTGAGCATGGCGATTACCGCGCCGCGCCTGCACAATTTCAACTCCTGTCTGGTACGCAATCCCGACGCCAGGCTCGGCGAACCGATCCGGGTGCCGACGGGAGACTGGATCATATGCGGCTACGGCCGCATGGGCCGCTGGATGTACCGGCATTTCGTGCACAACGGCATCAAGCCCGTGATCATCGACCCCAAGGCGGAACACATCGAGGGCGCGGCGCGGGTAATCAACGGCCACGCCGATCGCGATTCACTGCAGGCGGCCGGCATTGACCACGCCGCCGGCGTGGTCGCCGGAACCGACAGCGATCACGTCAATCTCAGCATCCTGATGTGCGTGAAAGCCCTGAAACCCGACGCTTTCACTATCGTGCGTCAGAACAGTCACGAAAACCAGGTCGCCTTCGACGCCGCGCGCGCCGACCTGGTTCTGCAATCCAGCCTGACCACGGCGCGCCGCGTGCTCAAGCACCTGATCTCGCCGCAGGTACAGATATTCGTCGATTACCTGCGCGAGCAGGGCGAGGATATTTGCGAACTGACCGTCGAGCGGTTGAAAGCGATGATCGGCGAACAGCCGCCGCACCTGTGGCAGGTCGAGCTCGACGAGCGGCAGGCCGGGGCGGTGATCGAGCGCCTGCGGCGGGACCTGCCGTTGACGCTCGGCGAGATGCGGCGCGACCCGCACGACCTCGAAGGATCGCTGCCCTGCATGCCGCTTTCCATCGTCCGCGGCGAGCAGCAGATCATGCTGCCCGCGGACAGCGAATCTCTGCGGGCCGGCGACCGGCTGCTGTTCTGCGGCACCGAACGGGGCGAGCGCCTGCTGGAGGCGAGCATGAACAATGACTATACCCTCGACTACCTGGTCAGCGGCGAAGACCGGCCGCGCGGATACTTTTTCCGCTGGCTCGACGGCCGCTTCGGGAAACCGGCCGCATCCTCCTGAGCGGCTTGTTACCCTGCGCGAATGACGTAAAATAGCCGCGCTATACGCAGCAGGAAACCAACGTCCGCAAACCATGATCACCACCGATAAATTTGTGCTCGTACACATGCACAAAACCGGCGGCCAGTCGCTGAGCCATATCATCAAGGATTGCGTGCCCGGCATGCGCGAGGTCGGCTATCACTACCCCTACCACATGCTGCCCGAACAGCAGGCCAACCTGCCCGTGGTCGGCATGGTGCGCAATCCCTGGGACTGGTACATTTCCTGGTATGCCTTCAATACGCGGCAGGACGTCGGCAACCCGATGTTCTTTATCCTTTCCGACGGTTTCCAGGCCGGCTACCGCGACACCATCGCCAACCTGGTCCGGCTTTGCTCCGACGATCCCGGAAGCCGGGCCTACCGCAAGGCGCTGATCGACATCCTGCCCGATACGCTCGAGGGCAACACCGGCGTCGGCCTGACGAAAGACTGCATTCGCGGCATGTCGGATCCGTCGATCGGCTATTACAGCTGGCAGTTCCAGCGCATGCACGGCGATCTCGATAATCCCGCGCTGCATATCGGACGCTTCGAAAACCTGCAGCAGGATTTCGTTTCCATCATGCGCGAGCTCGGCGTCGACGAGGCGGATGCGATCGAGGACAGCTTCGAGGCGATGCCTCGCATCAACGCCTCGCGTCACAGTCATTATTCGAAATACCTCGACGACGAGCTGCGCGATCTGATCGCCGCGTACGACGCGCCGATCATCGAACGATTCGGCTACCGTTTCGAGGCGGACGATTCGGACGAAAAACCGATCGAGTTTCCGAACATCCAGATCGGTTATCGCAACGATTCGTTCAGCAAGCTGAACCACGAGGAACGTAATTTCAAACTGATCAAGCCCGAGGTCGATCTCGATTTCATCAAGCGCAAGCTCGCCAAAATTCCCGAGCGCGCCTGGCACGGATCCGGACGCGAGGAAACCTACGAGGTTCACCGCCAGACCCAGTCCCTGCTGCTGATACACGATGCGGATTTTCGCCATTACAACCCGACCTACCACGACCTCTACACCGAGTTCAGGCGGGAACTGAAACCGGTATTCGATTACATCGAAAATTACTATGGCGGCGACGGCTTCATCGTGCGCGCGCTGTTCGCACGGCTGGCGGCCGGCGGGCGAATCGATACCCATACCGACGGCCTCTACAGCCTGTTGAAATGCCACCGCGTGCACATTCCGATCATCACCAACGACCAGGTGGTCTTTACCATCGGCGGCGAGGAAAAAGTGCTCCGCGAGGGTGAGATGTGGGAAATCAACAATGCCACGCTGCACGCGGTAGACAATCACGGCGACGAGGACCGCATTCACCTGATCGTCGACTGGGTACCGAATTCGACCGTGCGCCCCGAGGACAGGCGACCGCCCGCGCCCGCGCCGAAGACGGCTCCCCGGGGCAGCTCGATTCCCGGCTACCAGGGCCGCAATGTCGGCCGCAACGAACCCTGCCCGTGCAACTCCGGCAAGAAGTTCAAGCATTGCCACGGCGCGCCGCGCTGAGAGCGGATACGCCCAACTTCCAGGGATCCTGCCGGGAGCGGGAAACCTGATATCGACCGGAGGCGTCATGAGCCTGACACAAGACCTGATCGCGCTGATTCGCAAACGCCCGCTGGCGGCCGCCGACCTCGAGGCCGCGGCGCTCTTCGTGCTCGATGCCCTGGCCTCCGCTTACGCCGGCAGCGCGACCGCGGTCGGCGCGATCCTGCGCGACTGGGCGGGCGGCACCGACCTCGACAAGAAGCGCAGAGCGCTGCTGATGGGCGCACTGACTCATATCACCGAGACCGACGACCTGCACCGTGCGTCGGTCACTCACCCCGGTTGCGTGGTCGTGCCCGCGGTACTCGCGCTCGGCGAACAGACCGGCGCCAGCGGCGAGCGCATGCTGATCGCGGTATTGCAGGGTTTCGAGGCCATCTGCCGGATCGGCGCCGCGGTCGGGCCGGCGCATTATCGCATCTGGCACAATACCGCGACCTGCGGCCCCTTCGGTTCGGCGATGGCGGCGGCGAGCCTGCTCGGGCTCGACGACGAGCAGGCGATGTATGCGCTCGGCAACGCCGGCACCCAGTCCAGCGGATTGTGGCAATTCATCGAGGACGGCTCGATGAGCAAGCACCTGCATGCCGGCCGCGCCTGTGAGTCCGGCTGGCTGGCGGCCGAACTGGCGGCGCGCGGCTTCAGCGGCCCGGCCGAAATCCTCGAAGGGCGCAAGGGTTTCTTCGCCGCTACCTGCCCCGACGCACGGCCCGAAAATATTCTCGCAGGCCCCGAAGATGCCTGGCAGTTGCTGCAAACCTCGATCAAGCCCTGGCCTTCCTGCCGCCACACGCATCCGAGCGTCGATTGCGCGCTCGAAATCGCGAGCATGCTCGGCGGTGGGCAGGCCAGGGAAGTCGAAATCAACACTTACCAGGCCGCGCTCGACGTCTGCGATTGCCCGCGTCCGCAAACCGAGTACCAGGCCAAATTTTCGCTGCAGCACACCGCCGCGATCGCCCTGCTCGACGGCAGGGTCGGGCTGGATTCCTTCGACGAGGCGGCTCGCCGGCGCGCCGCGGACCTCGCCTCGCGCGTGCGGGTGAGCGCGGCGGAACCTTACGCATCGAATTATCCCGTCTCCTGGGGCGCCGAACTCAGGGTAGTCGGCGAATCGCGAGACAGCTTCGAGGTATCGCGCAGGGATTGCCGCGGCGACCCGGAACTCGCACTCGATGCGGACGAAATGCGCGCCAAGGCGACCGGGCTGCTGCAATACGGCGGCCTCGACGAGATCGCCGCCGGCAAAATCTGCGACAGCGTGCTGGCGTTACCGTCTGCAGAGCCCGGCATCAAACTGTTTTCCGACTTCGGGCGGTATATCGGTATCGATTGAGCGCTTCGTCGACCCGTTCGATTGCCTGCTGCGCCGGACGATATTACTGTGCCTGATCTTGCTGTAACTGCTCCATCATCCGCTGCATGTGGTCCATGCGCTGGTTCATCATCTGCATCTGCTGCTCCAGCTGTTCGGGAGTAAGCTCCGCGCCCTGTCCCGGATTCATATACCCTCCCATCATTTGACCGCGCATGTACGGCATTTGCTGCTGCATTTGCTGTTGCATCAACTCCTGTCTTTTCTTCTGGTCCGGCTCTTTGACCAATTGCTCCATCAGGGCGCGATTTTGCTGCATCATCGCCTGCATCTGGGACATGGGTACCATCGAACCCATCGGATAACCGTTGCCCCCCTGCCCGCCGCAGCCGTGATCGTGATATTCGTAGTGCGCGAGTGCCGAGCCGGAAGCTGCGCCCAGGGCGAGGGCGCTCGCCAGCGTGATTGCCTTGGGAATGGATTTCATTTCTTTCTCCTTAAGTTTACGAAATTTAATAAAACCAGGTTGTTTGCCCGCCTTTCGAGAATCATCGAAGGTTTTTCAGCCCGGTCTTTTCATTGGACTGCGACGCCGAACAAGGTTCCGTGCAGACGCGCCGGTCCGTTGACCTGGATCAAGTCGAACAGATTATTGTTTCGGCAGCGTATTATTATTGAACTTATTTCGGTTTTTCTAGAAATATAGTTGACAAAAACCCCGCGGGTCACTAGGATTGCATCCATGGAACTGGATACCGCCGCCAATATTCTCGCCAAGATCGGCAATCCGACCCGCCTCAGGATCGTGCGCCTGCTGGTGCGCGCCGGCGAGGAAGGCTTGCCGGTGGGACAAATCCAGAAGCGGCTGGGGATCCCCGGTTCGACGCTGACCCACCATATCGGGCACCTCAAGGCCGCCGGCGTGCTGCGCCAGCAACGCCGCCAGGCGACCCTGATCTGCACCGTCGAGTACGACGTGATCCGCGAGCTGGTCGATTACCTGACCGAGGAATGCTGCGCCGATGCGGCTACCCGGGACGATGCGGCCTAATTTTTTAGTCACTTCATTTCGAGATTTCTAGAAATATGAATATATATACCGAAACACCCCGCCTGACGGGTCGATACCTGCAACTGCTGTCGAAAATCGCCCGCGACCGGGTGTTTCAGTTCATGCTGATCGCACTGACATCGCTCGCCATCTTCGATCCCGCGCGGCTGCCGGCGAGTCTCGTGTTCACCCTGCAATCGATGTGGCAAATGCTGCCCTTTTTCGCGCTCGCGATCGCGATCGCGGCAATCGCCAAGGCCACCCGGGCGGACAGCCTGATCGCCGACGCCTTCAACGGCAACCCGTGGCGCGCGACGCTGCTCGCGGCGCTGGTGGGCGCGATTTCGCCGTTTTGCTCCTGCGGCGTGATTCCGCTGATCGCGGCGCTGCTCGGCGCCGGCGTGCCGCTCGCGCCGGTAATGTCCTTCTGGATCGCGTCGCCGGTCATGGATCCCGAAATGTTCGTCCTGACCGCGGCCGGTATCGGCTTCGATTTCGCCGTCGCCAAGACCCTGGCGGCGATCGCGATGGGTCTGTTCGCGGGCTTCGGCGTACTCGCTATTCAGCGTTACGGCGGGCTCGCTTCACCCTTGCATGATGCGGGGGCCGGCGCCTGCACGAGCAGTTGCAGTAACGAAAAACCGCTGGTGGAATGGAAATTCTGGAAGCGGCCGGAGCGGGTCGCGGTCTTCAGGGCCGAGGCCGCCGCCATCGGGATGTTTCTCGGCAAGTGGCTGGCGCTCGCCTTCTTCCTCGAAAGCCTTATGCTGGCCTATGTGTCGTCCGACTGGATCGCGGCTTACGTCGGTGCCGACAACCGCTTCGCGATCCCGCTCGCGGCGCTCATCGGCATGCCCTCCTACCTGAACGGTTACGCGGCGATTCCGCTGGTTTCGGGGCTGATCGAAATCGGCATGACCCCGGGCGCGGCGATGGCGTTCGTGACCGCCGGCGCGGTGTCGTCGATACCGGCCGCCATCGCGGTCTGGGCGCTGGTCAAAAAGCCGGTATTCCTGCTCTACCTCGCACTCGGCCTCACCGGTTCGATCCTGACCGCCTCGATCTACGAGCTCACCGCCACCCTCCCCTAAATTCGGGTCAGAGTTAAATTTACCGCAAGCCCCAATTAAATTTGGGTCAGAGTTGAATTAAAGGCGCAGCCTTAATTTGATGAGATCCAAGTTAACGAAATTTTACTCTGACCCGAATTTATTAGAGGCGCATGACGACCTTGCAGGCTTCCCCGGCGTTGAGCTTTTCGAAGCCGGTTTCGAAGTCGTCGAAATCGATGTGATCGGTAATTACCGCCGACACGTCGAGACCGCTGCCGAGCATGGCGACCATCTTGTGCCAGGTTTCGAACATTTCGCGGCCGTAGATACCCTTCAGGCTAAGGCCCTTGAAAATCGCCTGGTTGAGATTGACCGTCGGATTGTTCGGGTAAATGCCGAGCAGCGCTATCTTGCCGCCGTGGTTGATGATATCGATCAGGTCGTGCAGGGCATTTTCGTTGCCCGACATCTCCAGGCCGACGTCGAAACCCTCGAGCATACCGAGCTCCTCCATGACGTCGTGCAAATCCTCGCGGCCGGCGATCACGGTACGCGAGGCGCCGAACTGGTCGGCCATCGAGAGGCGCTTTTCGTTGACGTCGGTAATTACCACGTGGCGCGCGCCGACGTGGCGCGCGACCGCGGTCGCCATCAGGCCGATCGGACCGGCACCGGTGATCAGCACGTCCTCGCCGACCAGGTCGAAGGACAGCGCCGTGTGCACCGCGTTGCCGAGCGGATCGAGGATCGACGCGATATCGTCGCTGATCTCGGACGGTATCTTGTATGCATTGTCCGCGGGGATGCAGACATACTCGGCGAAAGCGCCGGGCCGGTTGACGCCGACGCCGCGGGTATCGCGGCAAAGGTGGCCGCGGCCGGCGCGGCAATTGCGGCATTCGCCGCACATGATGTGCCCCTCGCCCGATACCCGGTCGCCGACCTTGACCGAATGCACCAGTTCGCCGATCTCGTCGATGACGCCGATGTATTCGTGGCCGACGGTCATCGGCACGGGCACGTGCTCCCGGGCCCACTGGTCCCAATTGTAGATGTGCAGGTCGGTGCCGCAGATCGCGACCTCGTTGACCTTGATCAGCACGTCCTCGGGGCCGGGCTCGGGTTTGGGCACATCCTGTAGCCACAGGCCGGGTTTATCGTAGGCTTTTACCAGTGCTTTCATCTCAACTCCCGGGAATCAGTTCCAGCCGCCTGCCGACATCGACGAAGGCGTCGACGGCGCGATCGATCTGCGCGCGCTCGTGGGCGGCGCTCATTTGCGTGCGCACCCGCGCCATGTCGCGCGGCACCACGGGGTAGGAAAACGCGGTGACGTAGACGCCGAGCTGCATCAATTCCGCGGCCAGGCGCTGCGCCTTGAGTGCGTCCCGGGTCATGATCGGCACGATCGGGTGGGTACCCGGAATGACCTCGAAACCGGCGCCCCCGATGCGTTCGCGGAAATAGGCCGTGTTGTCGGCGAGCTTGCGGCGCAGTTCCGCCCCCTGCTCGAGCAGACCGAGCGCGGCGAGCGTCGCATTGACGATGGCAGGCGCAAGGCTGTTGGAAAATAAATAGGGCCGCGCGCGCTGGCGCAGCAAGTCGATCACCGCCTGCGGGCCGGTAATATAACCGCCGCTGGCGCCGCCGAGCGCCTTGCCGAAGGTGCCACTGGTCAGCTGCACCCGGCCCTCGACACCGTGCAGCTCGGGCGTGCCCGCGCCGCGTTCGCCGATGAAGCCGATGGCGTGACTGTCGTCGACCATTACCAGCGCATCGTACTGTTCCGCCAGGTCGCAGATTGCGGGCAGATTCGCGAAGGTACCGTCCATCGAAAACACGCCGTCGGTAACGACCAGCCGAAAGCGCGCCGACTGCGCCTCGGCCAGTCTCGCTTCGAGCTCGGCCATATCGTTGTTGGCATAGCGATAGCGCTGCGCCTTGCTCAAGCGGATGCCGTCGATGATCGAGGCGTGGTTGAGGCTGTCCGAAATTACCGCGTCCTCGGCGCCGAGCAGCACTTCGAAAATACCGCCATTGGCGTCGAAGCAGGAAGAGAACAGGATCGCGTCGTCCATGCGCACGAAATCCGCGACCCTGCGCTCCAGCGCCTTGTGAATGTCCTGGGTGCCGCAGATGAAGCGCACCGAAGCCATGCCGAATCCGTGGCTGTCGAGACCGTCGTGTGCGGCCTCGATCATTTGCGGGTGGTTGGCGAGGCCGAGGTAATTATTGGCGCAGAGGTTGATCAGATCCTCGTCCCAGCCCTGCGCGTGCACGCTGCCGCCCTGCGGCGATTCGAGCGGACGCTCGTCCTTGTACAATCCCTGTTCGCGGATCGATTCCAGTTCCCGTTGCAGGTGCGCGATCATTTGTCGTGACATGGCGTTTTCCCCGGTAGCAAACCTGCATAGTCTATCAATTTCAGGCCGACCGGGCTGCTTTTTGCGCGACCAGATAAAGACCCATTCCCGACATCGCGAGCAGAATCAACCCGGGCAGCACCAGACCGTAACCGCCCCAGGACCAGCCCAGCGATCCCAGATAGGGCGCCGAAGCGGACCCCGTCAGGTAGACCAGCGCCAGGGCTCCGGACTTGGCGCCGAACTGGCTTTCGCCGAGCAGTTCGCGCGCGATTACGGGTCGGATGATGCTGACCACGCCGTAGGCGCCGCCGAACAGGATTACGAAGCCGATCAGCAGCATCGGCATGCTGCCGGCGCCGATCAGCAGCAGGATCGAGACGCCCATGAGTACGAAACAGGCCAGCGCGATGCCGTGGCTCGACACGCGGCGCTCGGCCGCCATCATCGCCAGCCGGCCGGCGACCTGCATCGGCCCGATGAAGGAAACCGCGATCACCGCGACATCGGGATTGATATGTCGCTCGTCGAGAATCGGCAGCAGGTGGTGCAGCGTGACGCCGTGGGTCACGGCCACCAGGCCGAAACCGGCCGCGAGACACCAGAACACGGGCGAATGCAGGAACGAGCGGCCCGCCCGCACCAGGCTCGGATTATCAAGATGTCGATGCGCCCCGCCCTGCTCGACCGCGTTGGCGCCGAACCACATGATCGGCGCGACCACGAAGATCGCGGTAAGACCGAAGAACAGCGCCGCGCCGCGCCAGCCGAACATGGTTGCGAGACTGTGCGCGACCGGGAAACTGACCGTGCCGGCGAATCCCGCCACCAGGGTGACGAAAGTGATCGAACGCCTGGCCTCGGCGCCGCGGGCGCGCGTAATCAACGCGAAACAGGGTTCGTAGAGACTGCCTGACATGCATACTCCGATCAGTCCCCAGACCAGGTAGAATTGCCAGCGGTACTCCACCTGCGTCAATAGCAGCATGCAACAGCCGCCGAGCACGGACGCGGCGGTCATCATCAGCGCGCCCTTGCCGGAATCGATAAGACGGCCGTAGAGCGGCGAGCAAAAGGCCGATACGAATACCGCCAGCGTGATCGCCGCGGTAAGTTCGGCGCGGCTCCAGCCGAGCGCCTGCTCCCAGTGCAGCAGCAGCGCGGGGAAGCTGTAATAGATACAGGCCCAGATCAGCGTCTGCGCAATCGCGAGTAACAGTATCGGGCGATCTTTCACGTTAATCGCTCAGGGTCATGGAGACGGAAAGCTCCGGGCGCTCCGGGGTCGGCGCGCGCCGGGCAGCAAATAACCGACGCTATGATGCCACCCTATCTTCCGCAGGGATAGCCGTGTCTTTGCATCGTCAGTCGGCATCGATCCCGCGGCGACGTCGCGATACGGCTTGGGGCTGTGTCAGGCAGCGCTTATAATGATTCGCCTCGGCGGTGCCGGTGCAGCGCCGAAACAACCCGCGAGGAGGATCTATCATGACGGATGTTTCGCTAATCGGACTGGGCGCGATGGGCTCGGCACTGGCTCGCACGCTGCTGCAAAACGGATACTCGGTTACGGTCTGGAATCGCAGCATGGACAAGGCCGCGCCATTGGTCGAGGCCGGCGCCAGTGCGGCGGATTCGGCCGCCGACGCGATCTCTGCCAGCCCGGCCACGATTACCTGCATCAAAACGCACGATACGACCATCGAGCTGCTCGGGGATTGCACCTCGGTCCTCGACGGCAAAACCATCATCGAACTCAGCACGGGCGGCGCGGAGGAAGCCGAAAAGCTCGCCGGCACGCTCGAGGCCAACGGCGCCGAATGGCTGATCGGCATCATCAACGCCTATCCGACCATGATCGGCGGTGCGGACACGGTGCTCAGTATCGTCGGCGAGCGAAAAGTCTGGGAAAAGTGGCAAAAGATGATCAAGACTCTTGGCGGCGGTTCCAGCCATTTCGGTACCGAGGCCGGCATGGCCGCGGTGCTGTTCGCGGCGCTGTTCACCACCCGCCAGGGTTTCATGTGGGGCATGATCTACGGCGCGCTGGTGTGCCGGCAGGCCGGGATTCCGCTCGATGTCTTTTCCGCGCAGGTCCCCGTCTCGCTCGGCGTGCTGCCGGGTTACCACAAGTACTTCGCCGACACCGCGCCGGACGGCAACTACGATAACCCGCCGGCCAGCATGAACACCTATGTCGCGGCGCTCGACGATGCGCTCAGCACCTTCGAATCGACCGGCGCGCCCGACGAGTTGCCGCGCCTGTTCAGCGAGCTCGCCCACCGCGGCGCCGACGCCGGGCTCGGCGACAAGGCGCTGACGGCATTGATCGATTTGTTCGTCAAAAAGTAAACGCCGCGAATTCCTATCGTCGGCACCGCCAATCCGGGTAACCACTTTGAACAAGCAAGAAAACATGGACATACCGCAGCAAGCCTTCGACTGGTACGACGATTACGCTCACGGCGACATCGACCGGCGAACCTTTATGGCGCGGCTGGCGACCCTGGCCGGGGCCGGCGTCAGCCTGAGCCTGCTGACCAGCGCGCTGCTGCCCGATTACGCGCTGGCCGAACAGGTTTCGTTCAACGATCCCGGGATTTACGCCAGCTATACCAGATTCGCCTCCCCCGACGGTCACGGCGAGGGCCGCGGTTACCTGGTCAAGCCGAGAGATATCGAAATCGATGCGCCCGCGGTGCTCGTCGCGCACGAGAATCGCGGCCTGAATCCCTACATCGAGGACGTCGCGCGCCGCCTCGCCAAACAGGGTTATGTCGCTTTCGCGCCCGACGCGCTCTACCCGCTCGGCGGCTACCCCGGCAACGACGACAAGGGTCGCGCCATGCAGCGTACGATGGATCGCGGCAAGATCGAACAGGACTTCGTCGCCGCGGCAAAATTCCTGAAGGGCCACGAACTCTGTAACGGCAAGCTCGGTGCGGTCGGCTTTTGCTTCGGCGGCTACATCACCAACATGCTCGCCGCGACCCTGCCCGGCGAGATCGACGCCGCGGTGCCGTTTTACGGCACGCCCGCAAGGCAGGACCGGGTCGGCAATGTCCGCGGCCCGCTGCTTTTGCATTTTGCCGAGAAGGATACGCGCGTCAATGCGACCTGGCCGGAATACGAGGCGCTGCTGAAGAAAAACGGCGTCGATTACCAGGCCTACGTTTATGCGGGCGTCAACCACGGCTTTCACAACGACTCGACCGCGCGCTACGATCCCGAGGCGGCAGAACTCGCCTGGTCCCGCACCCTCGATTTCTTCGCCCGGCAGCTGTCCTGACGCCGGCGGTCGAGCGCCTTGACGGCTGTCACGGCGAGCGCGAGCATCAGATTCCGGGCGGGAAAAATCATCGCGCAGGCCATCGCCAGCATCGGCATTCGTGACTCGCACCCCGCAACAGGGAGAGGTCGGTTAGCCTGAGGAACAGCCAGCCGCTCGCCATCCCGGAGCCGGCGAACGTGAGGATGGCGAGGCGACGGTGGAGCGGCGAATGTCCGAAGTGTTCGATCATGACGGCCAGCCCGGGAATTCCGGCAGCCGTATCATCGCAGTTCCGGCCCGCGCTTTCCTCAGGTATCGCGCTTGCGCGAGACGACGAAGGTCTCGTCGTTGAACCAGATGCCGTTGTGCTTGTGCAGGATATTGGCGGTGGCGTCGAGATAGGCGCCGGACGAAACCACGGGCTCGAGCCGCTCGTCCTCGATCTGACCGACGTAGATGGCCGCGTTCCAGGCCGCGAACAGCGTCGATGTACCGATCGCCTCGGAGATTTCGGTCGGCAGGGTGTGCATGCGGTAACGAAATATCGACTTGGCGTCGGAACCGGTGTTGAAGTTATAAGCCTGTGCGCCGCGGCCCAGGTTTTCCTTCAGTACCTTGATCAATTCGTGACGATCGACCCGGAACGGGTCCTCGTCGGGCCAGATTTGGCGGATCAGTTCGAGTCCCGGATCGTCGCCGCAGGATTGCACGGTCAATACCCGCCCGCCGGGCCGCAGGCTCCTGACCAGCGGGCCGAGCACGTGCCTGACCTTGAATTCGGCATCCATGCGCGCGCGCCAGGGTTGCGAGGCGAGCACCAGATCGTAATTGCCGCCAGCCGCCTGGCCGCGCCGCGGAATGACGTCGTCGAGCAGGAAGCGGTGATCCTCCCGGTAAATGACCAGTACCGACGGCCGCACGTACATCGGGTTACCCGATTTTTCGCTTGCCTTGACCTGCCAGCCGTCGACCAGCTCCTTGTCGATACCGCGCAGTTGCTCGCCGAATTCGTAGGCGGAATCTCCCTGCAGCGGCATATCGATCCAGTTCAGCGCGGCCGCCTTGGCGACGTCGTTGGGCATCAGCCAGGGCGCCTCGGCGTAATACAGGTTGGTGACGATAATCACGCTCGAAGGATGCTCGATGAAACGGTCCGGCAATTTCTCGAGCGTCAGGCGAACGTCCTCGAGGCTGATCTCCTTGCCGACGATAAAAAACGGGATGGTCGGGAAACGCCGGTGCATGGCGCGCATCAAGTGCCCGAGCACGGTGCCGTCGCCGACGCCGGCGTCGAACAGGCGCAATGCCGGCGGCGACGGGCGAACGTGGGTCAGTTCCTGCGTGGCGCGCTCGGCCACTTTCCACTTTTCGTTGCAGGTATTGACGAATGCGAGGTATTTCTGGCGGTTGTCGTAGAAGCGAAACGGCCGTGAGTCGGGGCCGTGTTTCGCCGGGGCCTGCGGCTCGGCCGCGGCGTCCCCTCCTGTCCGGTCCTCGTCGCTGCCGCCCCGGGCGGCGATGTAATCGCGGATGCGCTCGGCGGTTTCCAGTGTCAGGTTACCGCCCGCCCGCAAGCGCGAACACAGCTTGCCGTCGTTGACCGCCTCGCGACCGAAAGTCGTTTCCGCGATTCCGGCGCGGCGGCAATAGCGCTCGACCTCGCCGAGTATTGCCTCGGTGGAATTGCTCATCGAATTGCTCCGGGCCTGGTGTCGACGGTCCAGCCTACGCCGACCCGATATCGAAAGCAAGAATACTGCCCAAATTTCTACAGCAATAGTTTTGTGGGCAGATGCCCATAAATCATTTATTCGACGATTCGTTTCATCGCCTCGTAGGATTCTTCCGTATAGGGCGTCGCCTCGCCCGTTTCCCAGTCGAACAGCGAGCGCTCGATTTTCGTCAGCGCCGCGAGGTAAACGTGAATCCCGCAACAGGGCTCGCGGTTGGCGGCCTCGACCGAATGAATACCGTCGGGCCTGAGCGCGATCACCTCGCCCGGGTGCACGCGCCGGCTGGTCCTGTGGGCCAGCCGGCCGGGTTCGCGCAGGTAGAAATGATTGTCTTCCGCTCCCTCGTAAACGCCGATCGTCGCGGTGGTCTGATGATCGTGCGGCGGTACGTGGATGCCGGGCACGAAGCGCACGAACCAGATCGAAACGCTGTCGTCCTCGAACAGGATTTCATCGTCTGCCTCGAAATCCGGCATCGCCCTGGCGATCGCGCCGGGGTCGCCGAGGGCCCGGGTCATGATCGCGCGGACTTTTTTTGCCGCCTCCCTGCCGCGCGCCGCTCCGCGCAATTGATGCACGAATTCATCGAGATCGAAGTCAGCCATGCTCGTCACCTCCCGGCCTCCAATGCTACCAGAACCGCTCCATAAATTCGGGTCAGAGCTAAATTAATATCAATCCTTTAATTTTGCTCTGACCCAATTTATTTGGCGGTGGTATGTGGTCAGCATAAAATTGCCTGGATTCGGGGTGCCTTTTAAGTTCAGGCGCCTTGCCGAGAAGTGCGTGGGGGTCAGTCGAGCAGCGTCGCTTCCCAGGGATAAGTGGTCAAGAGTTCGTACCCGTCGTCGGTGATCAGCACCTGCTGCTCGAGCTTGACGCCGTCGCGTTCACCCTTCGGTCCCATGTAACTTTCGACACAGACAACCATCCCGGCCTCGAGCGTGCAATCGTAGGGATTTTCTTCGCGGAACAGATGCTTCGCCTGCGGATACTCGTCGCACATGCCGACCGCGTGCATGATGCAGGGATAAGAATTTTCCCGGCATTCCTCGGGCACCGGGAATGCGCGGCGCTGCATCTCGGTAAGCGTCATGCCGGGATAGACCAGCTTCAGGTTGTGCTCGATCTGTTCCACCGCCATGCGGTATATCTGCTTTTGGCGGCGCGTGGGCTTCGCCGGACCGCAATGAAAAGTTCGCGACAGATCGACGAAGTAGCCGAACGGCCCGACCATGTCGGTGTCGAAGCCGACCAGGTCGCCGGACTCGATGCGGCGCGGACTGGCTTCCTGCAGCCAGGGATTGATACGCGAACCCGAGGACAGCATGCGCCCCTCGTGCCAGTCGCCGTTATTGGCGATATTGGTATAGTTCAGCAACCCCCAGAGCTGCAGTTCGGTAACCCCGGGCTGCAGCGCCTTTTTGACCATCGCCGCGCCGTGCTCGGCGACCGCGATTGCCCAGCGCATGCAGGCAATCTCGTCCTCGGACTTGATTACGCGCGCCTGCTCGGAGATGCGCACCCCGTCGAGCACCTCGATGCCGCGCGCTTCCAGCGCCTGCGTCACCGACGGGTTGACGTACTCGATGGCCACGCGCCGGTTGCTGCTGCCGATTTCGTCCAGATAGGCGGCGACGTCGTCGGCCAGGTCCCGCGCGGCCATGTCGATATTGGTGCCGCCGTCGAAAAAGGCGTGCGGCCTGCCGGGGCGGAAATCGTCGACCTGCGGCACGTCGTAGTAACAACCGTAAAATACCGTCGGGCCGTCCTGCGGCAAAAACAGGTAGACCGTCGGGATGTGCGACTGGAACAGCATGTAACTGCGGTAATCGACCGCATAGCGCAGGCTGATCGGATTGACCAGGATCACCAGCGCCGCGTCGTGCAAGCGTAACTGCTCCCGCAGGCGGCCGATACGGTAATCGGACATCCGTTCGAAATCGATTCGCGGCATTTCGCGGAATCGGCCGAGGTCGCTCCAGTCGTCATCGAGAACCAGCCGATCGATGGGCGAGGCGCTCATTTCACTGTCAGCGGTAGTAGGAACGAAAAGCATCGATGGCGCGTTCGATGCCGGCATCGTCGATGTCGAGATGAGTCACCAGGCGCAGGCGCGGGCGCTGGTTGCCGATCTCGACGTCCCGGGCTCGCA
>JASFKL010000036.1:0-17553 GCA_050118655.1 Gammaproteobacteria bacterium | reverse complement strand
TTTTCCGCTCGATACGGATCCCGCCGATATCGCCTACAAGGCGCTCGCCGTGAACGTCAGCGATCTCGCCGCGATGGCCGCGCGCCCCGAATGGTTCCAGATGTCGCTAACCCTGTCCGAGGTCGATGAGCAATGGCTCGGCGGTTTTGCGGCCGGCTTGCGCGAGGCCGCCGAACTCTTCGAGGTCGAACTCGTCGGCGGCGACACCTGCCGCGGACAACTCGCAGTCGCCGTACAGATCGCCGGATTCGTAACCACCGGCGGCTACGTTACGCGCGCCGGCGCAGGCGCGGGCGACATCGTCGCGGTCAGCGGGCAACTCGGTAACGCGGCGCTCGGCCTCGCGCATCTGCGAGGCGAGATCGAGTTGCCCCGGGCAAGGGTCGAAAAATGCCTGCGCGCGCTGAATCGTCCGCAACCGCGGCTCGAACTGGCGCCTTTCCTGCGGCGGTTCGCGACGTCGGCGATCGATATTTCGGACGGTCTGCTCGGTGACCTGCGGCATATCCTCGAAGCCAGCGGCCGCGGCGCCGAAATCGATCGAGCCGCGCTGCCGGTCGATGACTGGATCGAGGCGCAGGGTGAATACGACTATGCGCTCTCGGCCGGCGACGATTACGAGATTTGCTGCACCGTCGCCGCGACCGACCGCGACGAGATCGAGAACTGGAACCGGGACAATCCGGGATGCCCTTTGACGGTTATCGGTACGATTACCGAATCCGGTTACAGGCTGCGTGCGGGCAAGGAATCGATCGACCTGGAACAGCGGCAGGGATACCGGCATTTTGCGTAAGATTCCGCCCCGCATGCTGCTCGATCCCCGGCATTTCCTGTCGCTGGGATTCGGCGCCGGCCTGGCGCCGGTAGCGCCGGGCACCTGGGGCACCCTGGTCGCGGTACCGCTCTATCTGGCGATCGCGCAGCTCGCCCTGCCGTGGTACCTGGCGATCGTCGGTGTCGGTTTTTGCTGCGGAATCTGGCTGTGCGGACATACCGGCAAGGCGCTGGGCGTGCACGATCACGGCGGAATCGTCTGGGACGAAATCGTCGGCTTCTGGGTCACGATGATCGCCGTGCCGGTGGGCTGGCAGTGGATTCTGCTCGGATTTGTGCTATTTAGACTGTTCGACATCGTCAAGCCCTGGCCGGTGAAAATTGCCGACCGGCGGGTGCCCGGAGGGCTCGGCGTAATGTTTGACGACTTGCTCGCGGGTCTCTATGCACTGGCCTGCATGCACATTGCTCTGCAAATAATGGTTGGATGATGAACCCAGGTAAAACCATCGCCGCGATACTGCTCGTTTTCTCGTCTACCGGAGTCTTCGCGGCCGCGGAAGTCAAGGTGATTGCGCTGTTCGCCGACAAGGCGCTGCTGCGGATCGGCGACGAGCAGAAAATCGTTTCCAGCGGAGAAACCTTCAAGGGCGTATTGCTGAAGTCGGCTTCCGGCCGCGGCGCCGTGGTGGTTATCGACGGCGAAGAAATGGAACTCGACCTGAACCGCTCGATTGCCGGCAACTACAAGAAGCCCGATCGCAGCAGCTTCAGAATATACCCGGATTCGCTAGGTATGTATTACACCGACGGCAAGATCAACGGCGAGACAACCCGATTCCTGGTCGATACCGGCGCCACTTACGTGACCATGAGCGGGCGCAAGGCGCGCAGTCTGAAGATCGATTACCGCAGCGGTGTTCCGAGTACCGCGCAGACCGCCTCCGCGATTGTGCCGGTCTGGCAGGTCAAGCTCGATTCCATCAGCGTCGGCGGCATCGAAGTACTGAACGTCGATGCGACGGTGATTGTCGGAGACCAACCCGCCGACGTGTTGCTCGGCAACTCCTTCCTCAAACATACCCGCATGCAACACGCGGGATCGGTGCTCGAAATCAAGAAGCGGTTTTAGCGAAATATTTAATCGGGCCGCCACGGCGATATTCCGGTAGAATACCGGCCGTTTCCGTTCCAGTTCGAAATCAATGATCAAGACCCGATTCGCACCGAGCCCCACCGGAGTGCTGCATGTCGGCGGCGCCAGAACCGCCCTGTTTTGCTGGCTGCTTGCCCGCAAGACGGGCGGCAAGTTCGTGTTGCGCATCGAGGATACCGATCTCGAGCGTTCGACGGCCGAATCGGTACAGGCAATACTCGACGGCATGGACTGGCTCGGTCTCGATTACGACGAGGGACCTTTTTACCAGACTCGACGATTCGACCGCTACCGCGAGGTCATCGAGCAGTTGATCAAGCAGGGCGATGCCTATTATTGTCGGTGTTCGCGCGAACGCCTCGAAGCGCTTCGCGAGCGGCAGATGGCCGACAAGCAAAAGCCCCGCTACGACGGCTGTTGCCGCGATCTCGGACTCGTTCCCGACGAAAATACACCGATGGTGGTGCGCTTTAAGAATCCGCTGCAGGGACTGGTCAGTTTCAGAGACCACGTCAAGGGCGAGATCAGCGTCGACAACCGCGAACTCGACGATCTCGTCATCGCCCGCGGCGACGGCAGCCCGACCTATAACCTGTCGGTGGTGGTCGACGACATGGACATGGAGATCACCCACGTCCTGCGCGGCGACGATCATGTCAACAATACGCCCCGGCAGATCAATATCCTGCATGCACTCGACGCCGCGATCCCGGAGTATGCGCACGTACCGATGATTCTCGGCGACGACGGCAAACGGCTGTCGAAACGCCACGGCGCTGTCGGGGTGATGGAATACCGCGACGCCGGCTACCTGCCGCAGGCGATGCTGAATTACCTCGTACGGCTGGGCTGGTCTCACGGCGACCAGGAGATATTCAGCCGCGAGGAAATGATCGGCAATTTCTCGCTCGATGCGCTGAATCGCTCGGCTTCTTCGTTCAATACCGAGAAGCTGAACTGGATCAACCAGCACTACCTCATGCACCGGCCACTGGAGAATATTGTCGCTCTGGTAAAACAACGGCTCGACGATCTCGGAATGGCTTTCGATCCTCAACTCGATCTCGACGCGCTCGTCGATCTCTACCGCCAGCGCGCGATAACGGTCAACGGACTGGTGGACAGCATCCGCTACTGCTTCGAGGAATTCGAGGATTACGATGCGAAGGCGGCCGGCAAGGTATTCAAACCCGCGGCGCTCGAGCCGTTGCAGCGCGCCCACGAGCTGCTTTCCGGGCTGGATTCGTGGGACACGGCCTCGATCCACGCGGCCATCGAAAAGGTCACCGTGCAGCTCGATGTCGGCATGGGCAAGGTGGGTCAGCCGCTGCGCGTCGCGGTCACCGGCGGATCCTTTTCGCCGCCGATCGACCAGACCCTCGAGTTGCTCGGCAGGCAGCGCAGCCTGCTTCGGATTCAGCGCGCGATCGACCATGTATCGGCTCTTGCCCGGCCCTGATTCTTCATATTATTCAGTAACATGCTATATAAACTTAAGGAACAACTGGACTATTCATGGTAGACTCCGCGGAAATAAAAATTGCGGCGGGCGAGACCGGTTTAACCAGTTCCCCGGAACCGGGTCGGCCATACCAATGGCTCGACGACGGATCGGTCCAGACCGCGGGTAAATAAGGAATTTTCTTAGTGGCGCGAGAAACGATCAATTGCGTGGTTATGTTTGCCGATGTCGCGGGTAGCACCTCGATGTACGAAAACATGGGCGACGACCTCGCCCGGGAGCGGATATCCAAGGCTCTCAACGAATTGATCTCGATCTCGAGTCGTCACGACGGCAAGCTCGTGAAGACCATCGGCGACGAAATCCTGGTGTATTTCGTCAGTGTCGACGACGCGGTAAACGCCGCCAAGGCGATTCAGGAAACCATGGAAGACGACCGCTTGCCCGATACTGTCGGCGTGTCGATCCGCATCGGCATGCAATACGGCAGCGCGATTCTCGAAAACGACGATATCTTCGGCGATACGGTCAATGTCGCGGCGCGCATCGCCAGCATGGCCAAGGCGCGACAGATACTCTGCACCCAGGAAATCGCGTTCATGCTGAAAAACGCCGATCTTGCCGCTACCATGCGCCCCTACGACAGGTTGCGTGTCAAGGGTCGAAACGAGCAGCTCGACGTCTATCTGGTTGCCTGGGAATCGGATGCCGATATCACCAATATGGCAACCCTGAGCAGTTTTACCAATCCGACGCGCTCCGACCAGACCACCAGGCTGACGCTCAGGTACGATGGCAACACAAAGGCGATAAGCGCCGATTCGGAGCCGTTCATTCTTGGCCGCGGCAAGGATTGCGAACTTGTCGTCAAGGGCGACCTGATCTCGCGATACCATTCGCGTATCGAGCATCGGCGGGGCAAATTCGTGATTGCGGACCAGAGTACCAACGGAACTTTCGTGCGTACCGTGGATGGGCAGGACGTGTACCTGCGCCGCGAGGAATATACGCTGTTCGGTTCCGGATTTATCAGTCTCGGCAAGAAAATCGACCTCAACGACGACAATCTTATCCATTTCCAGTGTGAGTAACGCGTTATAATCTCCGCTGACCAGCAAGCCGGAGATGCTATATGACACCAGGCAACAACAGTTTCGACACACTTTCTGCGCTCAAGGTCGGCGACCGTGAGTATCACTATTACAGTCTCGAAAAACTCGCCGCCGAAGTACCGGCGATCGAAAAACTTCCCTACTCGTTAAAAGTTTTACTGGAAAACGTGCTGCGCTTCGAACAGGGAGGCGAAAACGGCAAGGGCGATGTGGCCGCCTTCGGGGACTGGGTAGAAACGCGCAGTTCGCAGCGCGAAATTGCCTTCAGGCCGTCGCGCGTGCTGATGCAGGACCTGACCGGCGTGCCCGCGGTGGTCGACCTCGCGGCGATGCGCGACGCGGCCGACGACCCGCAGAGAATCAATCCGCAAATTCCGATCGACCTGGTCATCGACCACTCGGTCATGGTCGATGAATTCGCCAGCCCCGGCGCGTTCGCCGCCAACGTAGCGCTCGAAGTCAAGCGCAACGACGAGCGCTACCGGTTCCTGAAATGGGGCGCGGGGGCGTTCGACAATTTCCGCGTGGTGCCGCCGGGCACCGGGATTTGTCACCAGGTCAACCTGGAATATCTCGCGAAGACGGTCTGGCAACAGGAAGTCGACGGCAAGACCTACGCATTCCCGGACTCGCTGGTCGGCACCGACTCGCACACCACGATGATCAACGGTCTCGGCGTTCTGGGCTGGGGTGTCGGCGGCATCGAGGCCGAGGCGGGCATGCTCGGCCAACCGATATCCCTGCTGCTTCCGGAAGTGGTCGGATTCCAGTTCACCGGCCAGCTTCGCGAGGGCATTACCGCGACCGACCTGGTGCTCACGGTGACGCAGATGCTGCGCGAGCACGGCGTGGTCGGCAAGTTCGTCGAGTTTTTCGGCGAGGGCCTGGCCGATCT
Source organism: Gammaproteobacteria bacterium (assembly GCA_050118655.1). Lineage (GTDB taxonomy): Bacteria > Pseudomonadota > Gammaproteobacteria. The sequence goes on along the minus strand of JASFKL010000036.1, from coordinate 12,151 downwards.
GCCGCTCGCCGATCGGGCGACGCTGGCCAACATGGCCCCAGAGTACGGCGCGACCTGCGGCTTTTTTCCGGTCGACGAGGAAACCCTGCGTTACCTGGGCCTGACCGGCCGCGACCGGCAGACCCGGGATCTGGTAGAAGCCTATTGCCGCGCCCAGGGCATGTGGTACCAGCCCGATACCCCGGACCCGGTATTCAGCAGCACCCTGACCCTGGACCTGTCGAGTGTCGAGGCCTCGCTGGCCGGTCCGAAACGCCCGCAGGACCGGGTCGCGTTGTCGGGGATCAAGGCCGCCACCCAGGAAATAATCGACGGCGATCCCGCGAACCAACGCGGCAGCGACGACGAATTGCTCGACGGCGACGTGGTCATCGCCGCGGTGACTTCCTGCACCAACACCTCTAATCCCAAGGTCATGATGGCCGCCGGGCTGGTCGCGCGCAACGCCCGCGCGCTGGGGCTGTCGACCAGGCCCTGGGTTAAAACCTCGCTGGCACCGGGTTCCAAGGTGGTCACCGAGTACCTGACGGCCACCGGCTTGCAGGAGGACCTGGATGCGATCGGTTTCAACCTGGTCGGCTACGGCTGTACCACCTGCATCGGTAATTCCGGACCCCTGCCGCCCGCGATCGAAAAGCAAATCCGCGACAGGAACCTGACCGTCGCCAGCGTGCTCTCCGGCAACCGTAATTTCGAAGGCCGCATTCACCAACTGGTCAGGGCCAACTGGCTGGCGTCGCCGCCGCTGGTGGTCGCCTATGCGCTGGCCGGCAGCACCCGCATCGATCTGACCTCGGAGCCGCTCGGCCCTACCGCCGAGGGCAAGCCCGTTTATTTGCGCGACATCTGGCCGAGCAACCAGGCGATCGCGGACGAAGTCATGAAAGTCAACGAGAGCATGTTCAACAGCCAGTATGCCGACGTGTTCAGCGGCGACGAAAACTGGCGCAGCATCGAGGTCGACCAGAACATGACTTATCCCTGGGACGACGAGTCGACCTATATTCGTAACCCGCCGTATTTCAGCCTCGACAACAGCAAGCAGCTGGAACCGATCATGCAGGCTCGTATCCTGGCGATATTCGGCGATTCGATTACCACCGACCATATCTCCCCGGCCGGGGCGATCGCGGTCGACAGTCCGGCCGGCAAGTATTTACTCGAGCGCGGCGTGGAGCGCAGCGGCTTCAATTCCTACGGGTCGAGGCGCGGAAACCACGAATTGATGATGCGCGGCACCTTCGCCAATATCCGCATCCGCAACGAAATGACTCCCGATGTCGAGGGCGGTGTCACCCGGCTGATGCCGAAAGGCGAACAGATGAGCATTTACGACGCGGCGATGAAATACCAGTCCGAGGGAACCCCGCTGGTGGTCGTCGCGGGCAAGGAGTACGGTACGGGTTCGAGCCGCGACTGGGCGGCCAAGGGCACCCGGCTGCTCGGTGTCAAGGCGGTCGTTGCCGAGAGCTTCGAACGCATACACCGTTCCAACCTGATCGGCATGGGCGTGCTGCCGCTGCAATTCATCGATGGCTTCGACCGCAAGCAGCTCAAGTTGACCGGCGAAGAGACTATCAGTATCAGCGGAATGCAAAAAGGCCTCGAGCCCGGCCAGAAACTCGAACTGTCGGTTACCGACAGATCGGGAAGCGTGCTGTCGGTCGACGTATTGTGTCGTATCGATACCCGCGACGAGGTGGCTTACTACGAGGCCGGGGGAATCCTGCAGTACGTGCTCGATCGAGGTTGATGACGATGCTGATCACCTTCAAGACGAAAGCTTATGCCAATATCACTATGTTCGGCGAAGTCGGCACCCGGATGCTGGAAATGATGGATTTCGGCACCGCTGTACCCGGCGCGATCAAGCCCGAGGACTTGCCCGCGGCGCTCGAGAACCTCGAGAATGCGTTGGCGAAACTGCCCCGGCAGGCGGAGTCAGCAGGCGAGGACGACGACGATCAGCCCAGGGTCGAACTGCATACCCGGGCGATGCCGCTGATCGAATTGTTACGCGCGGCGATCGCCGACGAGGCCTATGTCCGCTGGGAGTAACCCGTCGGTTCGATCAATCGGGCGAGCGTTCGGCCGGTCTCGACATCGCGTCGACCACGGAAGTCCAGCCCTGCGCGATATTGTCGTGGTTGTAGCCCCCGCCGCCCATCGCCAGCATTCGTCCCTCGCAATAATCGTCGGCTATTTTTCTTAGGCTCGCCGCCGCCTGCCCGTGCGCTGCAGGGCTGAACTCCATGTTGGTGATGGGGTCTCCCTTGATACTGTCGGCGCCGCATTGCAGCAGGATGAACTCCGGTTCGTGTTTGCGCAGGTAATCCTCGACGATCGGCCAGACTTCCCGGAATACTGCATCGGTCGAAAACGGCGGTACGGGCAGGTTGAGCTTGGTGCCCTCGGCGGCGCCGGTGCCGGTTTCGTTGACGAAGCCCGTGCCGGGATACAGGGTGCGGCCATCCTGGTGAATATCCGCGAAGATCAGGTCGGGATCGTCCTCGAAGCTGTAGAAGACCCCGTCCCCGTGGTGCGCGTCGATATCGACGTAGGCGACGCGTTTGATGCCGTATTGCGCGCGCAGGTATTCGATCGCGATGCCGCAGTCGTTGAATACGCAAAATCCTGCCGCGACGTGGCGGCGAGCGTGATGCAGTCCCGCGATCGGCGAGAAGGCACGCCTGAATTCGCCCTTCATGATACGGTCGATGGCATCGGTGACCGAACCCGCGACGTGACTGGCCGCTTCGAACATGCCGACGAAGGAGGGAGTATCCCCGGCGTCGAGGTAACCGTGCCCGGAGAGCGAATAATCGCGCACCTTTTCGATGTAATCGCCGGTATGAAACAACTCCAGCCGGTCGCTGCTCGCGGCGACCGGGATTTGCACGGCCAGGCGCTTGTCGAGCCCCTTGCGAATCAATTCGTCACGGAAAGCGTCGTGACGCTGGGGACCGAAGGGATGGCCGTCCTTGAAGCCGTAATCGGCCAGGGCCTGGCCCAGGTAAATGCAGGTGTCGGTGTTGGCCATGTTCGGGTACCGGCTTTGACAGGAACGCCATTAAAGACCATCGAGGCCGGGCGGGTCAAATGCGCCCGGCGGTTTTAATCCCGCTCGTTACCGCTCGCCCGGCGGCGCCGCGTTTCGGGCAGCTTGCCGGAAAATTCCAAAGCCACGCTCCCGGTCGCCGCGCCCAGCGGGAATCCTGCACCGGGCAATCGACCGGCCACGTGAAGTATGTCCAGGAAAGTCGACAGCTGTTGACTCATCAATGACGAATGCATCCTAACTGATTGTCCCGACTGTTAAAAATCTCTGGGGCTTCGAACGGTGAATTTCATCGGCGATTTTGTCGATGTACTAACCGGCGTGCACGGGCACGGCACATGCCGGCGCGGGACCGGGTTTCATAAGGGTACAAGGTCAACTGTCGCTGGCGAGCTTCTGTTCGAGTAGCTTGCAGGCTTCGTGCCAGGGCTCGAAAGCCCGATGCTGCTTCAGCAGATCGAGTCCGAGTTTCGAATAGGTACCCTCGGTAGCGATACCGGCGGCGATTTCCTGCGGCGTCGTGCCGGTCCTCGCCAGTGCCAGCCGGGCCGCGCCCTGGGCCATGCCCATCACCAGTTCGGCGCTCAGATCGGCGGGCAGCTTCGGACCCTGCGTGGCTTCGACCAATTCCCCGTAGAGAGCGAAGAACCAGCTGTATACGCAGGCCAGGATGCTGCCCTGGTTGAAATGGTCCTCGTCTTCCACGGCGATCGTATTACCGCAGTGATCGAACAAGTGTCGCAGGAATACGTCATCCGGGCAGATCAGCGTCGGGCTGGCGCCGGCCTCGGCGCTGCTGACCGGCATTGCACGGACGATTTCGAGATCGGCCGGGACTACCTCGCGCAGGGCAGCGGTATCGACGCCGGCGACCACGCTGACCAGGACCTGGCCCTCGCGGAACGTGAGCCCGGCGAGAGTCTCGAGACAGTCGGCGGGGCGGGTGGCGATGAACACGTAGTCCGCCCTGTCGGCGACTGCCTGATTGTCGGCCCGTACCTCGCAATCGAATTCGCGCTGCAACAGTCCGGCTTTTTCGCGGTTGCGCGGCGACAGCAGGATCGGACCTTCATAATCGCCCCGACGCCATCCGCGGATAGTGTAAAGCGCAAGATCGCCCACGCCGATGAAACCGACGGTTTTCAATTATGCCCTCTGGTGAAATCGTTACGCCCCGAGCGGTCTTCGCCGCGCAGCAGGAACAGCGCGCGGCTGGAATAGCCGTGCGGCGAGCCGGCGTCTTCCTTGATCTTGCCGCTGTCGTGGTTGTAGAAACTGGTTGCGGGCATGATACGCAAGACCAGGCCCATGCGCCGCCGGTCCGACAGGTTGGGACCGGATCCGTGCACCAGGTAGACATCGTGCAGCGAGATCTGCCCGGGCTCGAGCACGATATCGCGCGCCTGTGCAAGGTCGACCTGGCCATCGTCGATCACCTGGGCCAGGGTATAGTCATCGCGATGCTCGAAATGATGCGAGTAAACCCGGTGGTCGCGGTGCGAGCCCGGGATGAAGCGCATACAGCCGTTTTCGGGAGTCGAACCGTCCAGCGAAATCCACACGGTCAGGGTTTCCAGCGGCTCGATCGGGTAATAGTCGCCGTCCTGGTGCCATGGTGTGGCCTTGCCGTGCTTCGCGGGTTTGCCGAAGATCGTCATCCCCCAGAGAATGAAATCGGGGCCGATCAATTGCTCGACCATGTCGAGAATCTCGGGAATTCGCGCGAAGTCGAGCCATTCCGGATCGCCCTTGACGCCGTAAGTGCCGTTGGCGTCGAGGTGCGGCCCGAGGATGAAGTCGGCGGAAAATTCCGGGCTGTCGCGGTTGTCCGCGAGCAGTTTATCGTAGAGTTCGCCGATGCGTTGCAGGGTTTCCGACGGCAAGCGATAGCCCGAGGGGATCACCAGTCCGTCGCGGCGATAGGTTTCGATTTCCTGGTCGGTCAATGGCATGACGAGAGCATATTACAAAGCCGTAATCGGGTACAGCGAGGCCCCCGGTTTCGTGCTATCTTTGCGCGCGTCATGCAGCGGGATGTTTTACAAATCAACGGGGAACCGCTCGGTATCGGCCAGGAGCGCGTCTGTTACCGGCACCCGGACGATGCCGGCAAGGTCGTCAAGATCCAGCGCGGCGAGAGCGACACGCAAACCCGGCGCGAACTCGAGCTTTACCGCTCCCTCGAGCGGCGCGGCATGGACGATTACAGCCATCTGCCGCGATTTTACGGCCGGGTCGATACCAATCTCGGCCCGGGTTTCGTGGTCGACCTGGTCGCCGATTTCGACGGCAGCGTATCGAAGTCGCTGTGGTGGCACTTCGAACGCGGTTACCCGGTGGCCGAGTTCGACGCTTATCTCGACGAACTCGGGCGTTATCTGCTCGAAAACAGGATCGTGTTCAGCGTCGACATGGGCCGCTACAATGTATTGTTTCAAAAGCTTTCGGGCGAAAGGGCCCGTCTGGTGGTCATCGACGGCCTCGGCAACCACAGCGCGATCAACTGGCTCGACAATTTCGCTTACTTCGCGCGGCGCAAGATCGAACGCCGCTGGCGGCGGTTTATTGGCCGGTTGCGGCAGTATTCGGCCGAAACCATGCAGGCTTACGATGGCCAACCGCAAAGGCTCGAACCGGCTTACCGCAGGAGTACATAGACATGGCTGGCAAACACGCTGAATTTGAACGATTTCTGAAGGCGAACCCGGACACCTCGCACCTCGATGTCCTGATCGTCGATCTTTGCGGTAATGCGATCGGCAAGCGCCTGCCGGCGAACGCGATCCCCGCGGTATTCGACAAGGGCACGCCGGTTTGCGGCGCGATGCAGTTGGTCGATGTGATGGGCAACACCGAGGACCCGATGGGCTACGGCTTTTCGGACGGCGATCCGGACGCTTTCGCGGTGCCCGTGGCGGGAACCCTGTGCCCGGTGCCCTGGCTTTCCGGCAACAAGGCCCAGGTGCTTTGCGAATTCGCGGATTATCGCGACGGCAAGCCCCTTTGGTACGAGCCGAGGCAGGTTTTGAAAAAGGTCCTGCAAGCTTATACGGCGCTTGGATTCAGCCCGAGGGTCGCGCTCGAGCTCGAGTTTTACCTGCTCGATCCGAGGCGCGATGACGACGGCGCCCCGGTGACCGCGAGTTCGCCGCGCAGCGGAATCCCCGAGTCCAGCGGCAAGGTGTTGTCGCTCGACAAGCTCGACGAGTTCGACGAAGTACTCGGAGCGATCGAATCCGCCTGCCGCATGCAGAATATACCCACGACCTCGATGATCAGCGAATACGGAGCCGGGCAGTTCGAGATCAATCTGCAGCACCAGGACGCCCCGTTGCTGGCTGCCGATCACGCCGCGCTGCTGCGCCGCGCGGTGCAGGGCGTGAGCCGCGCGCGGGGTTTCGACGCGAGCTTCATGTCGAAACCGTTCGCCGATCAGTCCGGTAGCGGCATGCATGTGCATCTGAGCCTCTGCGATGCCGACGGCAATAACATTTTCGATCCGGGATACGGGGACGGCGACCTATTTCTCGCGCAGGCGGTGGCCGGTCTGCAGGCGACGATGGCCGAGTCGATGGCTATTTTCGCGCCCAACCTCAACGTTTACCGGCGTTTCAAGCCTGACGAGTTCGTGCCCGTGACCACCGACTGGGGCGACAACAACCGCTCGGTCGCATTTCGAATTCCGCCCAGCGACGATGCCAATCGGCGCATCGAACACCGTGTCTCGGGCGCCGAGGCGAATCCTTACCTGGTGCTGGCAACGGTACTCGCCGGCGTGCATCACGGTCTCTCGGCTAAACTCGATCCCGGCGCCAGGCACGGCGGAAATGCCGGCGCCGAGACGGACCCGAAATTGCCCTTGACGATCTGGCGGGCGCTCGACGCGCTGCGGCAGGCGGAAATTTTAAGCGATTATCTGGGCGCGGATTACCTGCAAATCTACGCCGATGTAAAACAGGCCGAATTCGACGCCTTCATGGCGGACATTCATCCGCGCGAGTACGAGTGGTATCTATAGATCCTGCGCCCCGGCTACAGGAAGGATTTTGGCTTCGTTCCCGAGCAGAGTTTCTCGAGGCCGGTCTATCTGACCGCGGCGTAAATCGATTCGAGTTCGGCGCACTGCTTGCGTACGTCGAAATATCTTTCGACACGCTTGCGGCCTTCCAGGCCCATGCTGCGGCGCAGGCCGGAATCTTCCAGTAGTGCGGAGATATCGCGCGCGAGGCCGGCCGCGTCTTTTTCGTCGCTCAACAGCGCCGTTTTCCCTTCCTCGACCGCTTCGACGATACCGCCGCTGCGAAAACTGACTACCGGGGTCTGCAGGGCCTGGGCCTCCAGAAATACCATCCCGAGACCCTCGCTATCGCCGCTGGCCGCGACGATGCTCGGCGCGACGAAAATCCAGCAACGCGCCAGCCGATCACGAATTTCGCCCGCGCCGGCGCTGCCGGCGAACTCGACGTTCAATTGCCGGCGAGAGGCTTCCTCGCGCAGGGCGGATTTCAACTCGCCTTCGCCGATGACGGTCAGATGCAGGTCGGGATGCCTCGATTTCAATTGTTCCATTGCCTGTAACAGGTAGGTGCAGCCTTTCTTTTCCACCAGGCGGCCGACGAAAAGCAGCGATGGAGTTGCCGACTCGAGTTTGGGCTGGCTGAACTTTTCCAGGTCGATGCCGATATAATGTTGCACCAGCTTTTGTTCCGGGCAGCCGAGCGCAAGCGCCTGCCCGGCAATGAAGTCCGATACCGCGATTATCCTGTCGACGCGGTCGAACAGCCGCGAGGCGGATTTTATCGCGTCGGCGGTATTTTCGTGTTTGGTAATATCGTGACCGTGAACCGTGGTAATCACCGGCAGTGCGAGCCGCTGTCCGAGCTTCAGGGCATCTATCCCGTCATTGAAAAAATGCGCGTGAATCAGCGACGGGGACTGTTCCCCGATCGCATTTATCCAGGTCCCGGCGCCTCCGAGTCCGAGGCGCAGCCGGGTTTTTGCAAGCCGAGGTATCGTCTCGTACTCCTCGAGCAGGATCCGCGTCGCGTCGCCGAGCAGTTGGAGTCCCGATGGATCGGCGTGGTAACCGCAGAACAGGGGCCTGTAATTGGGCAAAAACAGGCCCTGATCGGCGATAAAGGTTTCCGTGTAGGAAAGCAGGCGTTTGCGAAAAATTGCGACAGTCGGGGTCAAGGCGATGGACTCATATCCGCGGCACGATCAGGCCCGTACCGGCGCTTGCCGGCTCAGGGCCTGGACGGTTTGCGGCACAGGTTATCACAAGCAACGGCCGTTGGTTATGCGGGCTGTCACAGGCGGCCGTATTCGATCCGCTGCGGTGTCGTCGAATGCCGCCAAAGGCAAAAAAACCACCTGCCGGTATTCAGCTGTCCTGCATCGATTTCACGAAGTCCTCGTAGCCGTTGTTGCCCCAGTCCCCCTCGCAGCGAGCGGCTCTTTCCAGTAACCATTTTTCGGGCTGCGGGTAAGAGAGCAAATCCACGCCGAAGTCTCGCTTGACGGCCTGCGAAGTGCCGGGCGGAAATTCCTTGCCGAACATGCGGGCGCTCATCAGCAGACCCACGGTCGGCCGCGGATGGCCGTCGGGCCGGTAGTATTTGCTGGCCTTGACCCTGGACAGCACACCCTCGAGTGTCACCGCATTGGCGTAATTGAAGTCGTAATAATGAATTTTCGCTTTGCATTGCGCCTGTTTTTGCCGCAGGAATCCGAGTACGGCGATCTTTTCGCGGGCCTGCAGATCGCAGGTCTGGCCCCGCGTATGGGAGGGGGTGTAATAGGCGTAGACATCGACGTTATTGGTGCAGAATCCGTCGATCGCCAAACCCAGTTGGGTAGATTTCCCGTCGGTCACGAGTTCCGAAGGCGGCGTGTCGGCTCCTGCCTCGGTCTGTCCCGGTTTCGGAAAGATGCGTTGCCTGACTTTTTTCATCGTGTATCCGCGCCGCGTATGGTCCGCCTGATCGTAGGCCCGCAGGTATTCCGGCCGACTGGCGCCCTCGTCGCGTGCCAGAATCGCCTGGATGAGTTCGACATTTGCGCCCGCGGCCCATCCGGTCAGTGCCAGCGAATAGGCTCGCTTCAGCCCGACCCAGGGGTTGGGCCGGCCCTCGGCATCCACGTCGAGGATGGATTCGTCGAAACCGTAGCGGGTTCGCGCCCCGAGTTCGGGGTCGTAGAAAGTATCCAGGTTTACTATCGCCGATTCGAGGTTCGGATTCTGCAGCGAAGAATCGACGAATCTGCGCGCCTCGTAGGCAGTACAGCCGGAAACCCCGTGATTGAATACCTTCAGGCCGAGCAATTTGCCGGTCTCGATCGGATCGAAGGCATCCCTGGCCCAGGAGGCGCCGAATACCGCGACGTCGGGCTCGATTTCGTCGTATAAAATCGGCTTGTACATCCTGCCCCATCCCGACAGCAGTTGCACGATGGCCTGGTTTTCCGGTCGCAGCATGTAGCGGTAGGCAACCAGGTTGACGGTTGCGACCAGCATTGCCACGACGATTACCAGCGATGCGAAAATCCACAGGAAACGACGCGCCGAAAGACCTCCTTCGGCGGCCTGATCGTCATTAACGGAAGTTTCGCTCATCAGCGCTCAGAATTGAAAATAGATAAACGGGCTCAGGTTCGATAACGCGAACCAGGCAACGATGAAGATAAGTGCAGACGAGGCTGCCCAGCGGGCCGTGAGCTTGAAAGACAGCCAGCCGGGCAGGGGCGATACCTTGTCGTCCCGGTATTCGTCGACATGCAGGGCGGCCCTGGTTGCCTGAAAAATTTCCATCGTATTCGGCAGCGTCCAGACGATCAGGAAATATATCGGGAACATGGGCACGATGCCACGCGTCAGCAGAGCAACCTCGTGCCATCCGGACAACCCGACCATGGCTTCGGCGAGACGCATGGCACTATCGAGGTCGGGGGAACGGAAGAATACCCATGCGAAGCTCACCGCCAGGAAGGTGATGGCGACCGATACCAGATGCGCCAGCCAGGCCAGCACCCGCCAGCGTCGCACCCGCCCGCGCAGAGTGGGCGCGAATCGCGATAACAGCGCGCGCCACAGATGATTCACCGACAGATAGGCGCCATGCAGCAATCCCCAGATGACGAAAGTCCAGCCGGCTCCGTGCCAGAGTCCGCCCAGAGCCATGGTGACCAGCAAGGCGAGCACGGTACGCGCGAGTCCGTGGCGGCTTCCCCCCAGCGGTATGAACAGGTAGTCGCGCAGGAAGCGGGACAGGCTGATATGCCAGCGACGCCAGAAATCGCGAATGCTATGGGCCTTGTAGGGAGAAAAGAAGTTGATCGGCAAGTGCAGGCCGAACATGAAACCGAGGCCGATGGCCATGTCCGAATAGGCCGAGAAATCGAAATAAACCTGAAACCCGTAGCCGATACCCGCTACCCAGCCATCGATAAAACCGACCGGATCGCCCAGCGAGGCGGCCCGGTAAACAATGTCGAGGTAAGGGACGACGGGGTCGATCAGGGCCGCCTTTTTGAATAAGCCGGCGGAAAACAGGGCAATGCCCACGGCAAGCGAATCGGCGCGCAGCCGCCAGTCGTTTCGCGCCGCGAGTTGCGGCAGCATGTCGTGCTGCCTGACGATGGGGCCCGCTATGAGCTGCGGGAAAAAGCTGATGAACAGCACATGATCCCAGAAGCGTATCTGTTCGATTCGTCCCTTGTACGCATCGACCAGCAAACTGATCTGCTGGAAAGTGAAAAATGAAATGCCGATCGGTAACACGATATCGGGTACCGTGAAGCCGGTGTCGAGGGCCCAGTTGAACGATTCGACCGCGAAGGCCGCGTATTTGTAGACCCCGATCAGCGCCAGGTTGAGTGCGATTCCGAGCGCCGTCAACGCGCGGCGATGACCGGACGACCGGTTGCGCAGCACGGCGCGCACGATCGCGAAGTTGAAAACAATCGATGCGATCAGCAGCAGCAGGTAGGCAGGAATCCAGTAGCCGTAGAAAATGAACGAGGCGACGATCAGCAGCGGCTTGCCCAGTTTCTCGTCGCTGCGCCCTACGAGCCAGTAGGCGAGAAGTACCAGGGCCAGAAAGGCCAGGAAGGAATGCGATGCAAAAACCATGTGGATTTAAACCAGTACTGTCAGTCCTTGCCGCGACGAGCCGTCGCCAGCGTTCCGGTCATAAATTACGGGCCGCCAATGCTATCCCGGCGCCCATGTTTTGCGGCAGACCCCTACTGGAGGGTTAAAAAGCATGTTCGGGCCGCCCGTTCGGGTTCTTCGGCAAGCGGAATTCCATATCCTCAAGCGCTTACAGCCGCACCGGCGGTAACTTGACGAATCCGGCTGTATAGCAAGAATTGACATTGATGTAAACGCGGCGCCCCGCGGCGCGGATTTCACGGCACCCCGAAGCTGACCTCTCTTGTCCGACGAGGGCGGTGTTCGCCAGGCCGGGGATAAGCTTGAGCGCTATCGGAGAAATCAGTAAACTTCGCGGGCCTGCTAGCACTTGCCGCGAACATATCTTTGAAAATCAGCGTCATATTTACCACTTACAATTCCCCAGCCTGGCTGGAGAAGGTACTGTGGGGCTTCCATTATCAAACCGACGGGAATTTCGAAGTGGTGGTTGCGGACGATGGCTCGGGCGACGAAACCCGGGCGGTGATCGAGAATTTCCAGCGCGATTCCGACCTCGAGATTCTGCACCTCTGGCAGGAAGACGATGGATTTCAAAAATGCCGCATCTTGAACAAGGCCATCGTTGCCGCGCGCGGTGAATATATCGTCATGACGGACGGTGACTGTATTCCGCGCAAAGATTTCGTCGCCGTGCACCGCGAGTACGCCGAGCCGGGATATTTTCTTTCCGGCGGCTATATCAAGTTGCCGATGTCGATCAGCGAGGCGATAACCCGCGAGGATATCGCGGAAGGGCGCTGCTTCGACAAGAAATGGCTGCGTCGGCAAGGGTTCAGACCGCCATTGAAAATCACCGCGTCGCCCCGGCAGGCAGTCATTTTCAATCACCTGACCCTGACCAATCGAACCTGGAACGGCCACAATGCATCCTGCTTCAA
>JASFKL010000035.1:0-17654 GCA_050118655.1 Gammaproteobacteria bacterium | reverse complement strand
GAGCGAGCCTAACGAGATATATTTTCGCCGCGCCAAGCAACACCCGAGCCTGGCTTTTCAATTGCCGGATCAACGGTGCGGGATCGGCCGCCGAACTCGGCAGGGATTGCAGTAGTTCGGCGGTAACGACCCGGTCGTGCCAGTCGCCGAGCAGTTGCTCGAGCATCGCGATCCGCCTGAGTAAACGCTCATCGACGCTTTGTCCCGGACACTGGTCAAAAGCTTCCAGGGTGTAGCGATACTGTTTCAGCAGAATCCGTTTACGGTGCCAGCCATCCGGGGTAATCCGCTTTTCGGAAGACAGGGTTTTCGCCAACAGCTCTTCGAGGTAGGCTGGTTTCTGTCTTGAAATCGCTGCCGGCGGGATTCCGATGGCGCGAATGGTCGGCAATTTTATCGATAAGCTCCGGTCATTGCCGAGGAAATTGCGGAAGCTTCGGTAATCCCGACGAATTCCCGCTCTCAGTAAACTGATTAATTGTCTCGATTGCGAATTCGGTGCAGGCTCGAGGTCCTCGATCAGGCGAATCGCGATATGCGCATCGCGAAGGGGGCCGAGTTTTTTGAACATCGCCCGATAAGGCCCGAGTATCTTTTTCGCCGATAGCTTTTCATCGGTCCGGTCGAGGAATCCATAGAGTGCCCTGAGCCGCTTGATGCCCACGCGGAAATCGTGCACCGCCGATTCGTCGGGCGATTCGAGGATGATACGCAGCTGCCGATTGGCGTTTCTGACCAGTTTGCTGCGATATTTTTCGAGACAATGCATGCGCCGTATTTTCGATCGATGATGGAAGCCGGTTACTCGGGACGGCCAGGATCTTGCCGGTAGAATTCGAGGCCGCGGCAGTCGAAGGGCTGGCTGTCGATTTCGATTTGCGCTGTATCCGGCGGAAACTGTATCGGCTTTCAAGTCGATAATCAGGACCAGCCCCGCGGCAGAAGTCGGTAATGACCACAGTCGGCATGCGCCGCTGCAGTCTTAAATCGCCAGGTACTCGTGCCTGAGGTCGTCGTTGTCGAGTACTTCCTGCGCGGTGCCGTCGAAGACGATTTTTCCCATATCGAGGATCAACGCGCGGTCGGCGAGATGCAGCGCCGCGACAGCGTTTTGCTCGACGATGATGGTGGTCATCCCGAGCGCCTTGATCTGGTTTAGCGTTTTCTCGATTTCGTGCACGATTACCGGCGCGAGACCCTCGTAAGGTTCGTCGAGCAGCAGTAACTTGACGTCGCGCGCCAGTGCGCGCGCGACCGCGAGCATCTGTTGCTCGCCGCCGGACAGGGTCACGCCTTCCTGGTCGCGGCGTTCGCCGAGCCGGGGAAACAATTCGTAGATTCTCTCCAGGCTCCACCCATGGGGGGGAGCGATCTGGGCCAGTTGCAGGTTCTCTTCGACGCTCAGGCCCTGGATGATGCGCCGATCCTCGGGCACCAGGGAAATCCCGTTCTGTGCGGCCTGGTAAGCGCTCATCTCGTGCAGCGGCTTGTGGTCGAGCCAGATCTCGCCGTGACGCAGTTCGGGTGAGTCGAGGCGCGCGAGCGAGCGCAGCGTCGACGTCTTGCCGGCGCCGTTGCGCCCCAGCAAGGCGACGATTTCACCCTCGCGGACGTCGAAGCTTACGCCCTGGACGATGTAACTTTCACCATAGTAGGCGTGCAGTTCCCAGACCGAGAAAAAAGCTCGCTGCCCGCCCTGCGCCTTGACCGGCTCGACGCCGGGGGCATGCGGTGTCAGCGACGAATCCCCGCCCGGGATATCCGCGTTATCTACGGTTTCGTTCACAGATGCGCTCCTCCGAGGTAGGCTTCCTGCACTTTCGGGTGGCCCTTGATTTCGTCGGGTTCGCCCTCGGCGATGACCGTGCCCTGCGCCAGTACCGAAATTTTCTCGGCGAGCGAAAATACCACGTGCATATCGTGTTCGATGATCGCCATGGTTAAGCCGCGCGCGGCGATTTTCTTGAGCAGGTCGATGGTGTTGTTGGTGTCGGCCCGCGCCATGCCTGCCGTGGGTTCGTCGAGCAGCAACAGCTTGGGTTTCTGTACCAGGCACATGGCGAGTTCGAGGCGGCGTTTGTCGCCGCGCGACAGCTGGCTGGCGACCGTACTGGCGATACCGTGCAGGCCCACGTCTTCCAGCATCTGCATCGAAATATCGTGAATTTCAGACTCGCCCCTCACCGGCTTCCAGCCGTTGATCCGGTAGGCGCCGTCGCGCCGCGCGAAGGCGGGGATCATCACGTTTTCGACCAGGGTCAGATCGCCAAAAATCTCCGGCGTCTGGAACACCCGGCTGACGCCGATCTGGTTGATTTCGTGTGGCCGCTTGCCGAGCAGCGACATGCCGTCGAAATCGACGCTGCCGGTATCGGGATCCAGGCGGCCGATACAGCAATTGAGCAGGGTCGATTTACCGGCGCCGTTGGGCCCGATGATCGCGTGCACGGTGCCGGGTTCGATATCCAGGTTGACCTCGTGCAGGGCCTTGAGGCCGCCGAACTGCTTGTTCAGGTTTTTGATCGACAGAATGGACATGGCTAGCGTTCGCTCACCGGCGGCTCGATTTCGCTATCCGGCACGGGGGGCGGATTGCGATACCGCTTGATCAGTTTGCCCAGCCTGCTGATGCCCTCCATCAGGCCGCCCGGCAGGAAGATGACGATGACCATGAACAGGGCTCCTAGCGTCAATTGCCAGCCATCGCCGACGAACAGCCCGATAATGGCCACCAGGCCATGCTGCAGGAATTCAGGCAGAAACGAAAACGCGCTCATCAGAATGCCGTCGTTGAACGACGAGAAAATGTTTTCGAAATACTTGATGACACCGGCGCCGATCACCGGACCGAGCAGAGTTCCGGTACCCCCGAGTATCGTCATCAGTACTACTTCGCCGCTCGCGGTCCACTGCATGCGCTCGGCACCCGCGAGCGGGTCGGTGATCGCCATCAGGCCGCCGGCCAGCCCGGCGTACATGCCGGAGATGACGAACGCGGCCAACGTGTAGGGCCGGGTATTCAGCCCGGTGTAGGCCATGCGGTTCTGGTTCGACTTGACCGCGCGCAGCATCATGCCGAAAGGCGAGCGGTAGATGCGCAATGAAATGTAGAACATGATGATCAGCATCACGCCGCAAAAATAGTAACCGCTCCAGCCGAACATCGGTATCCCGAACAGCGACGTCGACGGCAGGCCCTCGCCGCGTTCGATGCCGAACAGGGCGTCGAGGACGCGCGCGTCGTTCTGGGCCAGCTGCAAGCCGGTTTCGCCGTTGGTGATCGGCGTCAGCACCGAGTAGGCCAGGTTGTATGACATCTGCGCGAACGCCAGGGTCAGGATCGAAAAGTAGATACCGGAACGGCGCAATACGATAAAGCCGATCAACAGCGCGAACAGGCCGCCGAACAGGGTCGCCAGGATCAGTGCCGGGATCACATTCATGGTCAGCAGCTTGAAGGCCCAGACCGCCGTGTAGGAGCCGACGCCGAGAAACGCCGCGTGGCCGAACGACAGGTAGCCGGTCAGGCCGAAGAGGATATTGAAACCGATCGCGAAGATGCCGAAGATCGCGAATTTTTGCAGCAGGTCGGGGTAGCCGCCGCCGATCGGGGTCATGACCAGCGGACCCAACGCGACCGCGAGCACGAAACCGACCATCAGCAGGTGATCTTTTTTTCGGGTCATCGCTCAGTCCTCCATCACGCCTCTGCGGCCCATCAGGCCGCGGGGCCTGACCAGCAGCACGACCACGGCGATCAGGTAGATCACGATCTGGTCTATGCCGGGGAACACAGATTTGACCTCGTTCATCGAGGCGAAGGATTGCAGTACCCCGAGCAGGAAGCCCGCCGCCACCGCGCCGCCGAGACTGCCCATGCCGCCGACTACGACGACGACGAAACTGAGTACCAGGAAGTCCATACCCATGTGGTAATCGGGCGACAGGATGGGCGTATACATGGCGCCCGCCAGGCCGGCGACCACGGCTGCGATGCCGAAGACGACGGTGAAACGCCGATCGATATCGATGCCGAGCAGGCCCACGGTCTCACGATCCGCCATGCCCGCGCGCACCACCATGCCGAAGGTCGTGAATTGCAGGAACGCGAAGACCGCGCCGATGACCAGGCCGGCGAACAGCAGATATACGATACGCCACCAGGGATAGACGATCGCGTTTTCGGCGAATCCCAGTAGCATCCCGATGTCGGCCGAGCCGGCGACGGCCCCGGGCGCCGGCTGCGGAATCGGGTTGGCGCCGAACTGGGACTTGACGATTTCCTGCAACACGATGGCGAGACCGAAGGTGACCAGGATCTGCTCGGCATGCAGGCGCTTGTAGAAATGGCGGATCAGGCCGCGTTCCATGACCACGCCGATCAACAGCATGACCGGAATCGCGACCAGGATCGACAGCGGCACCGAATAATCGATCAGTATATGACCGAAGTCGCCGAGCCAGGATTCGATGTAGGGGGTGCGAATTTCCATCGGCGTGCCCCAGGCGGTGAGCTGGTTCGGGTCAGTAGTAACCTTTTCCAGCGTCAGCAGGGCCTTCAATCCCACCGCGCAAAACGCACCGAGCATGAACAGCGCGCCATGGGCGAAATTGACCACCCCGAGGGTGCCGAAAACGAGGGTAAGGCCTAATGCGATGAGCGCATAGGCTGCGCCCTTGTCCAGCCCGTTCAATATCTGCAGTATAAACGCGTCCACTAGCTTACCGGTTGCATGATTAAACTACGCCGCAATATAGCAGCGACTTTATACCAGCCGAAAGGGTTCGGCCGGAAGCAAACAATGGCACGTCCCTGTGCCGCGAGATTCCTTTACTAGCCGTTGTTGTACGGGCCGAGTTCTCCACCGAGCATGCTGGCGGGATATTCGACCTGGGCACGCGGAGTAACCTCGACCACCTCGAGCAAGTCGAACTTGGACGAGGGGTTTTCTTTACCCTGAACCACGAGAACGTCCTTGAAGCACTGGTGGTCGGCGGCTCGGTATTCGGTCGGACCGTTGCCGAGGCCGTCGAACTTGAAGCCCTCGAGTTCCTTGCCCACCGCACTCGGCATGAAGGTACCGGCGCGCTGGCAGGCATCAGCGTAGAGCAGCGTCTGGCAGTAGCAAGTGTGCGCGGCCTGGCTGGGCGGGAAACCGTACTCCTGGCCGAATGACTTGACGAATGCCTTGGAGCCCGCGTCCTGCAGAGACCAGTGCCAGTTTGTGGAACCGAAGATGCCCTTGACGTTTTCGCCCGCACCCTGTGCCATCAGGCGCGAGTACAGCGGAACGACGATCACGAACTTCTTGCCGTTGACCATCTTGTCGCGCAGTCCGAACTGGACCGCCTGGGTCAGAGAGTTGACCATGTCCTTGCCGTAGTGGTTGAGTACCAGCACGTCGGCGCCGGAGTTCAGCACCGGGGTGATGTACTGCGAAAAGTCGCCGGCGCCGAGCGGAGTACGTACCGCCGCCACGGTCTTCCAGCCGAGTTTTTCGGTGTACTTCTTGATCGAGCCTTCCTGCGACCAGCCCCAGGTGTAGTCGGCGGTCAGGTGGTAGGCCCTGCGGTCGGTGCCATAGGCGTTTTTCAGCACGGGCGCGAGCGCGGCGCCGGTCATCTCGGTATTGAAGAAATGACGAAAACCGTTGGCGCGCTTGTCCTTGCCGGTGGTGTCGTTGGAGTGGGTCAGTCCGGCCATGAAGATGACGCCGGCCTCCTGGCAGAGACCCTGGACCGCGATGGCGACGCCCGAGGACGAACCGCCGGTAATCATGATGGCGCCGTCTTTCTCGATCATGCGCTTGGCCGAAGCGCGCGCGGCGTCGGACTTGGTCTGGGTGTCGCCGGTCACGAAGGCAACCTTCTTGCCGTTGACGCCGTTGCCGCCCAGTGCCTTGGATGAAAAGGTATTCAGCATGCCGCCGTCGCCTTCGCCGTTGATGTGCTTGACCGCGAGTTTGTAGGCGCGCAGTTCGTCCGCGCCTTCGTCGGCGTAAGCGCCGGTTTGCGGTACGTTGAAGCCCAGGGTAACGGTGGAGCCCTTGGGCTCGTTGAGATAAGCCGCATGGGCGTTGGTAAAGATCATTGGCGCCGAGACACCGACGCCGAGTGCAGCGCCGGTCTTCAGGAAGTTGCGCCGAGAGGTATCGAATTTACTCATTGTTCAGGAATCCTCCAGGTTGTTTTTTAGTCACGGCTCACGGGTTTTGGCTTCCGCTTTTTGCCGCATTGATGCACTAAAGCGCATCAAGGGTTATTGACTATCCATAAACTTTCAATAAGTATGTGAAAAATAAGAATAGTTTTGTAAATTTTATAAGCGGGAAAAGTGTTAATTTGTTAATTATTGACTAATTCTCCTTCCATGGCCGCATCCAGAAAAAGCATGAAGCGCAATATCCTGGGCCCGCGAATCCGCGAGCGCAGGCGTGAACTCGGCGTCACCCAGGCCGATATGGCGCGCCAGGTCGAGATTTCGGCTTCTTACCTGAATCTCATCGAACACAACAAGCGCGACATCGGCGGCGCCCTGTTGCGCAAGGTGGCCGAGGCGCTCGAATTGCCTCTCGATCAACTCGACGGCGCCGCCGATCGGCGCCTGCTGGAGACCCTCGAGGAAATCGCCCAGAACCCCGATTTACGGGCGCTCGGGGTCGAGGACAAGCGCATCGGCGAATTGATCGGCCGCTTCCCGGGGTGGGCGCGCGGAATCGTCGCGCTATCGCGCTCGGAGCACCAGGCGACCCATGTCGCGCAGGTGCTCGGGGACCGTCTGAATCACGATCCCTTCCTCGGCGAGACCGTGCACAAGATGTTGACGAGGATCGCGTCGCTGTACTCGGCTTCCGAAATCGTCGGCGAGCATCCCGATATCGAAAAGGACCGTCGCGAGCGGTTTTACGCCATCATTAACGAGGAAAGCCGGCACCTGAGCGAGCTCGGCGATGCGCTGGCGAGCTATTTCGACAATGCCGCCTGGGCGCGGCGCAGGCTGACTCCGCAGGACGAGGTCGATGAACTGTTCGATAACCGCCACAACCACTTCGCCGAAATCGAGGCACGTACCGGGCAATTGCACGCCCTCCTGCCCGAGGGGACCATGACCGGCCGCATCGCCGCGGCGAGGGCGCTGGTCGAAAGCCGTCTCGACAGGATTCTGCGGCAAATCGTTACCCAGGAAAGCCGGCTCGAGACCGAGATGGCCAGGGCCCGAACCTATAAGACCCTGTACCGCTACGCGGTTGCCGCGGTCGTCGTGCCGATGGATGCCTTCAAACAGCGCGCGGAGATACTGAAATTCGATATCGAACGACTGGCGGACGAGTTCGGCGTCGATTTCGAGATGATCTGCGAGCGCTTGAGCGCGTTGCCGGTCGAAGACGACGGCCCGCGCTTCGGTTATTACCAGGCCAATGCCTCGGGTAATATCATCCGTTCCCGCAATTTGCCGGGTCTGGCGGTGCCGCGTTACGGTTCTTCCTGCCCGTTATGGATTCTGTATCGCGCCCAGCAGGCGCCGCACTCGGTATTGCGGCAACATGTGCAAATGCCCTCCGGGGAAAGTTTCGTTCTCGTCGCCCGCGCCAGTAGCACCGGCACCGTCGGTTTCGGCGAGGCGCGGCATTATCTCACCGATATGTGCGTGATCGGCGAGACCGATGCACAGCAGACGGTTTATGCGTCCGATCGAAACACCGCGATCGAGCCGGTCGGGCTGTCCTGCCGTACCTGCCCGCGACGGAGCTGCAAGCACCGGGTGACAGACCCGCTGACCGGATGATGCGCGTGTATTTGCCTGTTTTCGGGTGATTCGTATTGCCGTCGCGGTTAAAATCTGGCTGGATCGCGGTGGAGAAAATGCTCGGCCGCGACAATCGAACAATTCGCCACGGAGAGTGTGCTCGCCATGAAGCCCGATTCCGTTGAACGCTACCGGTCCCCGTCCGACCGCAAGGACAGCGACCGCTCGTTCATCCTGACCCTGGTGGGTGCGTTGTTGCTGACCCCGCCGTTGGCCGGCATTTTCCAGCTTGATATCAGAGTGCTCGGGATCCCGTTTACCGGGCTCTACCTGTTCGTGGTCTGGGGTGCGCTGATCGCGGGTACCGCGATACTGTCCCGGCGCCTGCGGCATGGCGTCTACTGGGACACCGTCGACGACGAGCAGGGCGGCGATACCGAGGACAGGAACGAGTAATGCTGTCGGTCGACCTGCTACTCGGGGTTTGTCTGGGCTATGTGGTGCTGCTGTTTACGCTGGCCTTCTATGTCGATCGCCGCGCACGTCAGGGTCATGCCGGCTGGATTCAGTCGCCGATTATTTTCACCCTGTCGATTTCGGTTTATTGCACCTCGTGGACATTTTACGGTGCGGTCGGCTCGGCCGCGCGTAACGGTCTCGAGTTCATTACCATCTACCTCGGCCCGACGCTGGTGTTCATCGGCTGGTGGTGGCTGCTGCGCAAGCTGGTGCGCATCGGGCGGGTTCACCGCATCACCTCGATCGCCGATCTGATTTCTTCCCGCTACGGCAAGAGTTCAAGCATCGCGGTACTGGTCACGCTGATGGCTCTGCTCGCGACCACGCCCTATATCGCGCTGCAGCTGCAATCGGTAACCAGCACCTACCGGGCGATCGTCGGCGATGTCGATGTGACGCTCGATGCATTCGTCGTCGCCGCCGGCATGGCGCTGTTCACGATATTGTTCGGTACCCGTAACGTGGACGCCAACGAACGCCACCACGGCGTGGTCGCGGCGATCGCGGTGGAAGCCGTGGTCAAACTGGCGGCGCTGCTGGCGGTAGGTCTTTTCGTCGTCTTCGGCGTGGCCGGCGGTCTCGGTTCGGTGTTCGAAAATATCGATACCGAGGTGATTTACGGTGCCGGCAACATTTTCGATGCGCGCTGGGTGGTGCTGACCTTTCTCTCGGCAAGCGCGATCATCTGCCTGCCGCGGCAGTTCCAGGTCACGGTGGTCGAAAACGTCGACGAGCGTCATCTTGCGACCGCATCCTGGGCGTTTCCGCTTTACCTGCTGGGCATGTCCCTGTTCGTCATGCCGATCGCGGTCGCGGGACTCAAGTTCATGCCCGCGAATTCCAACCCGGATCTCTACGTGCTGACCCTGCCGCTGTCGCTCGGC
Organism: Gammaproteobacteria bacterium; assembly: GCA_050118655.1. GTDB lineage: Bacteria > Pseudomonadota > Gammaproteobacteria. The sequence continues at coordinate 8,504 of JASFKL010000035.1, read as the reverse complement.
CAGGAAGAGCTGGCCCTGTTCGCATTCCTGGGCGGTTTTTCGTCGGCCACGTCGATGGTCATCGTCGCCGCGATCGCGGTATCCACCATGGTGTCGAATCATATCGTGGTGCCGATTTCGCTTTACCTGTTGCACGGCCGTCGCGAGGTCAGCGGCGACGTGCGCCAGCTGTTGCTGATTTCCCGTCGGATCAGTATCGCCGCGGTACTGGGTCTCGGGTTTCTATACTTCGAGGCCAGCGGGGGCTCGGATGCACTGGCCGCGATCGGCCTGATCGCTTTCGTCGGTGTCGCCCAGTTCCTGCCCAGTCTCCTCGGCGGTATTTTCTGGCGCGGCGCTACCCGCAGCGGCGCGCTGGCCGGGATGATCATCGGATTTGCGCTCTGGGCCTATACGCTGTTTCTGCCGAGCTTCAGCGGTGGCGTGATTCTGAGCACCGATGTTCTTACCCAGGGGCTGTTCGGTATCGAGGCGCTCAAGCCGCAGGCGCTGTTCGGCCTCGTCGGCCTCGATCCGCTGGTGCATGCAGTGATCTGGAGCCTCGGCGCGAATACGCTGGTGTTCATGATCGTATCGGTCCTCTCCGAAGCCAGTCCGCTGGACCGGTTGCAGGGGGCGCTGTTCGTCGACGTGTTTCGCAATCGGCCCAACGAATCGACACGCTTCGAGCCCGGCCAGGCCAACGCGGAAGATCTGTTCGTACTCGCGCAGAGAATTCTCGGCACCGAACCGGCACGCGCCCTGTTCGACAGCATGGCCCGTGAACAGGGCCTCTCCAGTGGATTGCCGCGCCCGACCGACGCGATGATCGTGCAGCTCGAACGCGAACTGGCGGGTAATGTCGGCGCCGCCTCGGCGCATGCAATGGTCGCCCGGGTAGCCGGCCGGGGCAGTATCAGCATGACCGAGTTGATCGATATCGCCGACGAAACCCAGCGTCTGATCGAAACCTCGCGCGAGCTGTCGAGCAAGTCCGCCGAACTGACGATGATGGCCGACGAACTTCGCAGGGCCAACGAGCAATTGCGCAAACTCGATTCGCAGAAAGACGAATTCTTGAGCCAGGTCAGTCACGAATTGCGCACCCCGATGACCTCGATCCGGGCCTTTTCGGAAATCCTGTTGAGCCCGGAAACGATATCCGACAAGGATCGTCAGCGCTTCGTTGCGATCATTCACGAGGAAAGCCAGCGCCTGACCCGGTTGCTCGACGAGATTCTCGACATGGGCCGGCTCGAAGCCGGCACGCTGGAAATGCCGATCTCCTCGGTCGATGCGACCCGGGTCATCGATGCCACGATCGATACCCTCGACGGCCTGGCCCGCAAGAAGCACGTCAGGATTCACCGGCAGGCAGGTCCCGGCAAGATCTGGGTCCAGGCCAACGAGGACCGCATGCAGCAGGTCCTGATCAACCTGATTTCGAATTCGATCAAGTACAACACTTCCGAGCAACCCGAAATACTGGTGCACAGCGAATCCACTGGCGACAGCCTGCACATCGATATTTCAGACAACGGCGGCGGGGTCAAGCGCGAGGAAGCGGCGACGATTTTCGAAAAATTCAGTCGCGGTCATCGCAGTAAGCTCGACCACGGCGCCGGACTCGGGCTGTCGATAAGCCGTGCGATCATGCGCACCATGGGTGGAGACCTGACGCTGGAATTTGCCGATGACGAAACCAGTTTCTTTCGACTGCATCTCGCCCTCGGTCTGCCTCCCGCCGAGCAGGAAGCCGGTACCGGCTCGAGCTAGCCCGCGTCCGCCGATCGGCGCAGTTCGTCGATACGCGCCAGCGCCTCGTCGCGCGATGCGAACAAATCGGGGTCGGCGAGCAGGTTCGTGTCTTCGTCCGGTTCGCTGGTTTCGACGTAGCGCACGGTGCCGAGGGAATAATCGGTATTGACATTCTGGCCGCGGTGCGCGAACGCCACCCAGGCCTCGGGCCAGATGCTGCAATGGCGGTAGTTGACGAGAATATACCAGCGATGTCCAGTGGCCCCGATTCGCTGCTCGAGATAATCGTAAAAAGCGTTGACCATCGCCGAATTACTGAACACGAAGTCGCTGAAATCGACCTCGACGACCTGCAGGTCGTCGAACAGGCGCACGCGGTCGGCGAACTCGGATTCGATCTCCGCGGCTGCCGCCGTTTGGCGATCGCGGTGCCTGTCTTCGACCGCGGCGTAGACGCTGGAAGCGAGTTGATCGATACCCGCTTCGAGACGCGCGCAGTCAGCCATCGCGTTGCCTAGAAACCGGTCGCGCTCTTCCGTCGAGAGATCCGGGAAGTCGCGGATGATTTCCAGTACGCCTCGAATCGATGTCAGCGGCGAGACGAAGTCGCGTTCCAGCATGGTGTTCAATGCCAGCGTGAGTTCGTTGTTTTCCGCGTCCTCTGTCATGCCATGCTCCTGTCAGCTCAGTTCCGGGTACGCGACCCGTGGATAATCGCGGTCCGATGATTTGTGCACCGCAATATGCAATTATAATTAGTCAATACGGGTAAATTGGCAAGTATCTCGTTGATATGTTAGAGGATTTGTGTCAATTAAACCTGCTCGCAACGGATAATTCTGTAAACTATTTACCGCAGTGGCGGGCTTGCCGCCGCCTGTGCCGCGTAACGCGCGCGGCGCGGTTGCGGTACCTTCCAGGATGTTGTCTAATCGATGTAACAAAACGCAAATTTTATATCCCGAGCGCCATGACCAAGACTGTACTGCTGGCTGAAGACGAACTCAATATCGTCGAATCGCTCACTTTCTTGCTGGAGCGGGCGGGTTTCGAAATCAGCGTTGCCACTGACGGCCGCCAGGCCCTGACAACCGCGCTCGAACAACAGCCCGACGTACTGGTGCTGGATTTGATGTTGCCCGAACTCGACGGTTACGAGGTTTTGCGCCAGCTTCGCGCGGATCCGAAAGGGAAGAGTCTGCCGGTATTGATGCTCACCGCCAAGGGGCAGGCTATCGACCGCGAGACCGCGCTCGAGTGCGGTGCCGATCTATTCATGACCAAGCCTTTCGCCAACGCGGAGATTACCGCCGCGGTTACCCGCCTCGCATCCGGGACGCGCGACTGACGAACTTCGGCACCGGTTATCTTGTCAAACATTCATGATCTGCAAGCGACAATTGTGCGCTCGGTAATGTGTGTTCCCATTCACAGCTTCTGCCAATCGCCTCGCGCTATACTTCTTCGTGGTCAATAATCCGTGCCTTGCGCGACCCGAAACCGTGAACAGTCCGATTCCCGTCCCATGCAACTAGTCGATCCGGCCGAGGTGATCGAGTCCCTCGGCATCCCATACCTGCAGGAATTATCGACCTTCGGCGCGCTGTCGGAAAAGGTGATCGTCGACCTGGTGACGCACGGCAAGATCGAACGCCTGGACAAGGGCGACTACATTGATCACAACCATGAAAAAGCCGACGATTTCCAGATCGTGCTGCAGGGCAAGATCGCCTATTACAAGCACCAGGAAGGGCACGATGTGCTGACCCGAAACTTTTCCCGCGGAGAGCAGATGGGATTCGATGAAATGATCGGGCTGATCGTCCGCGACGGTACCGACGTGGCGATGGAGGACAGCCTGGTATTGAGTATCAGCAGTAGCCAGTTTTACAATCTTCACGTGGAATACCCGGGCGAGTTCGGCATCCTGATGCTCAACCTGTCGCGGGAGCTGGCGCGCGAAATCGAAATTCTCGAGGACGTAATCGGCAAGGGTACCGGCTGGCGCGGCGAACTGGCCTAGCCGGGCGCATTCAATAATCGAAGGCAGGGTTCGCCGCGGTCGAACCCGGGAATAACAGCATGAACGAAATTGCGGACTTGCGCGTCAGCGGACAGCGCCTGTGGGACAGCATCATGTCGATCGCCGAAATCGGGCCGGGCGAACACGGCGGGTCTTGCCGGCTGGCTTTGACCGACGAGGATCGCGCCGGACGGGATCTGTTCGTCGGCTGGTGCCGGGAGATCGGCTGCAGTATCGAAATCGACGACATGGGCAATATCTTCGCGCGCCGCGAGGGTCGTAATCCCGACCTGCCGCCGGTAGTCGCCGGCAGCCATCTCGACACCCAACCGCACGGCGGCAAGTTCGACGGGATCTACGGCGTGCTCGCCGCGCTGGAGGTGTTGCGCAGCCTGCACGACCACGGGATTACCACCGAGGCACCGGTCGAGGCAGTCGTCTGGACCAACGAGGAAGGTTCACGATTCGCGCCGGCGATGATCGCCTCGGGTGTCTATGCCGGGCTGTTCGACAAGGAATACGCCTGGGCGCGCAGCGACAGCGAGGGGCGCAGCATCGGCGACGAACTGCGCCGCATCGGATATCTCGGCGAGTCAGCCTGCGGCGAGCACGCGATCGGCGCGCTGCTCGAGGCGCACATCGAGCAGGGCCCGATTCTCGAGGCCGAAAGCAGGCAGGTCGGCGTCGTGGTCGGCGGCCAGGGGCAGCGCTGGTACGACCTGACTCTCAAGGGGCAGGATTCTCACGCCGGCTCGACGCCGATGCCCGGGCGTCGCGACGCGCTGGTCGCCGCGGCTGAAATCATCTCCGCGGTTCAGTCCCTGGCGCTGGAATTTGCGCCGGGCGCGGTCGCCACGGTCGGCGAAATGAACGTCAGGCCGAATTCCCGCAATACCATCCCGGGCGAGGTATTCCTGACGATCGATATTCGCAATCCCGAAGATGAAACGCTTGCCGAAATGGCCGCCCAACTCGACAGCCGGGTGGCCGAGGTTGCGGCGCGCCACGGAGTCGAATGCGAACTCGAGGAAATCTGGGAAAAACCGCCGGTCAAATTCGATTCCGACTGTATCGCCGCGGTCGAGTCCGCGGCGCGCGAACTCGGCTACAGCCACCAGCGCATCGTTTCCGGCGCCGGTCACGACGCCTGCCAGGTTTGCCTGGTGGCGCCGACCTCGATGATTTTCGTGCCCTGCGCCGGCGGCCTCAGCCACAACGAGGCCGAGAGCGCGGAACCCGAGGACCTCGAGGCCGGCTGCAACGTGCTGCTGCACGCGATGCTCGCCCTGGCCAACCCCGGTTCCCGGTAATTTCGGGTCGGATCCAAATCAAGGCGAATTGGTCGAAATTAATATCTGACCCGAATTTAGCGGGATTGAACGGAGTGGTAGAAGCGGTCGGGCATGACGACGAGCTTGCCGACGTACCCCTTGGCCATGAAGTCGGTTTGCGCGCGGCGGAATTCGGAGAGCGGGTAGGTCGCGAACAGGTTGGCCGCGAGCCTGCCGGCCTCGATGTACTCGACCAGCCGAGCGAAAGCCTTGCGCGTGCCTTGCGACGAACCGTGGATCTCGAGATGCTTGAGGTACACCGTGCGCAGGTCGAGTTCGACTATCGGTCCGGCGAAGGCCCCGGCCGTGGTGTAACGGCCTTCCGGGCGAAGCAGGTTGATCAAGTCCTTGAACAGCGGGCCCGCGACCACGTCGGCGACCACGTCGAGCGGGGCTCCACCGAGCAGTTCCCTGACCTGGGCCACCCAGTCGCCGCGGTCGCGCAGCGCCACGCCCTCGGCGCCGAGTGACTCGACCGCCTCGAACTTCTCGCTGCTGGTAATCGCGTAGGGAATCGCACCGCGCGCCCGGCACAGCTGAATCAGACCGCCGCCGACGCCGCCCGCGGCGCCGCTGATCAACACCCGCTCGCCGGCAGCCACGCGGGCTCGGTCGAGCATGTGCTCGGCGGTGAGATAAGCGCAGCAAAAGGTCGCCAGCTCGGCATCGCTCATCGGCGTATCGACACGATGAGCGTTGGCGGCGGGCACCACGCAATACTCGGCATAGCCGCCGTCGGCGCCGTGACCGATGTAATCGATATCGGCGAGGCTGTCGCCGTCGGTATTGTAAATGCTGAAATCGACCATGATGCGGTCGCCGATGCGCGCCGGGTCGACGCCATCGCCGACCGCGACGATCTCGCCGACCGTATCGGCTCCCTGGATACGCGGAAATGTCAGCGTGGGCTTGCCGCGCCGCCACGAAGCAACCGCATCCGGGTCGTCGTCGGTGCCGTAGGCGCCCTCGCGAACCCAGACGTCGGTATTGTTCATGCCGCAGGCGTGAACTTCGATCAGCACTTCGCCGGCCTGCGGCGACGGCCGCTTCACCTCCCGGTATTCGAGCTTGTCGATGCCGCCGTGTCCGGTCAGCACCACGGCCTTCATGCTTTCGGGCAGTTGCTTCATATCGTTATCCCCGTTCGTCTTTTGGCGAATCCAGAACCACGTAAGTGGTAATCGAGTTTACCTGGGGCAGGGCGCCGAACACCTCGACGTGAAAAACCTTGTAGGCCGAGATATCTTGTAATTCGACGCGCAACAGGTACTCGACGATGCCGGTGGTATTATGACATTCCCGCACTTCGGGCGCCGCGCGCATCGCGGCTTCGAAGGATTCCTGTGCCGGCAAGGTGTGATCCGACAGGCCGACGGTGATATAGGCGATGAAGCCGACACCGCGTCTTTCGCTATCGAGTATCGCGCGGTAGCCGCGGATCACGCCGGATTTTTCCAGCTCCTGCACGCGCCGCAGACAGGCCGACGGCGACAGCCCGATACGCTCGGCGAGTTCGGTATTGCTGATTCTCCCGTTTCGCTCGAGTTCTTGCAATATTTTGCTGTTATATCGATCTATTTGTTTCATATATTGTGAAATCATATTTAAAAGAACATTATTTGCAATAAAAAATACCTAAAAAGAAATTAATATTGCGGTCATGAATATCGAAATCCTGACCGCACTCTGTACCTTCGCTTTCGTCGCCTCGGTGACGCCGGGACCGAACAACCTGATGCTGATGGCCTCGGGCGCGAATTTCGGTATTCGCCGCACGCTGCCGCACCTGTGCGGTATCGTTGCCGGATTTACGGTCATGGTAATGCTGGTCGGTGTCGGCCTGATGCAGATTTTCGCCGCTTACCCGGTCGTCTACGAGGTATTGCGATTCTTCAGCATCGTCTATCTGGGTTACCTGGCATGGAAGATCGCGGCCTCGGACTCGATTTCGGCGAGCGCCTCGACGAAACCGATGACGATCCTGCAGGCCGCACTGTTCCAGTGGGTCAACCCGAAGGCCTGGGCTTTCGCGCTGACCCTGGTCGCGGTTTACGCGCCGACTCGCAGCCTCGCCGCGGTCGGCTTCGTCGCCCTGGTCGCGTCGCTCGTCAACCTGCCGTCGATCTTCGTCTGGATCGTGATCGGCAATCGCATGCAGCGCTACCTGCGAGAGGGCATCCGCTTGCGGATTTTCAACTACCTTATGGCGCTCTTATTGCTCGCGTCGCTTTACCCCGTGGTTTTCGGCAGGCTGAACTAACACAGCACGGGGACCGCGCCGCCGCACGGACCCGTCGAATTCCACCAGCTCGCCGCCGGACGGCCGGGCGACGGTTTGACAGTCGCCCGTCGGCGCCGATAATGTGCGGCGTCCGTCAGCCGCAGGAAACCAGCCGACTTGAACCGGCATACGCAATTCGTACCACCGCGCTACCTGCGTAACGCGCACCTGCAGACGGTGCTCAACAGCCAGGGGCCGCGCAAGCTGCGCGCCGGTCGTATCCAGCGGCGGCTGTCTACCGAGGCGCTGATATTGCAGGCCGCCGACGGTACCCGGCTCGTGGCCGAGTTCGATCGCGCACCGGAACCGCGCGATTCCCTCGTTATCCTGTTGCACGGCTGGGAAGGCTCGAGCCGATCTTCGTACATGGTTACCTCCGCGGCGCGACTGCTGTCGGAAGGCTTCGACGTGCTGCGCGTCAACCTGCGCGATCACGGCGACTCGCACCATCTAAACCGTGAATTGTTCAACTCGACACGCTCGCCCGAGGTCGCAAGCGCGCTCGAAGATTTCGTCGGCAAGCATGATTACGAGCGTATTTTCATCTGCGGGTTTTCGCTGGGCGCGAGCTTCGCGCTGAGGATCGCCGCCGACAGCGGCGTCGATCTCGGCCTCGATGGCGCGGTCGCGATCTGCCCGCCGGTCGATCCCGCGCGTGCGATGGACGCATTGAATACCGGTCTGTTCGTCTACGAGCGTTATTTTTTCACTCGCTGGCGGCAGTCGCTGGTGCGCAAGCTCGAGTGTTTCCCGGAGCTGGATTACAGTGCCGAGCTGGCGCAGGCCAGGTCGATCGACGACCTGAACCGGATGTTCGTACCCAGGCACACGATTTACGATACCGTCGAAGAATATTTTGCGGCTTATGCGGTCGTAGGCGACCGCCTCGCCGCGCTCGAAATGCCGGCGACGATCTTCGCCACCGCCGACGACCCGATCATTCCGGCCGACGACTTCCGGCGTATCGACCCGATCGAGTTGCTCGACATCGAAATTCATCGTTTCGGCGGTCACTGCGGATTCATCGAAAACCTGGCTGCGCGCAGCTGGATCGAAACCCGCCTGATCGAAATTCTGAATCGCGACCGGCGTTGAACGCCATCCTCCGCGGCGGACCGAATCAGGCGGAGGT
>JASFKL010000034.1:0-18067 GCA_050118655.1 Gammaproteobacteria bacterium | reverse complement strand
TTCGGCCTGGCGCGACAGCTGGCCCGGCGTGGTACCCTTGCCGCACCCCAGCCCGCGCAATAATCGCTGGTTGAAACGTAATCCCTGGTTCGAGACCGACTTGCTGCCGGAATTGCGTGCCAGGGTGTCGCAGATACTTGAAGACCGGGGCTAGATGAGCGACGACTACCGCCGTCCGCCGGGCGGACGAGAATCCCGCGCCACCGCCGCGAGGCGGAACGGATAGCATCGCGCATGGACGGCCACAGCCTCGCCCTGCTGATCGTCGCCTGCCTCGCGGTCAACCTGTCGCCCGGACCGTCGGTACTGCTGGTCAGCTCGGTCAGCGCCGCCGGCGGCGCGCGCGCCGGGCTTTTCGCGGTACTCGGAATGACCGTCGGCGCGCTGCTGCACGTGCTGCTTGCCGCCAGCGGCCTGGCCGCGGCGCTCGCGGCGACACCGGCAATTTTCAGGCTCGTGCAATACCTCGGCGCGGCCTATTTGATTTATCTCGGCGTCGACTTGCTGCGCAGCAAGCCGCGGCGAATCGATGCCGATGTTCCGCGACCCGGCGCCAGCGGCTGGCGCTACTTTCGCCGCGGTTTTCTGGTCGATTCGCTGAACCCCAAGATCGCGTTGTTCTTCCTCGCCTTCATCCCGCAGTTCCTGGTCAGCGTCGAATCGCCGGGTTTCCTGACCTCGCTGGCGCTGGGATCGGTATTCCTGGTGACCGGCGCACTGGTCAACGGCTCCATCGCCTGCCTGGTGGCGGCCGGCGTGCGCGGTCTTCGCGGCCGTGCCGCTCCCTGGGTACAGCGTTGGATTCCCGGCGCTATCCTGATATATCTCGGTCTCAGGCTGCTCTGGCGGGAAGCCTGACCGGCAACCAACGCGCTAGCCCCGTCCCGGCAGATCGACGATGAACTCCTGATCGCTGTAGCCGTGCCTGGAATCGCGTGCGCGGATCTTGACGCTCTTTATGCCGGCTGGAATCGCGACTCCCGACAGTGAACGCGTAAAGGGTTGCTCGTCCTCGTGCGGGTGGTATAACACCCGCGACCCCAGTAGCTGATCGTCGAGAGTCAAAACCTCCCACAGGTTGGCATAGTGATCCCAGCCCTCGTCGGCATGCCTCAATGTGACCGCGAAAGTGCAGGTCGACGGGCACTCGACGTGCACGTCGACGATGCTTACGTCACCGCCGTAAGCCGCGGGGGACAGCATCAAGAGTCCCCAAAAAAATCTTTTCACAGGCAATCCTCCCGGTTATTCCGCGGCGCGGCCGCACTTCCAGCATACCTGGAACGAGGCGTCGTTGAGTTCCTGGCAGCCCCGGCAATACCAGTCCTGGCGGCCGCGGTCGTCGAATAGGTCGCGCAGGATCTCCTGCGCGTCTGAAAATCGGGACTCGTCTTCGAGCCACAGCTGGGGCCAGGTTTCGAAAGCCGGCAGGTCGCCGACCGCGCCGCCGGCGAATTCGTTGACCACCCGGGTCTCGATGCCCTCCGCCTGCAACAGGTTCTTGATATTGAACAGGATCATGCGGTTTTCGTGGGTGAAAATCATTTTCATGACTTGCGCGATTTTCGAATCAGCTCGTAAGCCGACTTGATCTGCTGGGTCTTGGCAGTGGCGTCCTTGATCATTTCGTCGGGTAATCCCTTGGCGACCAGTTTGTCGGGATGGTGTTGCGACATCAGGCGGCGATAGGTTTTGCGAAGCTCGGCATCGCTCACCGACCGGTCGACGCCGAGCAGGCGATAAGCCTCGTCGAGCGATGCCTCGCTGGCCGCGGCGGCATCCCGGCCCCGACCGAACCCGGCACGGAGCATTTCCTCGAGCCGTTCCAGCTGCGCGACCGGAATTCCCAGCTGCCGGCAGATCGAGTGCAGCGCCTCGCGCTCGGCGGGATGCATGACACCGTCGGCGTAGGCGGCCTGCAGCTGGATTTCGAGAAACATCTGGATCAGCGTGGTGCGCCGGTGCGTCTCTCGCCTGAACTGTTCGACGACCTCGTCGATCGGGAAGTCCGCGGACTTGCCCTCGTTGAACAGCCGCTTGGCCGACGCGCGCATTTCGGCATTCAGGCCGAGCCGCGTCATGACCGCCTCGGCGAGCTGGATTTCGTCGCGCGTGACCCGACCGTCGGCCTTGGCGATATAACCCATGACCGAAAAGGTCGCGGTAAAAAAAGCTGCCTGGATACGCTCCTGTTCGGCCACCGACTCGGCGCTGCCGAGCTTGCCGAGGCCGCTGTCGAAGCTGTGCCCGAAGGCGATTCCCATCAGCGCGCCGAGCGGTCCGCCGATCAGGAATCCGAATGCGCCGCCCAGCGCTTTACCCCACCAGGCCATGGCTAATCCGCGACTCGCGGTTTGCGCAGCAGCAGCATCCGGTAAACCTTGTGGCGCGAAAAGCTCTCCGCATTGCGTTTGCCGCTCGTGTACTTGCGGTTGATCTTGTCGATCTTTTTCCGGTATTTCCAGCTCAGCAGTTTGGCCAGCCAGGGGTGATTGCTGGAGAAGGCGTAGCCGATCAACTGGAAAGTCGGGTGAAACAGGTCCCTGCCCATCTGGTCGACGATATCGAGGTTGGGGGCCGTCTCGGCGGTAATATCGATGTCTTCGAGCACCTCGAGGCCTGATTTTTGCAGTACGGCATCGAACTTGTCGACCGGATGGCCGCCGCCGATTACCGACCGCCCGGGCGCGCCGGTCTTGAAAAAGTCGCATATCAGGATGTATCCGCCCGGGTCCAACCGGCGCGAAGCGTCGCGGAGCACGGTATCGAGAGTGATGTACTGGAAACTTTCGCTGAACATGACCAGGTCGAACTTGTCGCCGTCGAAATCGATATCCTCGAAGCGGCCCTCGTGGATCTTGAAGTCTTCGCCCGCCTGGCGCTTCGCGGCCTCGGTCAGCAAAGGGCTCGGCGATACTCCTTCGACCTCGAATCCCCGCGACCGCAATTCGCTGGCCAGGCCGCCCGCGCCGCAACCGACGTCGAGTATTCGCGCGACGCCCTGCGGGATATGACCGATCAGGAAATCGGAATAACGCCGCTGCGCCTCGGGCAGATTGCGGATGCAAACCTCGAGATCGTCCTGCCACAGGCCGTAGTGCAGATCGCGCGTGCCGATAAAATAATTGAACAGGTTGAGACCGGCGATCAGGCCGACTTCGCGGGAATCTACTTTGGAACTCATGCGGCTATTGTTCGATTTAACTGGCGAGCGCGGTGATCGCATCGCGCTGACGTTTCAGGTCGCGAGCATCGATGCAGCATACACCGCCGCCGCCATACTCGAATTCGATCCAGGTCAGCGGCAGGAATTCGTATTTTTTCTGCAGCGCGGCTTCCGAGTTGCCGACCTCGATAAACAGCACGCCGGCGTCGTCGAGATAATCGCCGGCACCGGCAAGAATCCGGTCGACCACGGCCAGTCCGTCCTGTCCCGCGCGCAGGCCGAGTTCCGGTTCGTGGCCGAATTCCCGGCCGAGCGCGGCCATGTCGTCGGCGTCGACGTAGGGCGGATTGGAGACTATGACATCGAACTGCCGGGCGGGTATCGAGGCGAACAGATCAGATTCGAGGAGTTCGATGCGATCGGCCAGGCCGTGCAGTTCGAGGTTGTCGGCCGCCACCTCGAGTGCCTCGGGGGAAATATCGGAAGCCACTACCTGCGCGTCCGGAAACTGGTACTGGGCGGCAATCGCGATGCAACCGCTGCCGGTACAAAGGTCGAGGATTTGCGTCACCCGGTCGCTGTCTATCCAGGGTTCGAAGCGATTACCGATCAATTCCGCAATCGGCGAGCGCGGCACCAGCACGCGTTCGTCGACCTTGAAGCGGAGTCCGCAAAACCAGGACTCGCCGGTCAAATAGGCCGCCGGGCGCCGCGTATCGATGCGTGCCTGCAGGATCTCGGCGACTCGCTCGCGTTCGGGCAGGGTGAGCACGGCGTCGAGAAACTCGTCGGGCCAGTCGAAAGGCAGCGACAGGGCATGCAGTACCAGGTACCTGGCCTCGTCCCGGGCGGATTCGAATCCGTGCCCGAAAACCAGCTCCCGGCGCGCGAATTCGCTGCTGCCCCAGCGAACGAAATCCACGATCGTGGTCAACGGCTGCAGGGTTTCGGGAATCGGCACGTTGTGTTTACTACCAGTTGAAATATAATGCCGCGGATTTTACACCATTATGTCCATGAATAAATCGAGTATCGCCGTCCTCACGATCCTGGCCCTGATGATCGGGTTCTCGCTGTCGTGGTACCTGGCCCGCAACCAGCCGGTGGAACTCGAAAGCGGCACCTGGTTCGGCGAACAGGCGCGCGCGCTGCCCGACTTCGAGCTGATCGACCAGGACAATCGCAAATTGACCCGCGACAGCCTGCGCGGCAAGTGGAGCCTGCTGTTCTTCGGTTTCACCCATTGCCCCGATATCTGTCCGACAACCCTGCAGACTCTCAAGCAGATGATGGAACAGATCGAGGACCCGGATGTTGCCGCAGCGGTGCAGGTGATTTTCGTATCGGTCGACCCGGAACGCGACACACCGGCGATACTGCGCGATTACGTGACCTATTTCGATCCCCGCTTCGTCGGCGCCACCGCGACGATGGAGCATTTGCGTCAGTTAACGGGGCCGCTCGGGATCGCGCATCAAATTCGCAATCGCATCGGCGACAGCATGGATTACGACGTCGACCATAGCGCGGCCATCGTGCTGGTGAATCCCGATGCCGAGTTCGCCGGCCTGTTCGGTGCGCCGCAGGACGCCGCTGCGATGGCTCGCGACATGACACGTATCGTCGAGCATAACTAGGTCTCGGTTTCGATATGCGATTACTCTGGTTCCTGCTGTTGTTGCCGTCGCTGGCCCGGGCCGAACTGCTGTTCGACGATGCCTGGATCAAGAACCTGCCGCCCTCGGTTCCGGTGCGCGCCGGCTACATGACGGTGAGCAATCCGGATCAGCAAAGCGTCAAAATCATCGGTCTGCGGGGCGACGGCTTCGAGCGTATCGAAATTCACCGCAGCGTGATGCGCGACGGCGAGATGCATATGGAGGAACTGCCCGAACTCGAGATCGGAGCCGGCGAAAGCATGCGTTTCGAGCCCGGCGGACTGCACCTGATGATGTACCCGCTGGAGCCGACCCGTCCCGGGGAAAGCTACACTATCGACATCGAACTCGGCGACGGCAGCATACGGACAATCGAAATGACGGTAAGAAAGTAGCGTGACCGAGCTGACGCGGCAACAAAAATTTCTCAAGTTCCTGTTCAAGGTGATGCCGCACCACGCGGTATCGCGGGTAGTTTACCTGATCACGCGGCTGCGCGGTCCGCATGTCAGGCCGCTGATCGCCTGGTTCGTGAAGCGTTACGGGGTCGACATGGAAGAAGCCGAGGAGCCCGAAATCGGTTATTACCAGACTTTCAACGAGTTTTTCACCCGCCCTCTCAAGTATGGCATCAGGCCGATCGCCGAGGGCGACAATACGCTGGCCTGCCCCTGCGACGGCGTGGTTTCCCAGGCGGGCGCGATTCGCTCCGGTGCGATCGTGCAGGCCAAGGGACGCGGCTACAGCGTGCAAGAGTTGCTCGGGGGCGACAAGGAGCTGGCGAAACGCTTCGCCAACGGCCGCTTTGCGACTATCTACCTCTCGCCGCGTCACTATCATCGCCTGCACATGCCGCTGGACGCCAACCTCGTGCGCATGATTCACGTGCCGGGCCGTCTGTTCAGCGTCGCCGACTGGACGGTCAGGGAAATACCGCGTCTGTTCGCGCGCAACGAGCGGCTCGCCTGTTGCTTCGACAGCGCCGCCGGCCCGTTCGTAATGGTACTGGTCGGCGCGATCAACGTGTCGGCGATCGAAACCGTCTGGAGCGGCCAGGTCATACCGCCGCGGGGCAAGAAAATCAGCGAGTACGATTACAGTCACACCCGCAAGGAAATTTCCAGGGGCGAGGAGATGGGCCGTTTCAACATGGGATCGACCCTGATCCTGCTAACCGGCGATAACGTCGAGTGGCTGCCGCATCTCGCCCCCGGTCAGGAACTCAAGATGGGTGAATCGATCGGGCATTTTTCCGCCTGAGCAGCTTCGGCTAGTCGCAGAAAGTCAGTACCTCGCCGATCGAATCGACTTCCAGCAGCACCATCAGCAGGCGGTCGAGTCCGAGCGCCACCCCGGCGCATTCCTCGATACCCGACTCGAGCGCGCCGAGCAGGCGCTCGTCGATTTCGTGCGCCGGCAATCCCCGCTCGCGGCGTAATTCGTTGTCCTGTTCGAAACGCCGCCGCTGCTGCTGTGCATCGGTCAGCTCGGAAAATCCGTTGGCGAGTTCGATGCCGTCGTAGAACAGTTCGAAGCGCTCGGCGACGTTGTCGTCGTCGCTGCTGATCCGCGCGAGCGAAGCCTGCGAAAGCGGATAATCGTAAATGAACTGGTAACCCTCGAGGGTCGGGGCGATAACCGCTCCCAGCAGCAGGTCGAGACACTGGACCGCGTCGAGACCGCTGCCGTCGACGCCCGGCACCTCGCGCGCGCAGCTGGCGCGCAATTCCTCCAGCGAAGCCGATTCGATATCGAGTTTCAGCAAGTCCCGGAACAGCGACCTGTAGCTGCGGCGAACGAAGTTGCAGCGATGCAGGCTGAGCGTGGTAATCAGCAGCTCGATCTCGTCCATCAACTGGCTGTAGCCGTAACCCAGCCGATACCATTCCAGCAGCGTGAACTCGGGACTGTGCAGGCGTCCCGCCTCTCCCTGGCGAAAGGCGTGGCAAATCTGGAAGATCGAACCGCTGCCCGCCGCCAGCAGACGCTTCATCGCATACTCGGGAGAAGTTTGCAGGTAATATAGGCCGCCCTCGTGCTCGACTCCGATGGATGCGACATTGGCATCGGTGCCCGTGGTCGGCATCAGCTGCGGGGTATCGACTTCCATGCAGCCGCGATTATTGAAGAAGGCCCGGATCTGTCGGTACACGCGGGCGCGTTCGCGAATTACCCGCAGACTCGCGCGGGGTTGCCAGTTCTTCATGCCGGGAGTCGCGGCTATTTCTTAACCCGCGACATATACTCGCCGGAACGCGTGTCGACCCTGACTCGCTCGCCGATTTCGAGAAACAGCGGCACCTTGACCACCGCCCCGGTTTCCAGGGTCGCCGGCTTGGTGCCGCCCTGGGCGGTATCGCCCTTCAGGCCCGGATCGGTTTCGGTAATCTCGAGCTCGACGAAATTCGGCGGTGTCACGCTGATCGGGCTGCCGTTGTAGAGCGTGACCTCGCAGTTGTCCTGGGCCTTCAGCCAGAGGTGGGCATCGCCCACCGCGTTCGCGTCGGCGGCCTGTTGCTCGTAGGTTTGCGGGTCCATGAAATGCCAGAATTCGCCGTCGCTGTATAGGTATTGCATCTCGGTATCGACGACGTCGGCGGCTGCTACCGTTTCCCCGGACTTGAAAGTCTTGTCGAGCACCCGGCCGGTTTTCAGGTTGCGTATCTTGACACGGTTGAACGCCTGCCCCTTGCCGGGCTTGACGAACTCGTTTTCGATGATTGCGCAGGGATCGCCGTCGATCATGATTTTCAGACCGCCGCGAAATTCATTGGTGCTAAAGCTTGCCATTAACCGTCCAGCTCAAAAAAGACGCTATGATACCGGAATATATGTTTGATTCGAAATTTATCCGCTATTATTAAAGTCTGAATTACACCGTATCAATATCACCCCCCCGATATATGGAAAACGAAGACAAACTGATTCGTCTGTTGATCGTCGACGAGGGTTTTCACAAGGCGGAACAGATCACCAGTTCGTTGCGTGCCGCGGGCATGCACGTGCGCGCGGAGTTCGCCGAGGACAGCGAGGACATGTGCAGCATGCTCGAGAGCAAGACGCTCGACCTGGTGCTGTTTTCCATGGGGTTGCCCGATTTCGCGCTCAGCCAGGCGGACCACCTGATCCGCGAATGCGGCCGCCACGTCGCGCTGATCGCAATGGCCGAAAAGATCGATACCGCATCTATCGTCAAGGCGATAGACGAAGGCGCCACGGATCTCGTCGACAGCAACAGTCTCGAGCACCTGATCCGGGTAATTAGCCGCGAGGCCCGCAATATCGCCACCTGGAGGAAAGCGACACGGCTCGAGCTCGAGTACCAGGAAAGTGAAAAGCGTTGCCAGAATCTGCTGACCAATTCCAAGGATGCGGTCGCCTATGTTCACGAAGGCATGCACGTCTACGCCAACGAGGTCTACCTGGAATTATTCGGCAATACCGACCTCGACGAGCTCGAGGGCACCCCGCTCATCGACATGGTCGATACCTCGCAGCAGGACGAGCTGAAAACCTTTCTTCGCGAACTGGGCAAGCACGAGAACCAGTCGAACGAGATCGAACTGCAACTGCTGCACAGCAGCGGCGAAAAAATTTCCGCGACCCTGGAATTTTCGCGCGCGAGCTACGATGGCGAACCCTGCATGCAAATCCTGATCCGTTCCAGCGACGATACCTCCGAACTCGAGGAGCAGATCAACTACCTGCATCAGCACGACCTGGTGTCCGGACTCTACAACCGGCAATACCTGATGGACGCGCTGAAAACCGCGCTCGCCGAGGCGATCGGCGGCAACTACCAGTCCTATATGGTTTACGTCGCAATCGATAATTTCCAGTCGATCCGCGACCTGGTGGGCATCTCGGGTTGCGACACGCTGATCATCGACGTCGCCGCCATCCTCAAGGACAACGCCGCCGAGGGCGATGTCGTCGCCCGCTTCGGCGCCTACGCTTATGTCTGCCTCGGCAAGCTCGGTAAAAGGCCGGAGGTCGAGGCTTTCGCGGACAAGATCATCAAGCTGGTCGAGCAACATATCTCGGAAATCGACAACCAGTCGATCAGCGCGACCTGCAGCGCAGCAGTCGTGTTCATCGACGAGAATTCGCCCAACAATGTCAACGAAATCGTTTCCCGCGCCGAGAAGGCCTGCGATGAAATCCAGACCGCGGGCGGTAACGGTTCGACTACCTACGTGCCCAAGGTCGGCGAAATGACCCAGGAGGAAGAGGACGGCATCACCGCCGACCTGATCAAGGACGCGCTCAACCACAGCCGCATCAAGGGCCTGTACCAGCCGGTAGTCGGCATCAAGGCGCAGGAAGGCGAGCGCTACGATTCCAGCATTATGCTGACTTCGGAGGACGGCTATCAGCTGGAGGCGAAAAATTACCTGGCCGCGGCGGAGCGCACCGGCACCGCCAAAATGCTCGATCGCTGGAAGATTCTGCACGCCATCAAAAAGATCGCCGAAACCGGCAAGCAGGGCCGCAAGATCGAGTTTTTCGTTAGCTTGAGCGCCGATTCGATTCGCGATGCGGGGCTGCCCCAGTGGGTCTCGGAAAATATTTCCAAGGCTAAAATCAACGGCGAGCAGCTGGTTTTCATGGTCGACGAGTCGCAGGCGGTAAACCAGCTCAAGGCGGTCAAGGCGCTGGCCATGGCATTGCAGCAACTGCACTGCAAATTCGGTATCGACGAGTTCGGCACCGGCCTGAATCCGTTTCAACTGGTCAAGCATGTCAACGCGGATTACGTGCGCATCAACCAGGTTTACATGGACGGCCTGGCACAAAACCAGGAAAACCAGAGCAGCATTACCGATCTTGCCTACCAGGCGATGGAACTCGGGATCAATACGATCACCCCCGGGGTCACCGATGCCGCCGTACTCAGCGTCCTCTGGACCCTGAACGTCGACTTCGTACAGGGCGATTTCCTGCAACCCCCCCAGCGCGAACTCAACTACGACTTCAATTCCATGTAGCATAATCGCGCCGGCAAGCCGCGCAGCCGGGCAATACGATTATCCGTGATCGGAATCGATAGGGTTATACTGTGTCGACATCAGGCGACATGCAAATCGGGAAAGCAGATGCGAACCTTGGAAGAAATCATCGACGAGATACGTCAACTGGAACAGGAACTGCTGCAGGAATTACACAAGAAGCAGGAGGAATACTCGTATATCATCGAGGGCAAGCGAATCCGCTTCGCCGAGGAAACCCGCAAGTACCACAGGACACTGGCAAAAACCCTGAAGGCTTATTTTGCCGATGCGCAACCCCTGCATATCCTCACGGCGCCGTTTATCTATGCCTGCATCCTGCCCGCGCTGGCAATGGATATCGTGGTATCGATTTACCAGGCAATCTGCTTTCGAGTCTACGGAATTCCCCGCGTCAAACGCGACGACTATATCGTCGTCGACCGGGAAAGCCTGGAATACCTGAACGCGATGGAAAAACTCAACTGCATCTACTGCGGCTACTTCAACGGCCTGATCGCCTACGTGCAGGAAATCGCCGCCCGCACCGAGCAGTACTGGTGCCCGATCAAGCATGCCCGCAAAATCGCGGTCATCCACAGCCGCTACCACAAGTTCATCGCCTACGGCGACAGCGAGAATTACCAGGATCGCCTGGAAGAATTGCGTGAAGACTTCGAGGATCTGCGGCGCGAAGGCTGACGCGGGGCGCCCCGGAGTTTCAGCTGGCCCGCAGGCGCTCGATACGTTCTTCCAACGGCGGGTGGGTGGCCAGCAGTACGGCCAGCCCGGCCCGGCCGTTGATGCCGAAACTGGCCATCTCCCCGGGCAGGCTCGGTTGCTCGTGGCCGAGTTGCAATCGCTGCAGCGCCGCGATCATCTTGCCGCGCCCGGCGAGGCTCGCGCCGCCCGCATCCGCTCGGAATTCCCGCCGCCGAGAGAACCATGCCGCGATTATCGCCGCGACGATGCCGAGCACTATTTCGGCGATGATGGAACCGATCCAGAAACCGGGCCCGATACCGCGCTCGATGCGAAATACCACGCGATCGACGAGGATGCCGATTACCCGGGAGAAAAAAATCACGAAAGTGTTGAGTACACCCTGCAGTAATCCCATGGTCACCATGTCGCCGTTGGCCACGTGCGACACTTCGTGCCCCAGCACGGCCTCGACCTCGTCGCGCGACATGTTGCCGAGCAGGCCGGTACTGACCGCGACCAGCGCATCGTCGCGGTTCATGCCGGTGGCGAAAGCGTTCATGGTCGGCGACTCGAAGACCCCGACTTCGGGCATGCCAATGCCGGCCGCGCTCGCCTGGCGGCGAACCACGGCGAGGAGCCATTGCTCGGCTTCGTTCCTCGGTTGCTCGATGATCTGCACGCGCATCGCGCGCTTGGCCATGACCTTGGACAGGGCCAGGGAAATGAACGAGCCCGCAAAACCCAGGATCGCGGCCATGATCAGCAGGCCGTCGAGTTGAAAGGCTCCACCCTGGCTGGCGAGCCAGGCATCGACGCCGAGCAGGCGCATGGAAACGCTGAGCACGGCGAGCACGCCGAAATTGGCCAGCAAAAACAACGCGATACGCGAAAACATCGAAATCTCCAGGAATCGATCGATGGTGCAGAATAATGGGGCCGGAGTTCGACAAACTCAAGCGCCGATACAACGCAATCGACGCTTCGCGGAGTCCCCGACGAGGCCGCCGGGTAAAGCTTCAGTCGACGACTTCGATCGCGGTGACGTTCTGGTAACCTCGCGGCAGCTTGCGGCCGCGCTTGCCGCGTTCGATGCGGTAATCCTCGAGTTCGTTCTGGTTCATGGTCTTGTACTTTTTGCCGCAGTGGATGACGAGTTTTTGCTTGCCCGTCAGGCAGGCGATATAAGCGATTTCTTCCTCGCCGGCCTTTAACCGCTTCGGTGGAATGCCGTGAATCTTGTTGCCCTTGCCCCTGGCGAGTTGCGGAACCTGGGCGGCATCGATAACGGCGATATATCCCTCGCTGGTGATCGAAACCAGCCAGTCGTTGTCGTAATCCGGGACCGCGACCACCGGCATCAGTTGCGCACCCTTTTGCAGGCTGATCTGTGCCTTGCCGTTCTTGTTGCGCGTGACCAGGTCGGCGAAGCGACAGACGTAGCCGTAGCCGTGGGACGACGACATCAGAAACTGGTCGTCATCGCGGCCCATTACGCAGCTCTTGAACTCGGCGCCGCCAGCCGGCTTGAAGCGCCCGGTCAGGGGCTCGCCCTGGCCGCGCGCCGACGGCAGGCTATGCGCGGCCAGCGAATAGGCGCGGCCGTTGGAATCGACGAATACCACGCTCTGGTTGCTCTTGCCCTGCGCCATGTCCTGGAAGCCGTCGCCGGACTTGTAGGAGAGGCTGCGTGCATCGACGTCGTAGCCCTTGGCGGCGCGCACCCAGCCCTTGCTGGACAGCACCACGGTCAGCGCCTCGGAGGGCACCAGGTCGGTTTCGTCCAGCGCGCGTGCCGCCTCGCGAATGACGATCGGCGAGCGCCGGTCATCGCCGTAAGTCTCGGCGTCCTGCTGGATTTCCTTCTTGATCAGTGTCTTGATGCGCCGCTCGGAGCCGAGCAGTTTTTCGATTTCCTTTTTCTCTTCGAGGAGTTCTTCCTGCTCCGCCTGCAGCTTCATTTCCTCGAGTTTGGCGAGATTCCGCAGGCGGGTATTGAGAATTTCCTCCGCCTGTATTTCGCTAAGCTTGAAAGCCTTGATCAGCTCGGCCTTCGGGTCGTCCTCCTCGCGCACGATGCGTATCACCTCGTCGAGGTTAAGAAAGGCGATCAACAGGCCTTCGAGAATGTGCAGGCGAGCATCGACCTTGTCCAGCCGCCACTGCAGACGGCGGCGCACCGTGGCTACCCGGAAGGCGATCCATTCCTGCAGGATCTGCTTCAGGTTCTTGACCTGGGGACGGCCGTTGGTGCCGATCATGTTCATATTGACGCGGTAGGTGCGCTCGAGATCGGTGGTCGCGAACAGGTGGCCCATGAGTGCTTCGAGGTCTACGCGGTTGGAGCGCGGCACGATCACCAGCCGGGTCGGGTTCTCGTGGTCCGACTCGTCGCGCAGGTCGTCGACCATGGGTAATTTCTTGGCCAGCATCTGCTGCGCGATCTGTTCCAGCACGCGCGCCCCGGATACCTGGTAAGGCAGCGCGGTGACGATGATATCCCCGTCTTCGCGCTCGTAGACCGCGCGCATGCGAATCGAGCCGTGACCGGTTTCGTAGAGATTGTCGAGTTCCTCGGACGGGGTGATGACTTCCGCCTCGGTCGGGTAATCCGGGCCCAGCACATGCTTGCGCAGGTCCTTCAAAGGCGTTTTCGGCTTGTCGAGCAACTGCACGCAGGCCGCGGCGACTTCGCGCAGGTTATGCGAAGGCAAATCGGTCGCCATACCGACCGCGATGCCGGTAGTGCCGTTGAGCAGTATATGCGGCAGGCGCGCGGGCAGCAGCGAGGGTTCTTCCATGGTGCCGTCGAAGTTGGCGATCCAGTCGACCGTGCCCTGGCCGAGTTCCTGCAGCAGTATCCTGGCGAATTCCGACAACCGCGACTCGGTGTAGCGCATTGCCGCGAACGACTTGGGATCGTCGGGCGAACCGAAATTTCCCTGCCCGTCGATCAGCGGGTAGCGATAGGAAAAACTCTGCGCCATCAGCACCATGGCCTCGTAGCAGGCAGTGTCGCCGTGCGGATGATACTTACCGAGTACGTCGCCCACGGTGCGGGCCGATTTCTTGTGCTTGGAATTCGCCGACAGGCCGAGTTCGGACATCGCGTAGATGATGCGCCGCTGCACGGGTTTCAGGCCGTCGCCGATGTGCGGCAGCGCACGGTCGAGAATCACGTACATCGAGTAATCGAGGTAAGCCTTCTCGGTGAACTGGTGCAGCGGCTGCTGCTCGGTATAGTCGAAGAGATCGTTCATACCTCGGCGAGATCTCCCTTGGTCTGCAACCAGTCCTTGCGATCGGCCGCGCGTTTCTTGCCCAGCATCATATCCATGATCTTGAAGCTCTCGTCACCGGGCGCGATGGTCAATTGCGCCAGCCGCCGGGTATCCGGCGCAATCGCGCTCTCGCGCAACTGCAGCGGGTTCATTTCGCCCAGGCCCTTGAAGCGCGTGACGCTGATCTTGCCCTTGCGTTTCTCCGCCGCGAGGCGATCGAGTATGCCGTCGCGCTCGGCCTCGTCGAGGGCGTAATACTTGTCCTTGGCGATATCGATGCGGTACAGCGGCGGTTTGGCGACGTACACGTGTCCCTTCTCCACCAGCGGCCTGAAATGCCGCAGGAACAGCGCACACAGGAGGGTGGCGATATGCGCGCCGTCGGAATCGGCATCGGCGAGGATGCAGACCTTGTTGTAACGCAGGTTGGCGAGGTTATCCGAACCGGGCTCGACGCCGATGGCCACCGAGATATCGTGCACCTCCTGGGAAGCGAGTACTTCTTCGGATGGCACTTCCCAGGTGTTCAGTATCTTGCCGCGCAACGGCATGATCGCCTGGAAGGCCCGGTCGCGGGCCTGCTTCGCCGAGCCGCCGGCCGAATCGCCCTCGACCAGGAACAGTTCGCTGCGCGCCGGGTCCTGGCTGCTGCAGTCGGCCAGCTTGCCGGGCAACGCCGGGCCCTGGGTGACTTTCTTGCGGACCACCTTTTTGGCGCTCTTCAGCCGGCTTTGCGCGCTCGAGATCGCCAGTTGCGCGAGTTCGTCGCCGACATCGGCGTGCTGATTGAGCCACAGGCTGAACGAATCCTTGGCGACCCCGGAGACGAAGGCGGCGGTTTCGCGCGACGACAGCCGCTCCTTGGTCTGTCCCGAAAACTGCGGCTCTTCCATCTTCACCGAAAGTACGAAGCTGACCTTGTCCCAGACGTCGTCGGGGGCGATCTTGACGCCGCGCGGCAGCAGGCTGCGAAACTCGCAGAATTCGCGGATCGCGTCGGTGATCCCGGTACGCAGGCCGTTGACGTGGGTGCCGCCCTGCGAGGTCGGGATCAGGTTGACGTAACTCTCGGTGACCGCGTCGCCGCCCTGCGGCAGCCAGACGACGGCCCAGTCGACCGCCTCGTGCTCGCCGGAGAGGGAATTGCAAAACGGCTCGGCCGGCAGCGTCTCGAATCCCTCGAGCGCTTCCTGCAAATAATCGGACAGACCCTCCTGGTAAAACCATTCCTCCGACTCCTTGGTTTTTTCGACGTAAAACTTGACCTTGAGACCCGGGCACAGCACCGCCTTGGCGCGCAGCACGTGCTTCAGGCGCGAAACCGAAAACGCCGGGCTGTCGAAATACTTCGGGTCTGGCCAAAAGCGCAGGCTGGTACCCGAATTCTTCTTGCCGACAGTGCCGGTCTGTTCGAGTTTCTTCTTTTTCTCGCCGCCAGCGAAACTGATCGTGTATTCCTTGCCGTCGCGCCGCACGCGCACGTCGAGGCGCTTCGACAGCGCGTTGACCACCGACACCCCGACGCCGTGCAGGCCGCCCGAAAACCGGTAATTCTTGTTGGAAAACTTGCCGCCGGCATGCAGCTTGGTGAGGATGACCTCGACTCCCGGGATTTTCTGCTGCGGATGGATATCCACGGGCATGCCGCGACCGTCGTCGATCACACTGAGCGACTGATCGGCATGCAGAATCACCCCGATCTGCGTCGCATGACCGGCAATCGCCTCGTCGACACTATTATCGATCACCTCCTGGGCGAGGTGATTGGGTCGGCTGGTGTCGGTATACATCCCCGGTCGCTTCCTGACCGGTTCGAGCCCCGTCAGGACTTCGATCGAGGCGGCGTCGTACTGATTCTTCAAATGTGGCGGTTCCCGAATGTCAAACCATCGAACGGCTTCAGGCCCTGTAATTCACGGCTTGCAGCCTGATATAATGCGCTTCATTTTGCAGGTTCCATATTATGAGCGAGTCACCCTATATTCACAACGTCGGCATGCAGAATTTCCAGCAGCTGGTGCTCGAGAAATCGATCGAAAAACCGGTGCTGGTGGATTTCTGGGCCGACTGGTGCCAACCCTGCCAGACCATCATGCCGATGCTGGCGAAGCTTGCCGACGAGTACGGCGGCAAGTTCGAGCTGGCCAAGGTAAACGCCGACGAAGAACGCGAACTGGCCGGCCATTTCGGCATCAAGAGCCTGCCGACGATGAAGCTGTTCTACCAGGGACAGCTGGTCGACGAAAAGATCGGTGCGGCACCCGAATCCGAGGTTCGGGCGATGCTCGACAGGCATATCCAGTCGGATTCCGAAAAGTTCATGCAGGCCGCAATCCACGCTTACCAGCAGGGACAGCCGGAACAGGCCCTGGAAATACTCAATCACGCGCTCGCCAACGATCCCGAAAATGCCGAGCTCAAGGTGACGATCGCGCAAATTCTCTACGCCCAGGGCGATACCGACAGCACGGTCAAACTGCTCGACAGTCTCGACGAGGAAGGCGCCAAACTGGACGGGGCGATCAGTCTGCGCGCACAGATAAAACTCGCCGAACAGCTGGCCGATTTGCCGTCGCTGGAGGAAATCGAGGCGCGCCTCGAAAAGAATCCCGGCGATCTCGAGGCATTGCTGTTCAAGAGCCGCCATCTGACCGCGGGGGAAGACTACGAAAACGCGATGGAGTGCCTGCTCGAGATCATGCGCCGCGATCGCGATTTCGAAGACGATGCCGGGCGCAAGGGCTTGCTCGAACTGTTCGACATGCTCGGCGGCGAACATCCGAGCGTGCAAAAATACCGCCGCAAGCTGTTCACCCTCTTACATTAGCCGCCATCCCGCAGTCCCACTAATTAGGGGGACACATTACTCAACTACCCTGATTGGCAGTTAGGGTAGACAGGTATTGTGTCCCCCTAACTGTCGAATAGTGTGTGCCCGGATTGACCGGATTCGTTTGCTGCCGGGCTCAGCCGCGGGGATGGTGCTCGGCATGCAGCGAGGCCAGCCGGGCCTGTGCGACGTGCGTGTAAATCTGCGTCGTCGACAGGCTGCTGTGGCCCAGCAGCATCTGCACGCTGCGCAGGTCCGCACCATGATTGAGCAGGTGCGTGGCGAAGGCGTGTCGCAGGGAATGCGGCGAGAAAACCGTTTTGACGCCGGCCTTGAGCAAGTGTTTCTTGATGTTCTGCCAAAATGCCTGGCGGGTGATCGCGCGGCCGCGGCTCGACAGAAAAAGCGCATCGCCGATAGCTCCCGCCTTCAACAATTCGGGACGCGCCTGTTTCAAATAGCGCCCCAGCCAGTAGAGCGCTTCTTCGCCGACCGGAACCACGCGTTCCTTGTTGCCCTTGCCGATTAATCTAACCAGGCCGAGATTGGTATTGACCTGATCGAGTCTCAAGCCGACGAGTTCGCTGACCCGCAACCCTGAACCGTACATCAATTCGAGCATGCAGCGATCGCGCAAGCCGTAAGGACTGTCGAGGTCGGGGGCATCGAGCAACTGTTCGACTTCCGATTCGGCCAGTGATTGCGGCAGTCCGCGTCGTACCCGCGGTGCGCTGATCAGCGTGGTCGGATTGTCCCGCCGTTCGCCGCTGCGCGCGAGAAAACGGTAATACTGCCTGAGAGTCGACAACAGACGGGCATTGGAACTCGCCGAGGCACCGCCGTCGAACCGACTGGCAAGGTACTGCTGTATGCTGGAACGATCCGCCCGGGCGAGATCCTCTCCCCGCGCGGCGAGCCAGCGCGAAAACTGGCTCAGATCCTGCCGGTAGGCACGCAGGGTCAGCTCTGCCAGGCCCTTTTGAGCCCAGATATTATCGATAAAGCGATCGATACCCGCTTCGCTGTCGAGATCCTTGCCGGTCATGCATAAAAAAGGCACAGCAAGCTGTGCCTTCTAATAAGGTTTCCCTTCCCCGCCCCTACTTCTTCTTTTTCGCTTTCTTCTTGGGCTTGGCCGCTTTCGCGGCTGCAGCGGCAGCTTTACCAGCTGCAGCGAGCTGGGCTTTCAGGCTCTTGATAGCCTTTTCCTTCGCCTTGTCCGCCGCGGAAAGTTTCTTGTTTATCTTGGTCAGATCGGAAACTTTCTTCGCCAGCGCTTTTTCCTTTGCCGAAGGCCCGGCTTTTTTCTTCGCTGCGGGTCTTTTCTTCGCCGCCGCTTTTTTCTTTACTGCCGGCGCCTTTTTCTTCGCTGCGGCTTTTTTCTTCACCGCAGGCGCCTTTTTCTTCCTGGCTGCTGCTGCCTTTTTCTTCACAGCAGGTTT
>JASFKL010000033.1:0-18148 GCA_050118655.1 Gammaproteobacteria bacterium | reverse complement strand
TGCCGCTGCCCCTGGTCAGCTATGGCGGTACCTCGATGGTAACCCTGATGATGGGTTTCGGATTGATCATGTCGATTCGATCGGCGAAACGATTCCTGGTTTGATGAAGAAACTCGTCGCCTTGTTTGCTTTTCTGATCGCGCCGCTGGCCGCGGCGGTCGAAATCACCGGCGGCGATTACCAGGGACGCGAGGATGTCAGCGCGTTCGTCAAGCGCCTGGTCGGCGAGTCCGATTATACCGAGCAGGAACTGGCCGACCTGTTTGCGCAGGTGGAAAAACAGGATCACCTGTTCGAGCAGCTCGACAAGCCGGCCGAAAAGGAACTCGACTGGTACCAGTACCGGCCGATTTTCATCAAGGACCGGCGTATCGAGCTCGGGGTTCGATTCTGGCGCGAACACGCGGAGCTGCTGGCCCGGGTCAGCGAAAAAACCGGCGTGCCGCCGGAAATCATCGTCGCCATCGTCGGCGTCGAAACTTTTTACGGCGTTTACAAGGGCAAGGATCCGGTTTTCGACAGCCTGGTCACCCTGGCCTTCGATTATCCACGCCGGGCGTCGTTTTTTGCGGGCGAGCTGGAAGCGTTTTTACTCCTCGTCAAGGAACAGGGATTCGATGCGCGTGCGCTGCGCGGGTCCTATGCCGGCGCCATGGGCATGCCGCAATTCATCGCCTCGAGCTATCGTGCCTACGCGGTCGATTTCGACCAGGACGGGCAGGTCAACCTGTTCGACAGCGTTGCCGATATTGCCGCCAGCGTCGCCAATTACTTCGTCCGGCACGGCTGGCAACGGGATGGGCGCGTGGCGCGGCCGCTGATCCTGGAAGAGAACAATGACGTTGCTTCGCTAAAGCCCGGAATGAAACCGGATTACGCCTGGAAGGACCTGAAGCGCAGCGGGTTGAAGTCGCAGTTCGAGATCGCCGACGAAACGCCGGTGGCGCTGGTCGAACTCAAGCAGCGCGATCATTCCGAATACTGGGTCGGATTTCAGAATTTTTACGTGATAACGCGGTATAATCACAGCGAACTTTATGCGATGGCGGTTTATCAGCTGGCCAAATTGATCAGCCTCAACTACAAGAAATCGATATGATCGGCACACGCCTGTTCTGGTTGTGCGTTCCACTGCTGCTCGGCGCCTGTACTTTCGGGGTCCCGATCGGCGATCGAGGCCAGGGGCCGCCGGCTTCCTCGGACTCGGCGAAATCCAGCCACGGCAATCCGAGTTCCTATGTCGTGCACGGCAAGCGTTATTACGTGATGGATAATCCCGAGGGATTCGTGCAGCGCGGCATCGCGTCCTGGTACGGTACCAAGTTTCACGGCCGCAGGACCTCGAGCGGCGAGATTTACAACATGCACGACATGACTGCCGCGCACAAGACGCTGCCGATCCCGGTCTACGTGCACGTCCGCAATCTCGACAACGGTCGTACCGCGGTAGTTCGCGTAAACGATCGCGGCCCGTTCATCGACGGGCGAATCATCGACCTGTCCTATGCCGCCGCCACCCGGCTCGGCATCGACGGTCCGGGTACCGCCAACGTCGAAATCAGCGTAATCGAACGCGGCCAGAACGAACCCACCAGGGTCGCGCGGGCGGTGCCGCTGAAAACACCGGAAAGCCGCGATCAACCGCTGTACATCCAGATGGGATCGTTTTCCAGCCTCAACAATGCCGATAACCTGGTCAGGAACCTGCTCGCTGCCAACGAGTCGTCGGCCCAGGTCTCGCCGCTGCAAACCGATGACGGATTGTTTTACCGTGTCAGGGTCGGACCGCTGTTCGGCATCGACGAGGCTAACGCGATCCTGGCCCGGCTCAGGGACAAGGGGTTCGAGACGCTGCGCATCGTAGTCGACGAATGAGCCGATAGTCCTTGAGGGTGTCAGCCGTGATCGCTACAATCGCGACACTTCGACGCCCACATAATCCTCAGGTAGATATGAAAATCGTTTCGCTCGTCTCCGGAATCCTGGCCCTTTTGTTTGCCGTAACCGGTTGGGCGGCTGCCAAACCCATCCCGAATCCGCCCGAGCTGAACGCGACCAGCTACTACCTGATGGACTTCGATTCCGGCAAGGTGCTCGCCGAAAAAGATCCCGACAAGCCCGTTGAGCCCGCCAGTATTACCAAGCTGATGACGGCCTACCTGGTCGACAAGGCCATCGCGGACGGCGATATCACGCTCGATGACATGGTGACCATCAGCGAAAAAGCCTGGCGCATGAAAGGCTCGAAAATGTTCGTCGAGGTCGGCAAGCAAGTGTCGGTCGGGGATTTGCTCAAGGGCCTGATCATCCAGTCCGGAAACGATGCCAGCGTCGCGCTCGCCGAGTACGTGGCCGGATCGGAATCGGCATTCGTCGGTTACATGAATCACCAGGCGAACCTGCTGGGCATGACCAATACCAATTACGTCAACGCCACCGGCTGGCCGGACGAAAACCACTATAGCACCGCGCACGATATCGCCCTGCTGACACAAGCGGTGATCCGCGACTTCCCGGAGTCCTATCGCCTCTACAAGGAGCGCGAGTACACCTACAACGATATTCGCCAGTTCAACCGCAATCGCCTGCTGTGGCGCGACGAATCCGTGGACGGCGTAAAAACCGGTCATACCGAGGCGGCCGGGTTTTGCCTGGTGGCGTCGGCCAGGCGCGAAGACATGCGGCTGATTTCAGTGGTGCTGGGTACGGATTCGGACAAGGCACGCACCCAGAGCAGCCAGGCGCTGTTGAACTACGGTTTCCGGTTTTACGAAACCCACCAGCTCTACCGTGCCGATGAAATACTCAGCCGGGCGCGTATCTGGTACGGCGACCAGGAACAGGTCAGCCTCGGTGTCGGTAAGGACATCTATATTACGATTCCGCGCGGCCGTTACCGCGAACTCGACGCCTCGATGGAAATCGACCGCGAAATATCGGCGCCGGTACAGCGCGGTCAGCAGCTCGGCCTGGTAAACATCCGGCTCGACGACGAGACAGTGTTGAGCGACGACCTGGTCGCGATGCAGGATGTGGGCGAGGGCAGCCTGATCTCCAGGGCGATGGATCGCATCAAACTGATATTCCAGTGATGACCGACGAGTTACCGGACAGCACCGGCGGACTGGCACTGATCGACTATCCGAGCCGCTTCCCGCTCAAGGTTTTCGGCAACCACGATCCGGAATTCGAATCCACGGTGCTAGCCCTGGTCCGCGCGCGCGTTCCCCAGGCGGAGCATATCGAGGTGCGCCGGCGCAGCAGCCGCGGCGGCAAGTATCTCGCGCTAACCCTGACTTTTACCGTCCACAGCCAGCAGCAACTCGAAGAAATCTACCAGGATCTGTACGACTGCGACCGCGTCGTGATGTCACTGTAGCCCGCACATGGCATGAGCCGAATGAACGCCTCCGGGTATATTTTCGAATCGAGTAAACCTTTTCAGTCATTCACTGAAAAATTGATTCTCCAGGTCGGAATCGGCGCTGATTCTATTCCCGTGTCAGCTGCTCCAGGTGCCGCATGGCCCGGCCCTCCTTCCAGCCACAGCAACTGCTATGGCCGTCAGTCCGGGCCGGCGCCCTGCAATGCCTGTCCCGCGCCGTCATCCGGAATGCTCCTGCCATATTCGGGCTAACCCGTGTGCCGCCGGATGCTGGTCAGAAAAATGGGTTTGTCGGACTATCGGAAAACCTGGGCCGAGATGCGCCGGTTTACCGACGAGCGCGACGCCGACACTGCCGACGAGCTCTGGCTTACCGAGCACGAGGCGGTTTTTACCCAGGGATTGAACGGTCGCGCGGAGCATTTGCTTTCGCCCGGGGAGATCCCCGTGATACAGGTCGATCGCGGCGGCCAGGTGACTTACCACGGCCCGGGCCAACTGGTGCTCTACTGCCTGCTCGATATTCTGCGCCTCGGTATCGGCGTCAAGGGGCTGGTCGGCCGGATCGAGCATTCGGTGATCGAGTTGCTGGGCGGCTACGGTATCGAGGCGGTAACGCGTCCCGGCGCACCGGGGGTCTACGTCGACGAGGCCAAGGTCGCGGCGCTCGGATTGCGCATTCGAAAAGGATGTTGTTATCATGGTTTGAGTTTGAACGTCGATCTCGATCTCGAACCCTTCAGCCGAATCGATCCCTGCGGCTTTCGGGGCCTCGCGGTGACCCGCCTGTGTGATCTCGGTGTCGGCGACAGCCTGCAAACCGTCGGCGATAAGCTGGCGGCCATAATGACGGAACGATTAAGTGAAAAAAAGCCAGGTAATACAGGGCGTTAAGCTCAAGGGCGCGGACAAGGTCGCGCGTATCCCGATCAAGGTCGTGCCGTCGAAGAGCGTGCAGCGCAAGCCTGCGTGGATACGCGCGCGGGCGCCGATCGGCGATCGCGTCAAGCAACTCAAGGCACGGTTGCGCGAAAACAGCCTGTACACGGTTTGCGAAGAGGCCTCTTGCCCCAATTTGGGCGAATGCTTTTCCAAGGGTACCGCGACCTTCATGATCATGGGCGATATCTGTACCCGGCGCTGCCCGTTCTGCGATGTCGGCCACGGCAGGCCGAACCCGCTGGATGCCGCCGAACCGGAAAATCTCGCCCGCACCATCCGCGACATGGGCCTGCGCTACGTGGTTATCACCTCGGTCGACCGCGATGATCTGCGCGACGGCGGCGCCGCCCACTTCGTCTCCTGCATCCGCGAGACCCGCAAGCTCAACCCGGATACCAGGATCGAAATCCTGACGCCCGATTTTCGCGGCCGCATGGACGTCGCTCTCGAAATCATGGAGCAGGCCCCGCCGGACGTGTTCAATCACAATCTCGAATCCGTGCCGTCGCTGTACAAAAAGATTCGCCCGGGATCGGACTATGCCTGGTCGCTGGAATTGCTGCGTAAATTCAAGCATCGGCATCCTGGGGTTCCGACCAAGTCCGGGCTGATGCTCGGCCTCGGCGAGGATCTGGACGAGGTCAGGCAAGTGCTGCGTGACATGCGCGCAAACGACGTCAACATGCTGACCCTGGGACAATACCTGCAACCGAGTCTCGACCATCTCGCGGTCGAGCGTTTCGTCACCCCGGAAGAATTCGACCAACTCGGCGAGTATGCCGAATCGCTGGGTTTCGACCAGGTCGCGAGCGGACCCATGGTGCGCTCGTCATATCACGCCGACCTGCAGGCGGAGTCGGTTCTAAAAGCCTGAGTGTCCTTTTTGCTGAACCGGTCTCTTCTGTTACCCCTGTGCCGGGCTCTACATTTGGAGAGCAGGGGGCTGAACTGGCGTCGCCGTGCTTCGCCCGTCGCCGCTGCCGGTGCCGACGCCAGCTCTGTCCCCCGCGGAGAGAGCGATGCATCTCGATGAGTTCTCCGTTCGATCCGAAGGTCGCATAGCGCGCATCCTTGCAGATTTTTTGGAAGATCGACGATTTTGTACCACCCTACCAGATCGGGGACCAATCCTTTTGATCGGAAAACCTTCAGTTGACTGAACCATTGTCCCGGCATTGGCTTTTCCGTTAACCGATGCCTCCGGCAAGCCCGCTAGAACGGGCATGCATCGGGGGCATCGATTGAATTGGGACCCCGATTTTCCAGGATCCGGGATTTTTGCTCTGAACTCGATTTTCCAACGCCGGGAAGCACTCCGCCGGTTACTGGTCGTAAACGGTTGCGATCGGCTGGCGCTTGTGGGCTGTAGTCAGGAAGATGTGAATGATCCGCTGCTCGATCCCGGGGTCGACTTTTTTTCCTTCCAGGAAGTCGTCGATCTGATCGTAGGTCAGGCCGAGCGCTTCCTCGTCGGGTCTGGACGGCGCGAGGGATTCGAGGTCGGCGGTGGGGGCCTTGGTGATGATGCGCTCGGGGGCGCCCAGGTGGGTCGCGAGCTGGCGCACCTGGCGCTTGTTCAGGCCGAATAAAGGAACGATGTCGCAAGCGCCGTCGCCGTACTTGGTGTAGAAGCCGGTTACGTTCTCGGCCGAGTGATCCGTCCCCAGCACGAGGCCGTCGAGCAAGCCCGCGATCTCGTACTGGGCGACCATGCGCATGCGCGCCTTGACGTTGCCCTTGACGAAATCCTGCGCCGATTCGTCCTGTCCGCCGAGCCCGGCCGCGGACAGCGCCTGTAGCGTGCTGTCGTGAATCGCATCGCTGCCGCTCTTGACGTTGACGGTGACGCTGTGGCTCGGCTCGATGAAATTCAGCGACAATTGCGCATCGGCCTCGTCGGCCTGGTCTCCGTAAGGCAGGCGCACGGCGACGAAACGGTAGCCTTCCGCGCTCATGTTGAGTTCGTCGACCGCCAGTTGCGCGAGCTTGCCGCAGGTGCAGGAATCGACCCCGCCACTGATACCCAGTACCAGGGACCGGTTGCCGCTGAGCTCGAGCTGGTACTTGATGAAATTGATGCGCCGCCTGATCTCGTACTCGACGTCGATCTCGGGTAAAACCTTCATTTCGGAAACTATGTCTGGCTGGTTCATAACGGTTCGATGTTGATGGCTAGTAGGGAATGGGGTGTTGTCGGTAGATCGAATGAATATCTTCCAGTACTTCCGCGTCAAGCTCAAGGTCCGCGGCGCCCAGATTGGTCTCCAGCTGCTCGATACCGGTCGCGCCGATGATGCTCGAGGTCACGAACGGGCGCTGGTTGCAGAACGCGATCGCCATTTGCGCGGGATCGATACCGTGCTTTTGCGCCACGCCGAGGTATGCGTCGACGACCGGCCAGATCGAGTCCTGCACGCGCCCGTAGAGGTCGGGACTGAAGGTCAGGCGCGATCCTTCGGGCCTCGCACCGTCTCGATATTTCCCCGTCAGCAGCCCGCAGGCCAGCGGCGAATAGGGCAGCAGGCCGACCTGCTCGTGGTGCGACAGTTCGGCCAGGTCGAGATCGTAACCGCGGCACAGCAGGCTGTACTCGTTCTGTATCGATACCACCCGCGGAAAGCCGCCGGCGGCCGCGATTTGCAGAAATTGCGAGGTCCCCCAGCAGGTTTCGTTGGAAAGCCCGATTTCACGAATCTTGCCCGCGTCGACGAGTTCGCCGAGACATTCGAGGGTTTCGTGGATATTCTCGAGCGTCTGCCGGGTATCCTGGCTGCTCGGATCGTAGCGCCAGTTTTGCCGGAAGTGGTATGACCCGCGGTTCGGCCAGTGTAACTGGTAGAGATCGATGTAATCGGTTTGCAGGCGATCGAGGCTGCCCTCGACGCTGCGGCGGATTTTTTGCGGGCCGATGTCGATGCCGTCCTGCACGTTGAGATTGCCGGCACCGGCCACCTTGCTGGCCAGAATCACCCGGTCGCGGCGGCCGCTTTTGCGTATCCAGCTGCCGATGATTTGTTCGGTGCGGCCGGTGGTTTCCGCCGACATCGGGGACGGATAGAGTTCCGCGGTATCGATGAAATTGACTCCCCGGTCGAGCGCATAATCGATTTGCGCGTGACCTTCGGCCTCGCTGTTCTGGGTGCCCCAGGTCATCGAACCGAGACAGATTTCGCTGACCTCGATGTCGCTGCGACCCAGTCGCCGGTATTCCATCAAGAGCCCTGGTTGTAGTTCAGGTCGATAACCCGCTGGGTGTCGCGGGCCATCTCCTCCATGCCGAGCTCCCGGTAGGCCCGTAGTTGCAACTCGAGGGTCGCGCGGATGACGCTCGAGCCCTGGTAATTATGCAGAATGTCGCGGGTGCGATTGGCGACCGCAACCCAGGCCTCGCGCTTGGCGTAGAAGCTGGCCGCGTTGTAATCGGCCCTGGCCAGCTCGTTGCGCAGGTAAATCATGCGCTTGCGCGCATCGACGGCGTACTTGCTGTCCGGGAAGCGCTGCACCAGCAATTCGAAGTCGTTGTAGGCGGTCAGCAGCAGATTGCGGTCGAACTCCGACTTGTCGCGCTCGACGAGGACGTCGAGTATCGTGCCGCCGCGTTCGAAGTTGACCAGGCCTTTCAGATAATAAGCATAATCCACCGATTCGTGTCGCGGATGCAATTTGATGAAGCGGTCGATTGCGGTAATCGCCGAGTCCGGCTCGTCGAATTTGAAATAGGCATAGGCGACGTCGATCTGTGCCTGCGTCGCATACTTGCCGAACGGGAAACGCGATTCCAGGGTTTCGTAATACTCGATGGCGGTGAGGTAGTTTTCGTCGGCGAGTTCCTTGCTGGCCTCGTTATAGAATTGTTCCACGGTCCAGTCGGCGGTGGGATCGATCTCCTCCTTGGTGCCGCAGGCGGCGAGGCTGACCGCGATGATCAGGTAGGCGAAAAAGCGCATCTTGGGCAACGGCTCGGTAGCGGTGAATGACTTGCTGAACAAACGAACAAACAGTATAACCAGCGCATGAAATTAATTCAGCAAAGTTTCCGGATCGAAGCTGAAATGGCTGGAAACCGCCTCGACCAGGCGCTGCAGAGATTGCTGCCCGACTATTCCCGCAGCCGTATACAGGAGTGGATTCGACAGGGTTTCGTGTCGATCAACCAGCAGCTCTGCAAGCCGCGGCAAAAGGTCTTCAGCGGCGACCGCGTCGATCTCGACGTTCCCCGGCAGGCGCGGATCGACGACACGCCGCAACCGGTCGAGTTCGGGATTCTCTACCAGGACGAGGACTTGCTGGTAATCGACAAGCCGGCTGGACTGGTCGTGCATCCCGCCGCGGGGCACCAGGATGGAACGCTCGTCAATGGCTTGCTGGCGCTCGATCCGGGACTCGAACAATTGCCTCGCGCCGGTATCGTCCACCGCCTCGACAAGGATACCACCGGGGTGATGGTGGTGGCGCGTACCGCCGGTGCGCACCGGTGGTTGGTAGAGGAGCTGCAGGCGCGCCGCGTGAAGCGGGAATACGTCGCTATCGCGCAAGGCGTGGTGACCGCGGGCCGCAGTATCGAAGCCGCCATCGCGCGCCATCCGCAGCAGCGTAAAAAGATGTCGGTGCAGGACAGGGGCAAGCCCGCGGTGACCCATTTCCGGGTGGTGCGCAAGTTCAGTCATTACAGCCTGCTGCGGCTGCAACTCGAAACCGGGCGTACCCACCAGATACGAGTGCACATGGCGTATATCAATTATCCCTTGCTCGGCGATCCCGTCTATGGCGGCCGGGCTCGTGTACCGGCAGGGGTGAACCGCGAATTGATCGAAACGATTCGTGGTTTCAGACGCCAGGCGCTGCATGCCGAGAAACTGTCTTTCACGCATCCTTCGACACGCGAAGCGGTCAGTTTCGAGGCGCCGCTGCCGGCCGATTTCCGGCAATTGCTCGCCGCGCTCGAGCGTTATGATTGAGTTCATCGAGCCGGACTGGCCGGCACCGTCCGGGGTGCGGTCGGTTTTCACCACTCGCCGGGGCGGTGTCAGCGAGTCGCCCTTCGACAGCTTCAATCTCGGCCTGCACGTCGGTGACGACGCCGCGCAAGTCCTTCGGAATCGCGCGCGGCTCGAACGCGAGCTCGCCTTGCCGGCCGAGCCTTGCTGGATATCGCAAACCCACGGCGTCCGTGCCGTGGTGCTCGAGGAAGATGCGAACCGGGAAGCCGATGCGGCGATCACCCGCGTGCGCGGACAGGTCGCGGTGGTGATGGTCGCGGATTGCCTGCCGGTGCTGCTTTGCAACCGAGATGGCAGCGAGGTCGCCGCGGTGCATGCGGGCTGGCGCGGATTACAGGCCGGCGTGATCCAGTCGGCGCTCGCTTCCATGCGATCGGAAGCGGCGCAACTCATGGCCTGGATCGGGCCCGGCATATCGCGCGAGGTTTTCGAGGTCGGCGACGAGGTGCTGGAGGCTTTCGAAGCCTCGATCGACGATGCCCGGGATTTCTTCGAAGCGCATGGACCGGGGCATTGGTTGTGCGATCTCGGCGGACTCGCCGAACGTGTGCTCGAGCGCCAGGGCGTCGATCGGGTATGGCGGGATACGCGATGCACTTATCGCGACGCCGGGAAATTTTATTCCTATCGGCGCGACCGCGTCACGGGGCGCATGGCGGCTTTGATCTGGATCAAGTAATCCTCTCCCTGCCGGGTTGAAATATACCCGGGCAATACCACTTAACCCTAAGCTTTTTAATGTTTAGAGGAACGTATCCATGCGTATGGATCGCTTGACCAGCAAATTCCAGGAAGCCCTTGCCGATGCGCAGTCGCAGGCGGTGGGCCGCGACCACCAGTTCATCGAGCCGGCACACGTGATGTTAGCCCTGCTCGACCAGCAGGGCGGTTCGGTGCGGCCGCTGTTTTCGCAGGCCGGGGTCAATATCAACATGCTGCGCTCGCATCTCGGTGAAATGCTCGACAAGCTGCCGCGCGTCGAGGGTACCGCCGGCGAAATTCATCTTTCCAACAACCTCGGCAAGCTGCTCAATGTCACCGACAAGCTGGCGCAGGAGCGCAAGGATCAGTTCATTTCCAGCGAGCTATTCGTGCTCGCGGCGATGGAAGAGAAGGGTGCGCTCGCCGATGCGTTGAAAGCGGCCGGTGCCGAAAAGCAGGCGATTGCCGCGGCAGTGGACGGCATCCGCGGCGGTCAGACCGTCGACAACGCCAACGCCGAGGAACAGCGCATGGCGCTGGAAAAGTACACCATCGACCTGACCGAGCGTGCCGAGCAGGGCAAGCTCGACCCGGTCATCGGGCGCGACGAGGAAATCCGCCGCGCGATCCAGGTATTGCAGCGCCGCACCAAGAATAACCCGGTGCTGATCGGCGAGCCCGGGGTCGGCAAGACCGCGATCGTCGAGGGTCTCGCCCAGCGCATCGTCAACGGCGAAGTCCCCGAGGGGCTGAAGAAAAAACGCGTGCTCTCGCTCGACATGGGCGCGTTGATTGCGGGCGCGAAGTTCCGCGGTGAATTCGAGGAACGGCTGAAAGCCGTGCTGCACGATCTCTCCAAGCAGGAAGGGCAGATTATTCTTTTCATCGACGAATTGCACACCATGGTCGGCGCCGGCAAGGCCGAGGGCTCGATGGATGCCGGCAACATGTTGAAGCCGGCGCTGGCGCGGGGCGAGCTGCATTGTATCGGCGCCACCACGCTGGACGAATACCGCCAGTACATCGAAAAGGATGCCGCGCTGGAAAGGCGCTTTCAAAAAGTCCTGGTGCAGGAACCCACCGTCGAAGACACGATCGCGATTCTGCGCGGCTTGAAGGAACGCTACGAGGTTCATCACGGGGTCGATATCACCGACCCGGCGATCGTCGCCGCGGCGACACTGTCGTATCGCTATATCACCGATCGCCAGCTGCCGGACAAGGCCATCGACCTGATCGACGAATCTGCCAGCCGCATCCGTATGCAGATCGATTCCAAGCCCGAACCCATGGACCGTCTCGAGCGCCGCCTGATCCAGCTCAAGATCGAACGCGAGGCCTTGAAGAAAGAGAGCGATGCCGCGAGCAAGAAGCGTCTCGCGGCATTGGAAGACGAGATCGACAAGCTCGAGCGCGAGTACTCCGATCTCGAGGAAGTCTGGAAATCCGAGAAGGCCGCGCTGCAGGGCAGCACGCATATCAAGGAAGAACTCGAGCGCGCCCGTCTCGATCTCGAAACCGCGCAGCGCGCGGGCGACCTGGCGCGCATGTCGGAACTGCAGTATGGCCGGATACCCGAGCTCGAAAAGCAGCTCGCCGCCGCCGCCGACTTCGACCTGCATGACATGAAACTGTTGATCAACAAGGTCGGTGAAGAGGAAATCGCCGCGGTAGTCTCGCGCTGGACCGGAATCCCGGTATCGAAGATGCTCGAATCCGAGCGCGAAAAGCTGCTCGATATGGAAGCCCGGCTGAACGAGCGCGTGGTCGGCCAGGACGAGGCGGTCAAGGCTGTCTCCGATGCGATCCGGCGCTCGCGTGCGGGTCTGTCGGATCCGGCGCGGCCCAACGGTTCGTTCCTGTTCCTCGGCCCCACCGGGGTCGGCAAGACCGAGCTGACCAAGGCGTTGACGCAGTTCCTGTTCGACAGCGAGGAAGCGATGATTCGCATCGACATGTCCGAGTTTATGGAAAAGCACAGCGTCGCGCGCCTGGTCGGTGCTCCGCCCGGCTATGTCGGCTACGAGCAGGGCGGATACCTGACCGAAGCCGTGCGTCGCCGGCCGTATTGCGTGATCCTGCTCGACGAAATCGAAAAGGCTCACCCGGACGTGTTCAATATCCTGCTGCAGGTGCTCGACGACGGCAGGCTGACCGACGGCCAGGGGCGCACGGTGGATTTTCGCAACTGCGTCATCGTCATGACCTCCAACCTCGGTTCAACCGAGATCCAGTCCATGGCCGGGGATCAGAACTACGACGAAATCAAGGCTGCCGTCATGGAGCAGGTGGGGCGGCACTTCCGGCCCGAGTTTATCAACCGCGTCGACGAAACCGTGGTCTTCCATCCGTTGACCCGTGAACAGATCCATGCCATCGCACATATCCAGTTGCAGGGCCTGAGTGCGCGCCTGAAAGATAAAAATATCGAGATTTCGTTCAGCGACGCGGCTATGAACACGCTGGGTGAGCTCGGATTCGACCCGGTGTACGGTGCGCGGCCGTTGAAGCGCGAAATTCAGCAGGCGGTCGAAAACCCGATCGCGAGGTCTATCCTGTCCGGCGAGTTCGGCCCCGGCGACCGAATCGAGGTGGATATCGATGCCAACGGCGACTTCAGTTTCGAAAAACGTCAATTGCACTGAGAACTGGTACATAAAATAGCCCCAAATTGCCGGTAACAAGCCATTTTGGGGCTATAATCCAGTCATTAATCCCGGTTTGTCTTCGGCGACAGGCGATACGACGAAAAAAATGGCTGTATTAGGATCCATCTTATTTAATCGCACGCTCAAGCAGTTCCTCGAATGCCAGGACCTCAGAAGCGCGAAAGGCATCGCCTTGATCGAAAAACTCCGCCATTCGGCGAAAGATTCGATCGATCGGCTGCTGCAGGTGATCCCCGAGACCGGCAAGCCGCACAGCGAGGTATTGCGCAAGATCTGCCTCGATCAGATCGAAGGCGGCTCGGAAGACATTTTTCTCGGCAAGCTCGACAACGATGCCACCGAGATACGTAACACCGCCGCCTCCATCCTGTCGCAAACCGGTCAGATCAATCCCAGCAAGCTGTTCAAGAAACTGCACGAATCCGACGTTTCGAAGGGCGAAATCATCGAGATACTGTCGTTTCAGCGTGAAAATCTGCAACCCGCGCAGATTATTTCCAACGCCCTCAAGCTCGAGAAAGCCCATGCCGAGCAGTTACTCAACCTGGCACAGGATTCGAAAAAACCGCTGGATTTGAGCATGCTGAATATCGAGCCCGCGTTTATCGACAATCCGTCGATCAAGATCGTGCTGCTGAGATATTTTGCCCAGGTCAAGCAGGCGGCGGTCGCTCCCGTGATCGGCAAATTTCTCACCGACAGCAACCATACCGTGGTCATCGAAGCGCTGAAATCGCTGCGCGGCCTGCAAATCCGTTTCGACGCGTCATTTTTACTGGCGCATCTCGAGAAAATGTCCGCCGTCGAACGCGAGATCGCCTACGAAACCATCAACCGCCAGGCGACCCCCGAGCTGGTCGGGAAAATGGGCCCTGTCAGCTGCGGCAAATCGGACGAGGTGCGCGAATTTCTGGTCAAGCAGGTCGTCAAGCATGCAACCGCGCAGGGGCTGGAAGAATTTTTACGGTCGCTCGAAACCCTCGACCAGTGGAACAGAGGCGAGACGCTTAATGCTCTCGGCAATTTCGGCACCGAGAAGCTGGCCCAGGCTGCCAGGGAACTGGTCAACCACGAAAACGAATTCATTAGGGAGCAGGCGCAACTCCTGTCTACCGCCAGCGGTCAGGAGACCAGCCTGGAAGGGCTCTGGGACCAGGCGATGAGCGACAACTGGCAGGTACGCGACAACGCGCTGCAGGCGGTCGGTAAATCGGGCAAGCGAGAGGCGGTCGATTTTCTCAAAAAGGTCGTCGACAAGTACCCGGAGTCTGCCGTTACGGTGCTGGAAGCGACCGCCGAGCTCGGCTTTACCAAGGGCCTGGAACTCGCTTTTTCCTGCCTGCGCGTGGACGAGGCCCGGGTGCAGCGCAAGGCGCTCGAAACCATCGGTTCGCTCGCCAGTCAGCGCCACGCGCAGGTGATTCGCGACAAGCTCATGCAAAAAGTACCGGAACTGCAGTCGACGGTACGCGATACCGCCCAGGAGGTGGTCACCAAGCTGACCAGTTCCTACGATCTGCCGCCGCTCGATGTCGACCAGGAATCCTACTTCGATACCCGCATGATCAAGTTCGACGAAACCCAGGCATTCGACCAGGGCGCGAGCCAGCCGCAGCCGGTCGTGCAGGAAATCAACATCGAGGATTTCAAGAAAGGCGATCTCTGGATGGAGCGCTACCGCATCGACAAGGAAATCGGCCGCGGCGCGATGGGCCGTGTCATGCTCGCTACCGACGAAATGGTGGGCGAGCCGCTGATACTCAAATTCATGCATCCCGAACTCACCGCCGAGCAGGATTCGCGGGAGCGTTTCCTGCGCGAGGTCAAGTACTCGCGCAAGATCAGTCACCCCAATGTGATTCGCATCCACGACATGCTGTTCCATCACAACCTGAGCGCGATATCGATGGAGTATTTCGAGAGCAAGGGTCTCGACGAGTATTTGCGCGAAAAGAAACATTTCGATATCGGCGAGGGCCTCGATATCCTGGTGCAGGTCGCCAGGGGCATGGCCGCGGCGCACCACCAGCAGGTAATACACCGCGACCTGAAGCCGAGCAACGTACTCATGAACGGCAACGGACTGGTCAAGATCGTCGATTTCGGCATCGCCTCGGCTTCCACGCAAACCGATTCGACGCTGACCAAGGCCGGGTCGATTATCGGCACGCCGGCCTACCTGTCGCCCGAGCGTGCGCGCGGCAAGGAAGCCGATCATCGCAGCGATATCTACGCGCTCGGCATCATCGCCTACGCGATGTTCAGCGGCCGCCTTCCCTATACCGGCGAACCCATGTCGCTGCTTTACCAGCATCTCGAAGGCAATGCCAAACCGGTACACGAGATCAGGAAAGAAGTCGGTCCGCGGGTCAGCCTGCTGGTGCAGAGAATGATGGCCGTCGACCTGGAGGATCGCTTGCAAACCATGGACGATGTCGCCCATGCGATCGAGGGATTGCAAAAGAAAACCGCTTAGTGTTTGATAGCGCCTACCATGTCAATGCAAGCCACCATAGAAAGCAAGCTCTCCAACGAGTTCGATACCGAATACCTGCAAGTGGAAAACGAAAGCCACATGCACAACGTTGCGCCCGGATCGGAATCTCATTTCAAGGTTACCATCGTCAGCGACAGTTTCCGCGACCAGATGCTGCTGAAGCGCCATCGCCGGGTCAACCACGCCCTGCAGGCGGAGTTGCAGCAGATCCACGCGCTGGCGCTGCATACCCTGACACCGGACGAA
This sequence comes from Gammaproteobacteria bacterium, assembly GCA_050118655.1. Classification (GTDB taxonomy): domain Bacteria; phylum Pseudomonadota; class Gammaproteobacteria. The sequence continues at coordinate 2,707 of JASFKL010000033.1, read as the reverse complement.
TGGCAGGCCCGCGAGCAGCAGGTGGCCGCTTCGCCGAAATGTCGAGGCGGCGGCAAGAACCAGTAAGATTCGCACGCGACGGGATCTGTTCGCGAACCGCGGTTACAACAGCCCGATGCCCGTCGGATTGCTGTTATAAGCCACCGATAACAATTGCATGAAGTCTATTCCGAGGCTGGACGACAGCGGGGCGGCCTGTCGCAGACGCTCGTTCATGCCGGTCCGGGATTGCTGCTGCCGTACGGCGCAAACGATCCGGTTTTCGTATCCCTGCACGGGCAGGTAGAGGGTATTGTCGCGGTAGATGCGACCCAGCGAACGGTAAAAGGACTTGAAGTCGTGCTCGCTGGCGAGAAGCAGGTTGTAGGATACCGCCCCGCGCTCGCTGCACAGCCGGTGGAGCGCTTCCGAGATCTCCCGCTGCAGCAGCCAGGATGGAGAGCGAGCGCCGTTGAAGACGTCGACCAGCACCAGGTCGAAAGACTGCCGCGTGGCCGCGATATAGGATGCCGCATCCGCATGTACGTACTCGAGCCTCTCGTCGGCGCACGGTAATACCTGCAGCTGCAGCATGCGCTCGACGAGTTCCGCATCGATGTCGACCGCGGTGATTCGAGCGTCTGGCAGGTGATGCCGCAGGTAGTGAAGCAGCGAACCCGCGGCGGTGCCGAGTACGAGGATGCGTTCAGGCTCGGGGATGAACAGCAGTGCGAACATCAAGTGCTGGAGATTTTTCAGACACAGGCGTTCGGGCGCCTGCAGGTCGATGACGCTTTGCAGCGCATTGCCCCGGCTGCGCAGCTCTAGCAGCCCCTGGCGATGGCAGACATGAAGATCGTTATATGCGGTTCGAATCTTGAAATTTTCGGCCGGAGCTTCCATATTCATGACGAAAAATTAAATACCGTGGGCGAATTATAATGAATTTCAGCAGGGCGGCGCTGAAAACCAAGTTCAAGGCAACCGCGATTCACATGAGCCTCAGTATCGCCGTGTTCGCCTACCTGGCATATCAGATTTATTACAACTGGTATCCGCAGCCCTATTTCGAAGTCGACGGCGGCTGGCAGGGAATCCGACTGGTGACGGCCGTGGACCTGGTACTGGGGCCTTTGATCACCTTCCTGATCTTCGATCTCAGCAAGCGCCTGCGAGCCATAGTTTTCGACCTGTCGATCATCTTGATCATCCAGTTCGGCGCCCTGTTCTACGGTGTTTATATTACTTATACCCAGCGGCCGGTCGCGATCGTGTTGATCGACGAATTCATGGTACCGGTGATTCTGGAAAACTACGGCGGCAAGCTCGACTCGGTCGAGCAATTGAAACAATACAGCGACGAAAAACCGCCGATAATTTATGCCGCTTTACCGCTGGACCGCGAGAAACTGGCAGAGATCAACCGCATCAAGGTCGAGGAAAAGGTTCTCGAAGCCGCGCAGCTGCAGCTTTACCGGCCTCACTCGGAGCTGGTCCGGGCGCTCAGGGAGAGCCAGCCCCTGTACGACAGGCGCCTGGACGAATTCGGCCACCGGGCCGGATTCGAGAACTGGCTGCGCGAGCACGGCAAGACCGCGGACGAGGTGATGATCGCACGCTTCGACGGCCGTTACGGCAAGGCATGGCTGGTGTTCGACCGCGACGGCAAGTACCTTTCCTACTTCTACGGCACGGGATCCCCGGCGCGGAAATGAACGGTGGAAGAGCATGGAGCCTTGGAAATTCAGGCGGACTATTATAAAATCCCGTGCCTTTTTGCGTGCGGCGCGCCGTCGACGGGAAGGGCGCACGGGACAGTTTATCGGAGATAACGATGCCAATTTACGAGTACGTATGCAAAGATTGCGGGCATGAATTCGACGCGCTGCAAAAACTCAGCGACGAACCGCTCAAGACCTGCCCGGCCTGCGAAAAGGACAGCCTGAAAAAGAAAATTTCGGCGGCCGGCTTCAGATTGAGCGGTTCGGGCTGGTACGAGACCGATTTCAAATCGGACCGCAAGAAGAACCTGGCCCAGGGCGACAGTTCGGATAAGAGCGCCTCGACCGGTGCCGCGGAAGGCAAGACCGACAAGGCCGATAGCGACAAGCCGAAAAACTCTGCCGGCGGCGGCAAGGAAGCGGTTGCCTGACGAACCATCCGGCCCGCTGCTAGCGGGCCTACTTTCAACTAACACCAGTTTCGGATCATTCATCATGCGCACGCATTACTGCGGTGAACTTACGCGTCAACATATCGATCACGAGATCAGCGTTTGCGGTTGGGTAAATCGCCGCCGCGATCACGGCGGCGTCATTTTCGTCGACCTGCGCGATCGCAAGGGTATGCTGCAAGTCGTATTCGATCCCGACGATGCAGCCATGTTCGCCGCTGCCGAGACCCTGCGCAACGAGTTCGTGCTGCGGGTCGAGGGCAAGCTGCGGGTTCGGCCCGAGGGGACCGAGAATCCGGAGATGCCGACCGGCGAGGTCGAATTGCTGGCTCGCAGCCTGGAAATTCTCAACGCGTCCGAGACACCGCCGTTCCAGCTCGACGACGATGACGTGCATGACGATATCCGCCTGCGTTACCGCTACATAGACCTGCGCCGCCCGGAAATGCAGCACCGCATGGAGCTGCGCGCCCGTGTCACCCGGTTCCTGCGGGAATGGCTGGCCGGGCAGGAATTTCTCGATATCGAAACGCCGATGCTGACCAAGGCGACTCC
>JASFKL010000032.1:0-18307 GCA_050118655.1 Gammaproteobacteria bacterium | reverse complement strand
GTTTGACCGAATTCGAATTCGCCGCCGATCTCGGGGGAGTCTTCGCCGGCGACCAGGAAGAGGCGCTGATCGTATACCCGGATAGCGCAGTCGGACATGGCGATTTCGGGTTGCGCGTCGGCCCGCGCATGCAATTGCAGCAGCAATTCCTGCAGGCGGGCATGCGGCAGCGCCGCGAAGCCGGCCTGTGTCACCCAGTAGCGCAGCAGGTTCTTGCGACGCGGCACCGACAACGACAGCAGGCCCGGCAAATCCAGCGTGGCGATCCCGTTCGATTCCTCGGCCCGCAGCGCGCGAAAATCGGCCGCCGCGACCTCGTCCAGCAAATCCTGGGTTTCGGACTGGATCTCGCTGCTGGTGGTCAGCGCGGTAACCATGCCCGGCCAGCGTTGCTTCAACAGGGGCACGACCTCGTGTCGCAGGTAATTGCGGTCGTAACGCAGTGACTGGTTGCTCGGGTCGTTGAACCAGGCGATTTCATGCCGTGACGCATAGTCTTCGAGCTCCGCACGGCTGCAGCCCAGCAACGGACGCAGCAACAGGGCCGCGCCGAGCCGCCGCTCCCGGGCGATACCGCGCAGGCCGGCGACGCCGGAGCCGCGCAACGCGTTCATGAGGAAGGTTTCTGCCTGATCGTCGGCGTGGTGCGCGGTCAGGATACAGTCGCCGTCGCGGCTGTGCTGCCGGAACAGCCGGTACCGCTGTCGGCGTGCCTCGGCCTCGACGTTACTGTCGATATCGGCGAGGTCGAGCCGGTCGATACGAATTTCGAGCCCGAGCCGTTCTGTTTCGTCGATGCAGAATTTTTCCATTTGCGCGGCGACCTCGACGAGGCCGTGGTTCACGTGCCAGGGAAGGATCTGGTAATCGCGGGCCTCGCTGATCAGCAGGTGCAGCAGCACGCTGGAATCCAGTCCGCCGCTATAGGCGACGAACACGCGTCGCGTGCTGGCGGGAATCGATTCGAGGCTGGCCTGCATCCGGCGATGCGCCGCGCCGGTCAGGTTTCGCGATACTTGCCGAAAGACATCAGCTTCTTGTAACGCTGGTCGAGCAGCTTGTCGATCGGAATCGAGTCGAGCATCTCGAGGCCCTCGAGCAGGTTTTGCTTGAGGGTTTCGGCAATCTGGTCGTAGTCGCGATGGGCGCCGCCGAGCGGTTCCTTGATGACATTGTCGATCAGCTTCAGCGAATGCAGCCGATCGGCGGTAATACCCATGGCCTCGGCAGCGAGCGATGCCTTGTCGGCGCTCTTCCAGAGGATCGACGCACAACCCTCGGGAGAAATTACCGAGTAGGTCGCGTATTGCAGCATGTTGATCCGGTCGCCGACGCAAATGGCCAGCGCGCCGCCGGAACCGCCCTCACCGATCACCGTGCAGATCACCGGCGTTTTCAATTCGGCAAGTGCGTAAAGGTTTTTCGCGATCGCCTCGCTTTGCCCTCTTTCCTCGGCGCCGATGCCGGGATAGGCGCCGGGTGTGTCGACCAGCGTCAGCAGCGGCATCTTGAACTTTTCCGCGAGTTTCATCAGTCTCAGCGCCTTGCGGTAGCCCTCGGGCCGCGGCATGCCGAAATTGCGATTGATCTTTTCGCGCGTATCGCGCCCCTTTTGCTGGCCGATTACCATTACCGGCCTGCCGTCGAGGCGACCGATTCCGCCGATTATCGGCGCGTCGTTGGCGAAGCAGCGATCCCCGTGCAGAAATTCGAAATCGGTAAACATGCGGTCGATGTAATCGAGCGTGTAGGGACGGTTGGGATGCCGCGACAACTGGGAAATTTGCCAGGCCGATAACTTGGAGAATATCGACGTCGTCAACGATTCAGCCTTACGCTCGAGGGTGCTGATTTCCCGGCTGATATTGATGTCGGCATCGTCGGTAACGTAGCGCAGTTCCGATATCTTGGCCTGCAGTTCGGCGATAGGCTGTTCGAAGTCTAGAAAATTGGGATCCATTAATCGTATCTGGGTTGCGGAATCGGGCTAGTTTAACCATTCGCCCCGGGACTGTCATCCGCGCCGCGAATCAGCCGATTTCGGCGTTTATCAGGCGAATTGCCTCGGCCGGATCGGGATGAGCGGTAATCGGGCGGCCGATCACGAGGTAGCTGGCGCCGTCCGCGAGCGCCTGCCGCGGGGTCACGATGCGTTGCTGGTCGTCCGCGGCTGCCCATTCGGGCCGGATTCCCGGTGTAACCAGCAGCGCGGCGTCGCCGAGCCGGGAGCGCAACGCGGCGGCTTCGCGCGCGGAACAGACCACCCCGTCGAGACCGCAGGCCATCGCGTGGGCGGCCAGCCGCTCGACCATCTCGGGCAGCGGAATTTCGATGCCGATGTCTTCGAGATCTCTTCGCGACAGGCTGGTCAGCACGGTCACGGCGATCAGGAACGGCCTTTTGGAGACGACTTCGACGCCCTCGCGAGCGGCTTCCATCATCGCCTTGCCGCCCAGCGCATGCACGTTCAGCATCCAGACGCCGAGCCTGGCAGCGGCACTCGCGGCTCGTTTCACGGTGTTCGGGATATCGTGGTATTTGAGATCGAGAAACACGTCGAATCCGGCTTCGACCAGATCCTCGACCAGCGCCGGACCGCTGCTGGTGAACAATTCCTTGCCGATTTTCAGGCGGCACTGAGCGGGCGAAAGCAGCCGCGAAAAGTCGAGCGCCTGCCGGCGGTCCGGGAAATCGAGCGCGACGATGATTTTCGGATCGTTCATGGTTTCAAAGGCTTCATCGAGGCCCAGTTACGGCAACTCGGGCACATCCACTGAATCATATGGCTTTCGTAGCCGCAGCGCGAGCAGACGAATTCGGATTTCTTGTCCTGCAGGGTTTTCAGAAACGCCGACAGGGTTTCCCAGGTCTCGCTGAGCTGGTCGGGATTCGATTTCAGGAACCTGAGCGCGAATTCGAACGCCTCGAAGGATGGCGACTTGTGCAGGATATCGGACAGGAACTGACGTGCCTTTTCGATTTCGTCGTTGCGCGCATAGTGCTCGAGCAGCGCGATCGCGAGCCGGGTGGATTGCTGTTGCTGGTATTGTTGCTGCAGGAACTGCTGGTATACGCGCGGTTCGCGATTCAGGTATATCTGTCGCGCCGGATCGATATACAGCGCCATGTACTCGGGACTTTCGCGCGTCAGGCGTTGAAAGATGCGTTTCGCGGCGGGCAGATTATCGCTATTGAGGTGCAGCTGGATCAGCAGCAGTCCCGCCCGGACACAATTCGCGTCGATTTCGATGGCGCGGTCGAGGCTGTTGCGCGCGAGACGGTAATTACCGCCCTGGATCGCCTGTTGGGCAACCTCGCAAAGGCAATGGCTGTAGGTGACCTTGGCGTCGGGTTCGCCGAGCTCGTAGAGTTTTTTCGCGCATTCGACCGCCTCTTTCCAGGACTTTTCGGTAATGTAGAGTTCCAGCAAGCGTTGATAAGCCTGTATCGGGTCGGCGTCGAGCTCGATCATTTCCCGGTAGAGCTTTTCGGCCCGGTCGAGCAGTCCCGCCTTCAGGTAATCGCTCGCCAGCTCGGAAATCGCCATGTGTCTCTGCTTGCGGGTCAGATTCGGCCGCGCCAGCAAATTTTGATGTACCTTGATGGCGCGGTCCACCTCGCCCTTGGAGCGAAACAGGTTGCCGAGCGCGATATGTATTTCGATGGTATCGGTGTTGACCTCGATCAGGTCGGTAAATATCTTGATCGCGTTATCGGAATCGTCCGCCAGCAGGTAATTGAGACCACGGGCGTAGCGAACCGAAAACTGGTCGTTTTCGACGCCAGTTGATTTTTTCCGGAAAGGTTGCCAGCGGCCCAGCAGCCAGCCGATGAAGATCGCGGCCAGGATGATCAGAAATAACCAGGTATCCACTATCCTATGCCCAGGGTTGGCCGGAACCCGCTGATAAGGCTATTTTTGGTTGTTTGCGCGATCGCGTAGCTCTTTGCCGGGTTTGAAATGCGGCACGTACTTGCCGGGCAGATCTACCTTATCCCCGGATTTGGGGTTGCGGCCGGTCCGTGGCGGGCGGTAATGAAGACTGAAACTGCCGAAACCCCTGATCTCTATGCGCTCGCCGTTGGAAAGCGCGCTGCTCATCATTTCGATCAGGCTCTTGACCGCCAACTCGACGTCCTTGTACGCCAGATGGCTCTGATTTCTCGACAGGTTGTCGATCAGGTCCGATTTGGTCATCGAGGGTACGAATTCTGAGTCTTTCATTACTTAGCCCGTTATTCTAGTTGGGTGGCGAACCCGGGTTCGCCACCCGATTGCGGATCAGGAATCCATTTTTTCCTTGAGCAGATCACCGAAGCTGGTGGTCGCCGCCTTGGCGTCGCCGCTGGCAGCGTAATCTTTCAGCGCTTCTTGCTCCTCGTCGCTGTCCTTGGCCTTGATCGAGAGGTAGATGCTGCGTCCCTTGCGATCCATGCCGGTAATCTTGGCCTCGATTCGATCGCCCTCGTTGAGGAAAGAACGCGCGTCCTCGACACGATCCTTGGCCATTTCGGATGCTCTCAGCAAGCCTTCGATACCGTCGCCGAGATCGATGACCGCGGCCTTGGCGTCGACCGAAAGGACCGTTCCGCTGACTATACTACCTTTAGGCTTGTCGGCGATAAAGCTCGCGAAAGGATCTTTTTCGATTTGCTTGATGCCGAGTGAAATACGCTCCCGCTCGGGATCGATCGACAACACCATGGCTTCGACTTCCTGGCCTTTTTGATACTCGCGCACGGCTTCTTCGCCGGGTTTGTTCCAGGAAAGATCCGTGAGGTGAATCAGCCCGTCGATATTGCCTTCCAGGCCGATGAAGATACCGAAGTCGGTAATCGACTTGATCTTGCCGGAAATGATATCGCCCTTGTTGTTGGTGGCGCCGAACTCTTCCCAGGGATTGGGCTTGCACTGCTTCATGCCGAGAGAAATGCGGCGGCGCTCTTCGTCGATCTCGAGAATCACGACCTCGACCTCGTCGCCGAGCGTCACGACCTTGTTCGGGTTGACGTTCTTGTTGGTCCAGTCCATTTCGGAAACGTGAACCAGGCCTTCCACGCCATCCTCGATTTCGACGAAACAGCCGTAATCGGTGATATTGCTGACGTGACCGAACAAGCGCGTGCCTTCCGGGTAACGGCGCATGATGTTTTCCCAGGGATCGTCGCCCATCTGTTTCAGGCCGAGCGATACGCGGTTTTTCTCCCGGTCGAACTTCAATACCACGACATCGATTTCCTGGCCGATCTCGACGACTTCCGAGGGATGCTTGACCCGCTTCCAGGCCATGTCGGTGATGTGCAGCAGGCCGTCGATACCCCCGAGGTCGAGGAATGCACCGTAATCGGTCAGGTTCTTGACGATACCGCGCACCTTTTCGCCTTCTTTCAGGGTTTCGAGCAGCTTTTCCCGCTCTTCGCTGAATTCTTTCTCGACCACGGCGCGGCGCGAAACCACGACGTTATTACGCTTCTGGTCGAGCTTGATGATCTTGAACTCGAGTTCCTTGTCCTCGAGGTAGGCGGTATCCCGCACCGGGCGCACGTCGACCAGCGAACCCGGCAGGAATGCGCGGATTTCGCCGATATCGACGGTAAAACCGCCCTTGACCTTGCCGGTGAAACGGCCGGTTACGATCTCGTCGGCTTTCTGTGCCTCTTCGAGACGGGTCCAGGCGCGTGCGCGCTTGGCTTTCTCTCGCGACAGCCGGGATTCCCCGTAACCGTCTTCGAAAGAATCCAGCGCGACCTCGACGGTGTCGCCGACCTTGACATCGAGTTCGCCGTTTTCATCGTAAAACTGTTCTACGGGTATTACACCCTCGGACTTCAAGCCCGCGTTGACGATAACGACGTCCCGGTTGATATCGACGACTTCGCCGGTGATGATTTCACCTGGGCGCATATTCATTTGGTTGATGCTTTGCTCGAACATCTCTGCAAAGTTTTCTGACATGGAAGGATCCTGATTAAAGATAAAGTTGATAGCTAATTAGGATGCAATTAACTACCGGTCTAGTTAAAAAACCCCGCAGACAGTGCGTCTACAGGGACCGTTTCAGGCCGTCAATCCAGGTTTTCCCGAATATGGTCCAGGACGAGATTCGTTACCTGGGCCAGGTCGAGCAAACTCGAGTCGACGACCAAAGCGTCTTCGGCGGGTCGTAGCGGCGAGACGCTGCGATTCTGGTCGCGTTCGTCACGTTCGGCTATGTCTGCCTGAAGCTGCGCGATATTAGCTGATAAACCCATATTTATCAACTGCTTATATCGCCTTTGAGCACGAATTTCGACACTTGCGTACAAAAAAAACTTGAATCGGGCATCAGGAAACACCACTGTGCCCATATCGCGGCCGTCTGCGACCAGCCCCGGCGGGCGGAAAAAATCGCGCTGCAGATCGAGCAGGCGCTCGCGGACCCGCGGATGCCGCGCGACTTTCGAGGCCGCGTCGCCGGTTTTTTCCTGGCGCAGTTCCTCGGCGACATCGACGTCGTCGAGATAGGGAATCGCCAGTTCGTCGCCAGCTTCGAAGCGGATATTGAAATCGTCGAGTTCGGCGGCGACTTTTTCCTCGTCGTCGAGATCGGTGCCGCGTTGCAGGCATTTCAGCGCCAGCAGGCGGTATATCGCGCCGCTATCGAGCAGGTTGAAGCCCAGTTCGCGAGCCAGATTCCGGGCCAGGGTCCCCTTGCCGGAGCCGCTGGGCCCGTCGATCGCGATCACGAAGGCCTCGTCACTCATCCACCGCAATCCTGAATCCGGTCTCGCGGGCCAGGTCGACGAAGCCCGGGAACGAGGTGGCGACATTGGCGCAGTCGTTGATCACGATATCGCCGGCCGCTATCAGCGAGGCGACGCTGAAAGCCATGGCGATGCGATGATCGCCATGGGAATCGACTTCGCCGGCCCGGAGACTGCCGCCCTCGATGACCATGCCGTCGGGAAGAACTTCGCAGTCGATCCCGAGATTCGAGAGGCCGTCGGCCATCACCTGGATGCGGTCGCTTTCCTTGACCCGCAACTCTTCCGCGCCGGACAGGCGGGTGACGCCGCTGGCGCAGGCCGCGGCGACGAACAGAACCGGAAATTCGTCGATCGCCAGCGGCACCAGATGCCGGGGGATGTCGATACCCTGCAAACCGGCGGCGCGCAGCGTGATATCAGCGACCGGCTCGCCGCCGACTTCCCGCTCATTGCCGATCTCGATATCGGCGCCCATCAGGCGCAGGATATCGATCACGCCGGTACGGGTCGGGTTGATACCGACGTGGCGCAGCTTGAGCCGACTGCCGCTGGCGATGCTGGCGGCAACCATGAAAAACGCCGCCGACGAAATATCGGCCGGCACGTCGATATCGCAGGCAAGCAGCCGTTGCCCGCCGGCGATACGGATCACCCCGTCAGCGGAACTCACCTCGCAGCCGAAACCGCGCAGCATGCGCTCGCTATGGTCGCGCGTCGGCGCCGGTTCGCGCACCACGGTCTCGCCGTCGGCATAGAGCCCGGCCAGCAGCAGGCAGGATTTCACCTGCGCCGAGGCGACAGGCATCGTATAGTCGATTGCCCTGAGCGCCCTTCCGCCGCGGACACGCAGGGGAGCCCGGCCGCCCTCCGCGGGCTCGATCGAAGCGCCCATCGATTCGAGCGGCTCGATCACCCGGGCCATCGGTCGCGATGACAGTGAACGGTCGCCGACCAGCCGGGAATCGAAGCTTTGACCCGCGAGCAGACCGAGCAGCAGGCGCATCGCGGTGCCCGAATTACCCATTTGCAGGTCGCCCTGCGGGGCCCGCAGGCCATGCAGCCCCCTGCCCTCGATGCTGAGCCGATCCCGGTCGCGCAGGATGTCGACGCCCATCTGCTGGAAGGCGCGCATCGTGTTTAGGCTGTCTTCGCCCTCGAGAAAACCGGAAACATGGCTGGTTCCGTCGGCGATGGAGGCGAGGATTACCGAGCGGTGAGAAATCGACTTGTCGCCGGGAACACGGATATCACCGCCGATGGCGGCGCCGGGACTGCAGATAAAGCGGGTCACTAGCAGTTACCTATCAACGAATCGCGCTGAGATTTGGCCTTGCCGAATAATTCTAGCAGCCGTTCGGCGTCGCCGGCCCGAATCGCCGCCTCGATACGATCGAGTTCCTGCTGGTACTGCTCGATCAGGGCGACCAGGGTCTCGCCGTTCGACAGGCAGACGTCGCGCCACATGACCGGATCGCTCGACGCGATACGGGTGAAATCGCGGAACCCGCCGGCCGCGTAGCGAAAGATTTCCTCGTGCTCGTTGAGCCCGGACAATTGGTGTACCAGCGCGTAGGCGAGCATGTGCGGCAGATGCGAGGTCGCCGCCAGTACCTTGTCGTGATGTTCGACCTCGAGGTTTTCGACGATCGCGCCGCATTGCCGCCACATGTCGGTTACCCGTTCGATGGCCCCGACATCGGTTTCCGCGACCGGCGTCAGGATTACGCGGCGATCCCGGTAAAGACTGGCGAAACCGGCCTCGACCCCGGTTTTCTCGGTTCCGGCGATCGGATGTCCCGGCACGAAGCGCGGCAGGATATCGCCGAGCCGGGCTCGCGCCGCCTCGACGACCGAGGCCTTCGCGCTGCCGACGTCGGTAATCACCGCGGCGGACGACACGCTGTTTTGCAATTCCGCGAACACGGAGCGCATGGCGCCGAGCGGAACCGCGACGACGACCATGTCGGCATCGGCGACGGTCTCTGCGATGCTGGCGCCGAACTCGTCGAGTACGCCCAGTTCGACGCCTTTTTCGAGATTGTCGCGATTGCGCCCGTAGCCGCTGACCCGGCCGACTTCGCCCGCTTCCCTGAGCGCCAGCGCCAGCGAGCTGCCGATCAGGCCGACGCCGATGATTGCGAGCTTGTCGATCACAGCAATTCCCCGAGCGCTTCGAACAGGCGTTCGAGCTGCGCCTCGGTGCCGACACTGATGCGCAGGAAATCCGCCATACCGTAATTGGCGACCGGCCTGACGATCACGCCGCGTTCGAGCAGGCCCTGGTAAATATTCGGGCTGTCCTCGCCGAAGCGAGCCGTGACGAAGTTGCCTACCGACGGGATGTAGCTTATCCCGTGCGCGTCGAACCATTGCTGCATCATCCGCAATCCGCGGCTGTTGCAGTCGCGGCTGCGGGCGACGAATTCGTCGTCGTCGAGCGCCGCGCGGGCGGCCGCGAGCGCGAGGCTGTTGCCGTTGAACGGTTGCCTGACGCGATTGAACAGATCGCAGAGTTCGGGGCTGGATACCGCGTAACCGATACGCAGGCCGGCGAGTCCGTAAATCTTGGAAAAGGTTCGCGTGACGATCAGGTTGGGATATCGTGACAGCCATTTCAGGCAATCCGGGTAATCCGGGGCCTCGACATATTCGAAGTAAGCCTCGTCGACGACCACGGCGATATCGGCCGGCACACTGTCGATGAAATCGGCCAGCGCATCCCGTCCGAGCATGGTGCCGGTCGGATTGTTGGGGTTGGCGATGAAGACGACGCGGGTTCGCTCCGTGATCAGTGCACTCATGGCCTCGAGGTCGTGGCCGTAAGGTGTCTCGCTGCCCTCGCCCATCGCCGGGGCTTCCTTGCCGTCCGCGCCGCAGGCCTGGGTCACCATCGCATAGACCATGAAAGCATACTGCGAGTAAACCGATTCGGTACCGCGATCGAGGAAGCTGCGGGCAATCAGGTCGAGGACGTCGTTGGAACCGTTGCCGATGGTCAGCTGGTTTTCGCCGATACCGAGCTTTTCCGCCAGCCGTCGCTTGAGATAAAACGCATTGGCGTCCGGATAGAGTTCGATCTTTCCGGCGGCCGCCTGCAGCGCCTGCCCGACCAGCGGCGAGCATCCCAGCGGATTTTCGTTGGAGGCGAGCTTGATCGCGTTGCCGATGCCGAGCTCGCGCTCGAGTTCCTCGACGGGCTTGCCGGGCGAATATGGGTGCAATTGCCTGATTTGCACCAGCGCGGAATCGACGATAGACATCAGAGCGAGGCTTTGGGATAAGAGCCGAGAATCTTGAACAGGGACGCCTGCTGCTTCAGCTCTTCCAACGCCCCGGTTACGTTAGCGTCCCGCTGATGACCGTCGATATCGATGAAAAATACGTAGGCCCACTTGTGACCCTGGGCCGGACGCGACTCGATCTTGTTCATGCTGATGCCGTGATCGGCCAGCGGCTGCAGCAGTCCCAGCAGCGCGCCGGGCACGTTGCGCGTCGAAATCAGCAGCGAGGTCTTGTCGTTACCGCTGGGGTCGACGTCCTGCTGGCCGATGATCACGAAGCGGGTCGAGTTATCCGGCAAGTCCTCGATATTCTCGTAGCAAATCTTGAGCCCGAAAATCTCCACCGCCGGCAGGCCGCAGATCGCGGCGGCATCGTCTTCGAGACTGGCCAGCCGGGCCGCCTCGGCATTACTGCTGACCGGCAGCCGCTCGACACCCGGCAGGTTCTGATCCAGCCAGCGGCGGCACTGCGCGAAGGACTGCTGGTGGGAATAAATGCGCTTGATTCCGCCGACCTCCTGCGAGCGCGTCGCCAGGTGGTGGTGGATCGGAATCTCGACCTCGCCGCAAACCTTCAGGTTCGAGTCCATGAACATGTCCAGCGTGTGACTGATCACGCCCTCGGTCGAATTTTCTACCGGCACCAGCCCGTAGTCGGCGTGCCGGGATTCGACCGAATTGAAAACGTCGGGAATGCTGCTCATCGGCACGGTCGATACCGAGTGGCCGAAATGCTTGAGCGCGGCGCTCTGGGTGAAGGTACCCTCGGGGCCGAGGTAAGCGATTTTGAGCGGTTGCTCCAGGGCCAGGCAGGCAGACATGACCTCGCGTACCAGGCGGCCGACCTCGTCGTCGCTGAGCGGGCCCCGGTTCATCGATTTCACCCGTTTGATCACCTGGGCTTCGCGGTCCGGCCGGAAAAAATTGATATTTTCGTCGTCGGAATCGGCGCGCTCGCGCTTGATCTCGGCGACCTCGACCGCACAGGCCGCGCGCCGATTGAACAGCTCCAGCAATTGGGCGTCGATATCGTCTATTTGCCGGCGCAGCTTTTCCAGTGCATCTTCGCTCATGGACGCATATTAGCCGTCGGCGGCGGTATTGTCATCGACGCTTGCAGCCACCGCCTCGATTTGCACCAACTGCTCGTTTTTGCCCAGCCGGATCAGGGTTACACCCTGTGTATTGCGGCCCAGTATCGAGATATCCTCGGCCGGGGTGCGCACCAGCGTACCGCTGTTGCTGATCAGCATCACTTCCTCGTCGCCGCCCGTCCAGATCGCGCCGACCACGGCGCCGTTGCGCGCCGACGTCTGGATCGAGATTACGCCCTGGCCACCCCTGCCCTGCACCGAAAAATCGCTGACCCGGGTGCGTTTGCCGTAGCCGTGCTCGGTCGCGAACAGGATTTGACCCTCGTCGGAATGGATCGCGATCAGCGAGATGACCTCGTCGCCCGGTTTGATCTTGATACCGCGCACGCCGGCCGCGGTACGTCCCATGGCGCGCACGTCCTTCTCGTCAAAGCGGATACCCTTGCCCGCGCTGGTGAACAGCAGCAGGTCGCATTCGCCGTCCGTCAGTTGCACGCCGATCAGGCTGTCCTCGTCGCGCAGATCGAGCGCGATGATGCCGTTGGCGCGCGGCCTGGAAAAGTTCGATAGCGGGGTGCGCTTGACCTTGCCGCTCGCGGTAGCGAAGAAAATGAATCGATCCTCGGGATATTCGCGCACCGGCAGTATCGCGGTAATGCGCTCGTTTTCCTCCAGCGGCAGCAGGTTGACCATCGGGCGGCCGCGCGAATTGCGGCTGCCGATCGGCAACTGGTAAACCTTTTGCCAGTAGACCTTGCCGCGGGTCGAGAAGCACAGCAGCGTGTCGTGCGTGGAGGCGGAAAACATCTGTTCGACGAAATCCTCGTCCTTGACCTTCGTCGCCGCCTTGCCGCGGCCGCCGCGGCGTTGCGCGGAGTAGGACTCGAGGGGCTGTGCCTTGGCGTACCCGAGGTGGGATATGGTGACTACCACGTCTTCCTCGGAAATCAGGTCTTCTACCGTCAGGTCGGAATGATCGACGATGATTTCGGTGCGCCGGTCGTCGGCGAATTCGTCGCGAATTTCTTCGAGTTCGCGGCGGATTTCCTGCTTGAGGCGTTCGTCCCGGCCCAGGATATCGAGGAAATCCTCGATCTTTTCGAGAATTTCGCGGTACTCGGAGATGATCTTGTCCTGCTCGAGTCCGGTCAGCTTGTGCAGCCTCAGGTCGAGGATTGCCTGTGCCTGCTTTTCGGTCAGGCGATAGAGATCCTCGATCAGGCCGTACTCGTCGCCGAGGCTTTCCGGCCGCGAGGATTCGGCGCCCGCGCGCTGCAGCATCTCGAGCACCACACCCGGGGACCAGGATTTTTCCAGCAGCGCGGTCTTGGCCGCGGCCGGATTTTCGGACTGCTTGATCAGCGCGATGATTTCGTCGATATTGGTCAGCGCGACGGCCAGTCCTTCGAGCAGGTGGGCGCGATCACGCGCCTTGCGCAGCTCGAATACCGTGCGCCGGGTGATGACTTCCCGCCGATGAACGATAAACGCCTGCAGGATTTGCCTGAGGTTGAGCAGGCGCGGCTGGCCGTTGACCAGCGCTACCATGTTGATGCCGAACACGTTCTGCATCTGGGTCTGCTTGTAGAGGTTGTTGAGCACCACGTCGGCGATTTCGCCGCGGCGTAGCTCGATCACCATGCGCATCCCTTCCTTGTCGGATTCGTCGCGCAATCCGCTGATACCCTCGAGACGCTTTTCCTTGACCAGTTCGGCGATCTTGGCCAGCAGGTTGGCCTTGTTGACCTGATAGGGCAGCTCGGTGACGATGATGCTCTGCCGCCCGGATTTGTCTTCCTCGTAATGGGTCCGGGCGCGTAAATAGATTTTCCCCCGCCCGGTGCGATAAGCCTCGCGGATGCCGCGAGCGCCGTTGATGAATCCCGCGGTCGGAAAATCGGGGCCCGGGACGCATTGCATGAGTTGTTCCATGTCGGCCTCGGGATCGTCCACCAGCAGGATGCAGGCGTTGACGACTTCGCCGAGATTGTGCGGCGGAATATTGGTGGCCATGCCCACCGCGATACCCGATGAGCCGTTGATCAACAGGTTCGGCACCCTGGTCGGCAAGACCACCGGCTCGTGCTCCGATTCGTCGTAGTTGGGCAGGAAATCGACGGTTTCCTTGTCGAGATCGGCGAGCAGTTCGTGCGCGATCTTCGACATCCTCACCTCGGTGTACCGCATCGCCGCCGGCGAATCGCCGTCGACCGAGCCGAAGTTGCCCTGCCCGTCGACCAGCATGTGGCGCATCGCGAATGGCTGGGCCATGCGCACGATGGTATCGTAGACCGCGGTATCGCCGTGCGGGTGGTACTTACCGATGACGTCGCCGACCACGCGCGCCGATTTCTTGTAGGGTTTGTTGTAATCGTTGCCGAGTTCACTCATCGCGTACAACACCCGGCGGTGGACCGGTTTGAGGCCGTCGCGGACGTCGGGCAAGGCGCGCCCGACGATTACGCTCATGGCATATTCGAGATACGACTGGCGCATCTCGTCTTCTAGATTAACCGGGAAGACTTCCTTGGCGATATCGGCCATAAAATTAGTAGCTCAACAGTAAAAAACGACGCAGGAACGATTTATTTTCGTTGTGCGCGATTTTATCATAAACCATTGGGTAAGGACTACTTATAAGATCTCCGCTCCAGAGCGAATTCAAGCGGATTTCCGGGTTTCAGGCGCAATCGGCCCGGAAAAGTCCCGGTGGCGCCCGGGCGGCCGTAATTCTCGTTTCAAGACGCCGACAAATCTTGTAAGGTTCGGCTATGCAACACCGCTACCAGATCCTCCAGGCCGACTGGACCGTAACCGTGAACCCGGAATTCGAGATCCTGCGGGATTACGCCGTGGTGATCGAGGATAACCGGATCCGGGAACTGATCGCCGCCGACGATACCGGCGAACTCGGCCTGGCCGATGCCGAGGTCTTCCGCCTGCCCGGTTGCGCGCTGTTACCCGGATTCGTCAACAGCCACACGCACGCGCCGATGAGCCTGTTCCGCGGCATGGCAGACGACCTGCCGCTGATGACCTGGCTGACCGAACATATCTGGCCCGCCGAGGCTCGCTGGGTCGATCCACATTTCACCGCGGACGGTTTTCGCCTCGCGGCCGCGGAAATGATCCGTTCCGGCACCACTTGCCTGTCCGATATGTTTTACTTTCCCGACGAGGCGGCGCGCTGCGCACAGGCCATCGGCATGCGCAGCGTGATCGGCCTGATCGTACTCGATTTTCCGAGCGCCTGGGCGAACGATGCAGACGAGTATCTGCACAAGGCGCTCGCCGTGCACGACGAAATCCGCGAACTGCCGCTGGTCGGCAGCGCACTCGCGCCGCACGCACCCTACACGGTCTCGGACGGGCCGCTGCGGCAAATCGCGATGTACAGCAACGAACTCGATATCCCGGTGCACATGCACGTACACGAGACCGCCCACGAGGTCGCCGAGGCCCAGCAAAAAAACGGCATGCGTCCGCTCGAGCGTCTCGACCAGCTCAACCTGTTGAACCCGAACCTGATCGCGGTGCATATGACCGAGCTCGACGAATTCGAAATCGAGCGTGTCGCCGAGGCCGGGGTCAACGTCGCCCATTGCCCGGAATCGAATCTCAAACTCGCCAGCGGCTTCTGCCCGGTTGCGGCACTGCTCGACAAGGGCGTCAACGTTTGCCTCGGCACCGACGGCGCCGCCAGCAACAACGACCTCGACCTGCTCGGCGAGATGCAGAGCGCGGCGCTGCTGGCCAAGGGTTACAGCGGCGATGCCAGCGCCTGTAACGCCCACCAGGCGATACGGATGGCAACCATCAACGGAGCCCGGGCGCTGGGGATGGGCGATCGTATCGGCAGTATCGAAGCGGGCAAACTGGCCGACCTGGTGGCCATCGACCTGACCGCCATCAATACCCAGCCGGTTTACGACCCGGTCGCGCAAGTCGTTTACGCGGCCAACAGCCGCCAGGTATCTCATGTCTGGATCGACGGCGTACTGCAATTGAAGGATTTCGAACTGTGCCGGCTGGACCGCGACGAAATCCTCGCCAACGCCCGCTCCTGGGCGGGCAAGATCGAGAGCTGAATCATGTTGAGAGAACCGAATGTCGATGCAGCCGAAATCGACAAGTTCCAGGCGATCGCCAGCCGCTGGTGGGACCCCGAAAGCGAATTCAGGCCGCTGCACGAAATAAATCCGCTGCGAGTCGACTACATCGAGCGCCAGTGCGGCGATCTCGCCAGCAGGAAAATCCTCGATATCGGCTGCGGCGGGGGGATCCTCGCGGAGGCGCTGGCACAGCGAGGCGCGCTGGTCACCGGTATCGACATGGCCGAAATGTCGCTCGACGTGGCGCGCATGCATCGCGTCGAATCCGGCCTCGAAATCGATTACCGGCTGGTTTCGGCCGAAGATTTCGCGGCCGGGAATCCGGGGGAATTCGATGTCGTCACCTGCCTCGAAATGCTCGAGCACGTGCCCGACCCGTCGGCGATCGTCGCCGCCGCGGCCCGCGCCCTGAAACCGGAGGGGCGGCTGGTGCTGTCGACGCTAAATCGCAATCCGAAGTCTTTCGCGCTCGCCATCCTCGGCGCCGAATACCTGCTCGGGATGTTGCCGCGCGGCACCCACCAGTACCGCAGGTTCATCAAGCCCTCGGAACTCGCCTCCGCGCTACGCACCCGCGGCATGGAGCCGCTCGATATCACCGGCATGACTTACAACCCGCTCGCCGGAAGCTACTCGCTCGGCCGCGATATCGACGTCAACTACCTGATGACCGCGGGTTTCGATGATTGACGCGATCCTGTTCGACCTGGACGGCACCCTGATCGACACCGCGCCCGACATGGGCGGAGCGCTCAACAAACTGTTGATCGAGGAAAACCTGGCACCGATTCCGCTGCAGCAGATCCGCCCCTACGTTTCCCAGGGAGGACTGGTTTTGACCCGCCTGGGCTTTGCCGGCAAGGTCCCCGACGAAGAGATCGAACCGCTCAGGCAGCGGTTCCTGCAGCATTACCGCGCCATCGTCGCCGAGAACTCGAGGCTGTTCGACGGTTACGAGGCGGTGCTTGCCGAGATCGAGTCACGCGATATGCCCTGGGGTATCGTCACCAACAAGCCCGAGTGGCTGACTTTTCCGTTGCTCGAGCAGCTCGACCTGGCATCGCGCGCGGGGGTCGTGATCGGCGGCGATTCGCTGGAACAGCGCAAACCGCATCCGCTGCCGCTGCAGGTCGCCGCGGAACGCCTCGGCGTCGCCTGCGAGCGTTGCGTCTATCTCGGCGACGACGAACGCGACGTGGTTGCCGCGAAGGCCGCGCAGATGAAAACCCTGGTCGCCGCGTACGGTTATATAGAAGATGCCGCGGCGATCGCCGACTGGAATCCCGATGGTGTCATCGACCAGCCAGGGGAATTACTCGAACACCGGCTGATGAACCCGAGATGACCGGCGTACCCGATAATTTCGATCCCGCGCCGGATATGCTGCGCGGCAAGACGATCCTGGTCACCGGCGCCACGGGCGCCTACGGCAAGGCGATTTCGCTGGCCCTCGCCGGCCACGGCGCGACGGTCGTTTTGCTGGCTAAAAACCTGCGCCTGGTCGAGGAACTCTACGACCAGATAGAGGCGGCGGGTTTCCCGACCCCGGCGATTTACCCGATGAACCTCGAGGGCGCAACCGAGCAGGATTATGCCGACCTGGCGCATAACATCGAATCCCAGCTCGGCGGGCTCGACGGGCTGATCCATTGCGCGGCTTTACTCGGCGCGCCGACCGTGTTCGCGCAAAGCGACGTCGAAACCTGGTACCAGGTGCACCAGGTCAATCTGCACGCACCCTACCTGCTGACCCGTGCCTGCCTGCCGTTGCTGGAAAAATCGGCGCGCGCATCGCTGATTTTCATGATCGACGATAAACCCGGCGCCTACTGGGATGCCTACCAGGTCAGCAAGGCCGGTCTCGCCGAGATGGCCGGGTTGCTGGCGCGCGAGTACGACGGCAGCAATCTTCGCGTCAATTGCGTCAATCCGGGCAAGACACGCACGGCCCTGCAACTGCAGGCGTTTCCGGCCGCCGACGACAACGACGAATTGCCAACCCCGGAAGATCGCACCCGGCCGTTTCTCTACCTGCAGAGCGACGAGTCCGACGAAAACGGCGAAGTATTCACCTGACGCGGCCGGCGCTGGCCGGCGATACGCGGCCTCAATGGCGTATGAACGGTGCGGTCAGCGAAAATCTCATCAACAGGTGGCGGAACAGGATAAGCGTCAACTTGTGATAGTTGCGACTCAAACGGTATAGCCATCGGGGGCCGAATTCCGGGCGCTCGGCGAGGTAGCTGGCGACATACCCGCCCGGGGTTTCGGTGCCGACCGCGGCCAGGCGCTCGCGGTAAGACGGATCGACGTCCGGATGGGAGGCGAGGCATTCGAGAATGTAACCCAGGTATTCGCTCGTCGGTTTGAGGCCGGGTGTGGATCGGTTGGTCTGGTAAAAGTACAGGCGCTCGCCGCCCTGTTCGACCCAGGTGCGGCGATAGCGCCTGACGATTGGCACCATTTCGTAAAAGTCCATCCGCGCGGCGTCCCTCTCCGATAGCGTATACAGCAAGCCGAACACCGACTCGCCGACGGCCGGCTCGGCCGAGGCATAGCCGCATCCGGCTTTCGCCGCCGGGTGATCGAAACGCAGGCCGTAATCCTCGAGCGTGAAATAGCGCACCGCGCTGGCCTCGATACGCCGATCGCGCATCACCGCGGGCGACAGGTTGGCGCCGTAGGCGAAATACTGCACCTGTCCCGGGCCCCTGCCGAGCAGGCGCCTGCAGTTACAGATTTCGAACATTAGCCACCAGGTCAGGTAACGCAGCATCGCAGTAATTCGGAGAAACACCGGAAATCAGACTAATCCGATATCGAATCGCGGTCAATCGCGCGCCCTCGTGAAGCCCTGGCCCCGGATCGCGCTCGTACGCCGGAAATAACAGATCAATATTTATTATCGGCGAGGTAAAACCATCATTTAAATTTATTGGTGCTTACGGTCAGGAAAGCTAGCTTTAACAGCACAGGCAAAAAGCTGGCTGGCGAATGTCGAGTCCGGGCTAATCTAAATTGGCTCGACGTTCGCCGGCAAATCCAGACCGCCGATCCGCAGACGATCGGTAGA
>JASFKL010000031.1:0-18661 GCA_050118655.1 Gammaproteobacteria bacterium | reverse complement strand
TAATACTTATTGACGGTTAAAAAACCTTTTAAATCAAATGCTTTTGTGATAGTTTTGATAATCCTGTGGAACCGACTCGCAAAGCCGTTAACCACAGGAAAACTATAAATATAACAAGACATGACCAATGAAGAGCAGCTTGAATCTAGGTGCTGTGTTCATGGATGGACGAACCTACAGCATCGGAAGAAACGGCCACATCCGAATCGATGATCAGGCGGTCAGTCGTCGGCATGCCGAAATCAGGTTCACGCAAGGAAAGATATTTCTGCGCGATTTGAACTCGACCAACGGTATCTACCTGGCCGGCGGGAAAAATTCCGGCAGTTTCAAGCAAGGATTCGTGTCTCCCCACCAGCGTGTCATGATAGGCAGTCGGATATACTCGATCAAAAGCCTGCTGGCCACGGTCGGTGTTTACACCGGCTACACCCCGGAAACCGGATTAGTAGTAAAGCTCACCCGCCCACAAAAAAAGCTCAATGCCTGGCATTCCCCGGAAAAGAATCCCGAGGATCAAACCACGCCAGAAGCTGTAACCTGAACTTTTAGCCGGACGGGATGACTGGTTTCAGGTTGCCGGGCCGAGTCGGCGGTTGCCGCACAGTCTAGAAAATACCGCCGAAAAACTCGTCACTCGAAGTCGTCGCCAGGGGTATTTCGGCAGCGCTGCCATCGGCCAGGATACAGTAAAGATTGGCAAACCCGCCCACTTGCCGCTCGAATATCACCCGTCCATTAGCGGTTACGCCCTTGAAGACCTCGCCAGGCGGCGTCGGGGTCGGTGCCGAGGCAAGCAGGGTTTCACCGGTACCGTCCGCATTGATGCTGATCAGTTCGGAAGTCGCGCCGTCATCGCGCACGATAATCACCAGCCCGTCGCTGCTGATGCCCGCAAACGCTTCGTTCAATCCCGGATCGCCGGCGAGGGTCGTCTCGATACCGCTGCCGTCCGCATTCCTGCTGAAGACATCGCAACTACCGGATAACAAGTTACAGACGGTGTAAATCGCGCGACTTCCAGTCGAACCACCGTAGGTAAGAAAGTCAAAGGCGCTTAAATCGGAGGTGGCGATCAGCGACTCGCCCGGGGCTCCGGAGGCACCGATACTTAACAGGTTCATCTCCAGAGCCGTGGTCCGTATAAATATTACCAGGTCGCCGGCGGTTACCCCCACGGGGACCTCATCCTCGCCGGCTGTAACGACGAGCGGCGACTCGGCGCTCGATCCATCGGCTTCGATGGTATAAATATCGTTTTGCAGGCCGCCCACGGTGCGGGCGAATACCACCAGGGTGCCAGCCGCGATACCTCCACCCGCTTCCGGGTCGGCGGTGGCGGCGAGCGGTACCGTACCGCCGCTACCATCCGCGAGAATGCTGTAAACATCGGACTCGAGAAGTGCGTCAAGGCTGTCGTAGACAACCCGACCATCAGCGGTCAAACCGCCGTACAACTCGGTTTCGGCCGTAGTCGCAAGCGGTACTACTCCGCCGCTGCCGTCCGCGCGGACGCTCAGCAGATCGGAATCCGGGGGAGCGACGGTCGTGCGCATGAAAATGACGTCATTGGCGTCGGTAACTGCGACCGGCAACTCGTCCCTCGCGTCGGTGGTCAAAGTGACAGGGACGCCGCTGCCGTCGTCATCGATGCTGAAGATGTCGTTCAGACCACCGCCCGTATCACGGACATAAATGACGCGGTTGTCGTTGGTCCAGCCCGCGAAAACTTCGTCGCCCGGATCGCTGGCCAGGGTCACCGTGCCGCCGCTGCCGTCTTCGGCTATCGCGAACAGGTCGAGCTGGCCACCCACGTCCCTGGAGAAAACCACGTATTGCAGTGAACTTCCGGCACTTCCGCCGCTCCCGCTATCGGAGCCGACCTGGTCGCCCTTGTCCGCGCAGGCCGCAAGCAAAATCGCGCACAGCAGCAACAGGCCCGGACCTTTATCGAGAGAACGGCAGGCGACCGAATCCGGATACTGTCGCGGGCGTGCGTGAACGCTTTGCGAAAGCCTGGCGCGACTAAACGGGTTCATGGAGATATCCATCCGACTACCCTGGATATACTCTAATAGACCCGCCGACGCCGAAGTCAAGCAAGCCTGATCGGGTCGACAGTTTCAAAATCCGGCATTATGAGGATAAATCACTTTAATACCGGGTGATTAGTTATTGTTCTATAAGTAATTTTATCGAGAGAAAATTCAGTGTTACCCTGGGGCGGCGTTGCTCCGCCGCAGCACGGTAACGCCAGGTCCTATCCATGTAGGACTATTCCTACAAAACCCTCGGAATTGTCCGATTTAACACTGTGGTTGATCCTGTCATATTGCAAGCGGACATTCTGGGAGATCCGCATGTACCTGCCATATCCAGACGAAGTTGTCTCCAGGGAAAAACTGCTGACCGGGCTCAACCTCGCGATTGCCGAGGCCAGGTTGGTGCAAAAGCTGATCAGGGGCAGAAGATCTCCGCGAAATCTCGAGGAAGTCAAAAAACTCGTAAACGTAGAACGGGAAATCGATTATCTCGAAACCACGCTTGTTGAATTAACATCAGACGACTCGCCCTGAGACCCGAGCTCCGGGATTTCGGCTTCCCGTAGTTTTTGCCGATACCCGCATCAATGCCCGCGCCGGGTGAACAGGGGCAGCACTTTTCCAATCCCGAATCCGCATTCACTGTAACGCCCACGCATCGACTTCCGGGCTGACCACGACCGGCGGACCGCCGCGGCAAATTCGGGACTGGTGCGGACGAGCGCTCGACTTCACTGCTCCACAGCCAGATAGTTTTTACTTTAAATTTATACTATAATTTATTGATTTTAAAGTATAAATTTATCTACGTATAATCAAGCATGTTCGTCGATCGCACTCGTCAGGCATTCGCGCCCCGGATGCCGCAAGCGCGAAGATGCGCTCGTAGACTCGAGCAGAAATCAGTGTCGCTTTCCACTGATAACGATGGTATCGGCGCAAACAGTCCCGTAACCCGAAAAAACGCACGATCGAAACCGATTCAGGTGGGTCCCGTCTCGATTCTGCTAGAGCTTGCCTGCGATAATCTCTAGAATGATGCGTTTCGCCCGAATCAAATCAATACGCGTCAATTATATATGGCTAAACTCAGAAAAATCGTAATCCCCGTTGCGGGTCTCGGCACCCGGGTACTGCCCGCGAGCAAGGTGATTCCGAAGGAAATGCTGACCGTGGTCGACAAGCCCGTAATTCAGTATGTAATCGAGGAAGCCATTGGTGCCGGTTTCCGGGAAATCATCCTGGTAACGCGGCCGAGCAAAAAATCCATCGAGCAGCATTTCGAACGCCACGATGAACTCGAGGCGGCGCTCGAGGCGGCGGGGAAAACCGAGCCGCTGGCCACGGTACGGGACATTCTGCCCGACGGTGTTCAAATCAAGACGGCTTTTCAGGACGAACCGCTGGGACTCGGTCACGCCGTGCTTTGCGCAGCGCCACTGATCGGCGACGAAGATTTTGCGGTCAGCCTGCCGGACGTGCTGGTGTATAACCCCGACGGCGACCATGCACGGGATTTGTGCAATATCGTGCTGGAATTCGAAAACAGCGGGGCGGCGCAAATCATGGTCGAGGCGGTAGCCGATGACGAGGTCGACCGTTATGGTATCGTCGATTGCGGCCCCGTCGAATTCCAGCCGGGCAAGAGCCACGACGTAACCGCGATGGTGGAAAAACCGGCCGTTGGCTCCGCGCCGTCCAACCAGTCAATCATCGGGCGTTACGTTTTGCCTGCCCGGGTGATGGATATACTGCGCGAGACCAAACCGGGCGCCGGAGGCGAAATCCAGCTAACCGATGCGATCGATACTCTGATTACGGAATCGCCGGTGCAAGCTTTCAGCATGCAGGGGACGACCTGCGATTGTGGGAACAAGCTGGGCTACCTCATCGCGAATATCCGCTTTGGTCTGAGTCACCCGGAAATTGGCGAGGGACTGCGGAAATGGTTGCGAGAGGAGCAGTTTTGAATGCACCCCACTGCACGAAAGAATCGGTATTTCAGTGATTTATATGCGAGGCGCGCAATTCAAAACGATTGCGAGTTTGTGTATGATTCGTTGATATCCAAGAGGTAAGCTGTCTATGAATGTGATATGGGTTCTGGTCGGTTCGGCCGTATTGGTCCTGGTATTCATGATTCTCTGGTTGAGAGAACGCAGGCGGGCTAATATCGAGTATATCGCCTACGGTTTGCGTGCCGACGAGGATAACACCGAAAATACCAAGACCAATATTACGCAAATGGAGGCCAGCTTCGTCGAAGCCATGAGCAAACTCGAGGAACTCGGGGAAGTCAAGCAGGACAATTGGGGCCAGTGGGTCTGGACCCGGTCCGGCAAACCCGTCGGCCAAAAAGACGAGTAAAATATTCACACTGCCAGGCCTGGATGCCTATCTGTTGTCAACACCGGCAACCAGCAGATTCGCCCGCGCATCACTTCAGGCGCAGTCTTTTACATACTGGGAACGCCGCTGGTTTTTAACTAGTATCAGCTTTACCAACTTGCCGTATCGTTATACCTCATTGCAAAAAATCGCCTGCCCAGCCAATCTACTCGAAATTCGCGAAACTCCTTTTGACAGGCGTCGACGCAAAAGTTACGACGATGCGACAAATTCAACAAACCGAAAGCCGGCCCTATGTCAGTAATCGATAAAAAATCCTGGCAGGAATTGAGAGACCACGCTGAAAGAATCGGCGGTTTGCACCTGAGTAAACTTTTTGCGGAAAGCCCGAACCGCTTCAAGAAATTCAAACTCCGCAAGGGTAATATCCTGATCGACTTTTCGAAACAACGCATAACCCGGGAGACCACCGGACTATTGTGCAAGTTGGCGCGCGAATCCGATCTGTCTGCGTGGATCGACGATCTGTTTTCCGGGGACAGGATAAACACCTCGGAAGGTCGCCCTGCCCTGCATACCGCGTTGCGCCTGCCCTCCGGCAGTAAACTCGATTTGAATGGCGAAAATATTGTCGACAGCATACAGGAAACGCTGGCTCGCATGGACCAGATAGTTACCCGCATTCATGCCGGTCAATGGCGCGGCTACTCAGGGTTACCCGTCGATACCATTGTCAGCATTGGTGTCGGCGGCTCGGAGCTGGGCCCGCTGATGGCCAGCGAGGCCCTGGCGGGTCGTAACTCGAAAAAGGCAGTGGACTTGAGCATTCTGTTCGTATCGACCATGGACGGCAGCCAGATAGCCAACCGGCTGAACACCTTTAACCCCGCGACCACGCTATTCATAATATCCTCCAAGTCATTCACTACTATCGACTCGCTGTCGAATGCAAATACCGCCCTGCAATGGCTAAGACATGCCAGCGGCGCGCCCGACGATGTTTTGTATCGTCGTCATTTCATCGGCATTTCGGCAAGCGACGAGAAAATGGAGGCCTGGGGAATTCCTCCCAACAGCCGGCTGCGGCTGTGGGACTGGGTCGGCGGCCGATACTCGATGTGGTCGGCGATCGGGTTACCCATCGCGCTGGAAATCGGCATGGACGGTTTTCGGGAGATGCTGGCCGGGGCCCACGCCATGGACAAGCATTTTCGAACCGCGGAACTCGAGAAGAATCTCCCCGTGATGCTGGCGTTGATCAGTATCTGGAATATCAATTTCCTCGGTATCCGGGCGCACGCGATTCTTCCATATGATGGTCGACTCAGTCACTTGCCGAGCTATCTCGAGCAACTGGAGATGGAAAGTAATGGCAAGAGTGTGAGCCGCAGCGGTGAACCGGTCGATTATTCCACCTGCCCGATTATCTGGGGCGAGGTTGGACCAAATGCACAGCATGCTTTTTATCAACTACTCCACCAGGGAACGGAATCGGTAATGTGTGATTTCCTGGTCGCCGCTCGTCGCTACCAGCACAGCGGCAACCCCGAGCTGCAGCAACAGCATGTGCTGACACTCGCGAACTGCCTGGCTCAATCCCGTATACTGGCGCTGGGTGACAAAGCCAACCACGCCGATAAAGATCGCTCCGTCTTCAAGCGATACCGCGGCAATCAGCCGAGCACGACCCTGGTACTCGACGAATTGACGCCGTACAGTTTCGGCCAGTTGATCGCGCTTTACGAGCACAAGGTTTTCGTACAATCGGTGATCTGGGATATCAATCCGTTCGACCAATGGGGTGTTGAACTCGGCAAGCAAATGGCGACCGCCCTGATCGAGCCGCTTTCGAATCGCGATTCCGAGCCGGGTTACGACAGTTCTACCAACGGCTTGCTGCGCTCTATTCTCAAGCGACAGGAACAAAAAGCATGAAAATCGCTATCTGGGGAGATGGACTTACCGCCTGGGTGACTGCCGGGGCCCTGGCTGAAACCGGGAACGACGTTTATATTGTCAGCCGGAGTACGATCAAGGACCCGCTAACCCTGATGGGCAGCAGTATCAGTAACGAGCCCGGACTGCGAGACCTGGTTTGCAGCCAATACGAAAAAAAGCGCATTCGTTTTGCGCAAAAACGCACCGCGCTGGGAATACAAGCCCATATCCTGAGCATGAATCCCGTGGAATTCGACACCGCGCACGACCTGGTTTCAAGGCTTGCGGCGAAGGCAGAGGGGCCGCTGCTGATAATCAACCAGAGCCATTTCGGTCTCGGTTCCACCGAAAAGCTACAGGCACTCCTCGATCCGCGTAAAAAGCAATACATCGCCTATTTCGCGGAGAACATCTCCGAGGGCGAGGCCCTCGAACGAATGCGCTACCCCAGATCGATTATTCTGGGTTGCGAATACCCGGAAGCGGTTCTGCGCATAAAATCCCTGTTTCGTCCATTCGGAACCCGACTGGAAAACACTTTCGTGATGCGCAGCAGGGAAGCGGAGTTCGCCAAGCTTTCGATTATCGGCATGCTTGCGCTGAGAATTGGCTATATCAACGAACTCGCCAATCTCGGCGACCAACTCGGCGTCGATATCGATGAAATCCGGCAAGCGATGGGCGCCGACCCTCGAATCGGCCGTCATCACCTGTCGCCGGGATGCGGTTTCGGCGGAAACACGTTTCCACAAACCCTGAACAGCCTGGCCCAGCTATTGTCGCGCAGAAGCGAATCGACGCTGATGCAAACGGTTTTGAACCAGAATGAAAAGCAGAAAGAACTCCCGTTTCGTAAACTCTGGACACATTTCCAGGCGGACATTCATGGCCGCAAGTTTGCGATCTGGGGCGCCTCATTCAAGCCCGGCACGGCCTCGATCGACGGTGCGCCGAGCCTGAAAACTATCGAGGCGATTATCGCACAGGAAGCCGAAGTGCGGATTCACGACCCCGAAGCAAACGGGAATATTCATCACGTTTACCATGACAACCCGCAGGTTAAGACAATCAGCGGCAAATACGACGCGCTTAAAAACGTCGATGCCATGCTGTTGCTGACAGAATGGCCGGAATACTGGTCGCCTGATTTCGAAGTGATGAAAAAACAAATGAAATCCCCGGTTATCGTCGACGGCAGGAATGTCTACAACCGTGAGCAGATCGAATCGCTGGGATTCACCTATTACAGTATCGGCCGGTGAAAATAAAATGGAAAAAGTACTGATTACCGGCGGCGCCGGTTTTATAGGATCGCACACCGCGGATTTGTTGCTCGATCAGGGCATAGCGGTGCGCGTACTGGACAATCTCTCTTCCGGGCATCGCTCGAACCTCCCCGAGTCGCATTCACTACTGGAATTTATCGAGGGCGACATTACCTCCCGCTCGACTGTCGAAGCGGCCATGAAAGGTGTATCGCATTGCCTTCACCTCGCGGCACAGGTATCGGTCGAAGCCTCGTTTCAGGATCCGTTGCACTCGGCGATGCAAAACATCGTCGGTTTTGTAACAGTCTTGAATGCCGCACACGAGGCCGGGCTCAAGAGGCTGGTATACGCCTCCTCGGCCGCGGTTTACGGCGACCCCAGTGAAATTCCGCTTCGGGAAACCGCAGAAAAAAAACAGTTGTCGCCCTACGGCCTGGAGAAACAGGTCGACGAGGAATATGCGGATTTTTATCTGCGTATGCACGGGCTGTCGTCGCTGGGTATGCGATTTTTCAATGTCTACGGTCCGAGACAGGATCCGAAATCGCCGTATGCAGGAGTTATCGCATTATTCGTCGATCGAATTTCCGCGGGGAAAAATCTCGCGGTCTTCGGGGATGGATTACAGACGCGCGATTTCGTCTATGTGGCCGATGTCGCCAGGTCGAATGTCGCGGCACTCTCGAG
The DNA here is from genome assembly GCA_050118655.1 of Gammaproteobacteria bacterium. Classification (GTDB taxonomy): domain Bacteria; phylum Pseudomonadota; class Gammaproteobacteria. The sequence continues at coordinate 10,377 of JASFKL010000031.1, read as the reverse complement.
CCAGGCGACCGGCGCCTGCAATATCGGAACCGGCAATCAAATCACCCTGCTGGAATTAATAGATATCCTGTCCAGGATAACCGGCAACCGCTGCGAGGTCTCGTTCGAACCGCCCCGGGAAGGGGATATCAAGCACTCGCTGGCGAGCGTCGAGAAAATGAACCGGGACCTGAAAGTCACTGCCGAGGTCAGCATGGAAAAGGGGCTTTCCAACCTCCTGAAATCCTGAACGGCCCGCATCGGACCGCTGCTACAAGGACTCGAGCTGCCCGAAACGGCCTGTTCCTTTTTCGTTCGGGGAAAATACCGGTCGTTCTCGACTCGATTTGAAGCGCTAGGGATCTACAGACGGCGGCAGGCTTTCGATCAGGGAAAGATCTGGTTTCTGAGGTGGTTCGGCAAACGTCCGCTCTGATCGACCCGGTAGTGGTCGCGATCGACCGCCTGGGCGACGGCATCGAGGACTGTTCTGACCTGCGGCTCGAGGTCGTCCCGGACGATGATCCGGATTTGCATGCGGTATTTCCCGTCGGCACTGACTTCGCCGTCGCCATCGACGTCGAGACTCGCGTCGATATCCTTGAGATCGAACTTGTAACCCCCGGGATCGCCGGTGAACTTGAGTTCGTAGTCCCCGACGTTCAGGCGGATACCGTCATCGTCGACGCCGAGATCGCGCCACAGGAGCTTGCCCGACAGCGCGGTCGGCTTGCCGGCGACGATCGCCAGGTCGTTGATCTGCAACTCGAGCCGGCCGGCCGGCTGGACGATCAGATTCGGCACATATTGCGCCAGCTCGGTAACCGGGTACTCGATGCGTGCGCCGATGACCTCGGTATCGCCGTTGAGCAGATCGTAGGCGACCTCGACCTTCCCCTTGCTGTAGTCGACCCGGTAACAGATCTTCAGCAACGGGATACAGGACGGCATATAATGATACTCGATATCGCGCAACGGGAATTTATCGATGACGATTTCATCCGCTTTGCCGTCGATGATGGTACCGTCGATCCCGCTCAGGCGCACCTGATCGGGCAGCCTCACCCAGGGCAGTACCTGCTGGATCGGCAGGTTTAGCAACAGCGCGATCACCAGGCACAGTAAAAAGAACAGCGTGAACTTCCAGAGTTTACCGATCATCAGTGACGTACGAGAATCAGGCTGCAGTCGACCTTCCCGGGACTGTCCACCGCGGTGATACGAAGATCCTTGATATCGAGACCGCTGGCGTTGACCCTGGCGATGAAACTCAACAGGCGGTTGAATTCCACCGCGTTGTACCGCATGCGGACCTCGTCGTTGCCGACCGGCGATATTTGCGACAATTGCGCCGTCAGGTTGAGGCTGCTGACCGCCTGGTTGATAAAACTGGCCAGCGTACCCTGGATCCGGTTTCTGTCGCCGGTAATTTCACCGGCCGGCATGCCGACGATCGCGGAACGCATCCAGGCGAGGTCGTCACGCCGTTGTTCGACCTCGTGCTCGAGCGTTGCGACACGCTGCTGGTAAGGTTCGATCACCAGCGCGTGCAGGCCGAGCCCGATCACGACCAATATCGCTGCCGCGACGATCGCCCGTTCCCGTGGCGTGAAGCGATAAAAATACTCAAGCATCGCCACCGCCCTCCAGCACCAGCCGGCCGGAACTCAGATCAGGCTTGATATTGAGACTCTCGAGTTTGGCGGCCACCCCCTGCTTCTTGACGCTCGCGAGCAGCGATTCGATATCGGTGAGCCGTTTGCTGCTGATGTCGAAACTCAAGCGACCCGACTGGTAGCCGATGCGCGAAATCTCGACATCGGGATAATCCTTGCGAGCGCGCACGAATTCGAGCATCAACTGCAGGAATCCCTGCTCGCGCTGGCTCGCCTGCAGCTGCTGCATGCGCTGGATCAACAGCCCTTTCAAGTTGTCACCGGGAACGGTGTCGGCCGGCAAGTAGGGTTTCACCAATTCGTATTGTTGCTGGCGAATTTCATCGATCTCGTGCCTGAGATTCTGCAGCGCGACCGCCCTGTTGAAAGCGAATGCGACCAGCAGCGCGGCCGCCAGCATGCCGACCCATTTCCAGCTGCGGGCGAGACCCAGCCACGGCGACGAAACCTGGTAATTGCGCTGCTGCAGGTCGATGACCGGCGAATCGACGAAACCCGGGCGAACCTCGTTCAACTGGTAGCGATCGAGGGCCGTGCCGTCGATCGACGGCAACTCGGCAGACGCATCGAGATAACAGCGGATGCGCTCGAACTCGACCTCGCGCCGGACCAGCTCGAGCATCGCCGGCAGTGCCGACGCATGGCACTTGAGGCCACGATAATCGCCGTAGCGCAGCAGCCAGCCGTCGTGACCTTCGGCGATCGCCACGCCTTCGCCCGACCACGGGCAGAGATAGATTTCGGGAATTATTTGCGCCAGGCGCAGCCCGTGAGACTGCGAGAGCGCGACGCAGCGATCCATGATTTCGCGGGACACGACCGCGATCGCGATCGGATTGTCGCGAATGTCGCCGAGCGCGAAATGTTGCGACTCGATATCCTGGGCCAGCCGGTCCTCGACCTGGTACTCGATCGCGCCGATCAACTGCCGGCTTGCCTTTTCGGGTAACTCGACCCGGGTCAGGTAGATACACTCCTGCGGGATCAGGACGATCACCGGATGGGGGTGCTGCGCGGCCAGCGTCGCGAGTTCGGCCTCGGGCGCGTACTGCCAGTCGAGCGCCGCCGAACCCTCGACCTCGTCGCAGGTCGCCCAGCGAAAGTCCGACAGGTTGGCATCGGTAAACTGGATCAGCAGGCGCATGCCTAGAAGACGCCGAGACTGCGGTTGAAAATACTGGTACGGCCTTTTTCGTCGCGATAGACCAGCGTATTCAGGTTGAATACCTGTTCGCCCTGCACGACCTGGCCGTGGGCGCGGAAAAACTTCGTATCGACCGACAGGCCCTCGATGTCGATCGGTAATTGCAGCCGCTCGACGAATTCCTCGACACTGCTATAGGCTTCGTCTTCGCGTTCCTCGATAAACTTCGTCACATCGCCTTCCTCGCCGAGGCTCTGGAATACCACCCCGGACATGGTGTTGACGTTAATTGTAGTCGTTGCTGGCAGCGCCGTAATGTACGGCTCGAGCTTTTCGTACATCTCCCGGGTGACATTATGCACCAGCAACAGCTCGCTGATATCGGTCAGTTCGCGATTGGCGACGCGGTAAGACTGGTAATTTTCTTCCATGCCGTCGGGATAAGTGGTTTCGAAGTCGTCGTCGATCCAGTCGATCAGGGCCGGGATGAAGACATCGTTGACCTCGAGATTCCGGCATAGCCTCCTGAAACGTTCGACCTGGAGTTCGGAGACGACCACCGAGTTGAGATTGAACTTCGACTGTTCGTCCTCGAGATATCCCGCCAGGTATCCGCCCTCGATCGGCAGGCCGGGTACGCCGATCGCCCAGTCCTCGTCGAGACTGTCGATTTCGGACTTCTCGCGATCCTGGCGCAGGAACAGGCGTGCCCAGTCCTCGAGACCAATCGCGTAGAGACTCGCGCGGTCCATGGCCTGGATATGGCCGGTCTTGCGAATCGTAAATTTTTCCTCGTGCAGCATACTGACCGCGACCGTGGTCACTATCACCACCACCAGCATCGCCAGCAGCAGGGCCAGGCCTTTTTGCCTGCGAGGGCTAGAGCACGCCATCGGGAACCTCCAGCAGGCGGACGATTTCGCCGCGATCCGGCAACTCCAGCCTGAGCGCGAGCAAGATCGGCTGACCGTCGTTGTTACTGCCGTCGACGGGCCAGCTTCGAATCGGCTTGCCGAGCGCGTTCAGAAACGCGACTTCCATGGATTCGACATCGTCCAGCAACACGGTCTGGATCGGCTGCTCGCCAGGCAGGTGGTCGAGCGTACGCCAGTATCGGCGCAACAGCCGGTCGTCGTCGACCAGGTACTGCACGCGCTGCAGGTTGCTGCGCTGACGGCCGAGCAGATTGCTCCAGCCGCTGCGCGTGAAGGTAATGCTGTCGTCGACGATAACGATGTTGGATTCCTCGTCGCCGTACTGGTTGCGAATCTTGCGCGGCGACACCTGCGCCCAGTCGCGGTCGAAGTAGACCACCGCGAACTGCAGGTCCGTCAGGCGGTTGTTGGCCTCGGCCAGCGCCTGGCCGTCGCGGGTCATGGTGCGGAGCCCGGTGAACGCGATCACGCCGATAACCGCGAAAATCGAAATCGCGACCACGACCTCGAGCAGCGTGAAGCCACCCTGTTTTTTCCGCTTCGCCCCGGGGTCCCGGGTGACTATCGCAGATCCATCCGGAGATCCCGCTATCCTCGTGAATTCACCGATCTTCATAGGCGCGCGATAAACGCCGTCAGGCTGGCCTGGGCGCCCTGCCGGTCCTTGAGGAAGACTTCGATATCGAGCCGCCGCAACGAGGGGTCGTCGGTATCCGAAACGGTCATTTCCCATTCCCACTCGGCATTGGCCATCTCGGTCTTGCCGGTGAGCTTGCGATCGTTGCTCCAGGTACGTCGCGCGCGGTACTCGGCGATCTGGTTTTCCGCCACCCAGCCGGCGATGGTCCGCTGCCACAGCTGCGCCGACCTCCAGGTCGACTCGGTGCTGGTATCGATGACCGCGGCCACGCCGATGACGATGATCATCAACGCGATCATGACCTCGAGCAGCGTAAACCCCGCCAGGCGGCGGATCACGAGATCGGCTCCGGGCCGGTCATCAGCACGCTGCCGAGCAGGTTACCCTCGAGCAGGATACCGGAATGCGTGACCGTGTCGTCGATGTGCCACTCGAACGGGGTCATCTCGCCGCTGGAGAGGATCAGGATATGCGGTTCGTTCTTTTTCTTGTCGGAGGTATCGACGACCAGGTCCTCGATGACGAGTTTCGAGCGCTGCGTCTCGGTGAGCTTGATGCGCCTGAAAAACGAATCCTCGGTCTCGGCCCAGGCTCCATCCTTGTATTCGAGTACCACGAAACCATGGTCGCGTACCGAGATCGCGTAATTGCGGTTTTCGAATACTGCTTCCTGGTTCAGCAAGCGGAACATCTTGCCGAGATCCTTGCCGACGCGTTTGAGTTCGCGGTTTTCGTCGCCGAGGCTCGGCGCGAGCTGTATCAGCGAAAAACTGATCGCGATGATCGCAACCACGACCAGCAATTCCCACAGGGTGAATCCTCCCCGTCGCGACGCGCCTTGCAAAATACGTCTACGAGCCTGCATGGTGCACCGGTCTCCCGAGTGATGACGCCGTACAGATGCAGCTGAATGCCGGGCTGGACCGAGACCCATAGCCATGACTGCGGGTCGAGGGATGCACAAGTCCAGGCGTATCCGGGCAAGTCGGCGCCGGGGCGGGTCCCGAGCCGAATTTATACTGTGACCTCGACCCTGCTGAAAAATATGCCGGAATTCTCATATTTCTAGGCAGGATGCAACCAGGCTCGAGACCGACGGGCGTACTATACGGGCTAAGAATCGAGGTTCCAGTTGCCGATATCGGCCGCGTCACCTTCGCCCCCGACCGCCCCGTCCGAGCCGAGCGTGTAAACGTCGTAATCGCCGTGGGTTCCCGGGTACTGGTAGAGGTACTCGTTGCCCCAGGGGTCCTTGTAGAGTTTCTTGATGTAACCGCCCTCGCGCCAGTTCTTGGTGTTCTCGCCGGACGGCCGGTTGACCAACGCGTCGAGTCCCTGCGAACTGCTCGGATAGGTGAAATTGTCGAGCTTGTAATATTCGAGCGAGTTCTCCAGCGTGCGGATATCGCTTTTCGCCTTGCTGATGCGCGCGTCGTCCACGCGGCCCGCGATCTTGGGCGCGATATAGGCGGCGAGAATCGCGATGATCGCGACCACGACAATGATTTCTAGCAGGGTAAAACCCCTGGTCGAGCGTAGTTTGTTCATATCAATTCGAGTGTTCCCTTGAACGAGGTTTCATTGTATACGCCGCCCATAGCAGCGCAATTGCTATTGCCATCAGCAGTCCGTAGAAGTGTGCGTCGACGATCACGCGCGCGCCGATCAGCGAGCCGGTATTGAAATCGTAGAACGAAAACTGCTCCATCAGCACCTTGATCACGATCGCCGATACCACCAGCACCGAGATCAGGCGGTCGCGCGGGTAGAGGCCGATCCCGCCGAGTACGTAGAGCCCGTAGAGGATGCCGGAATGGCCGGCGTAATCGGTGACCTCGGGATTGTTGAGCATCAACAGAAACGAAATTCCGAGGCCCATCGCGAGCGTCACCAGCAGCCAGCGGCCTATCGACCAGCTCGGCGAGGTCAGGATGACGAAAACCACCAGGCTCAGGCTGTTCAGCAGCAGATGCATCCAGCCGACGTGCACCCAGTGAGCGGTCAGAATACGCCACCACTGGCCGGCGGCAACCGCGTCCTGCTGGTAGCGGAAGTACTCGGGGCCGATCGCCTGCAACAGCGCCATCACCGGAATCACCATCGCCAGGTAGCGCCAGTCCGAGGATTGCAGGATTCGTCGCCACGAGATCATACCAGATCGTTCATGTCGAAAATCGGGATCAGGATCGCGACCACGATGAACAGGACCACCAGGCCCATCAGGAGGATCATCGCTGGCTCGAACAGGGAGATGAACAGCGCGGTAACGCCGGTGAACTCGTTTTCCTCGGCGCGCGCCGAGCGCTCCAGCATCTCGCCGAGCTTGCCGCTGGCCTCGCCGTTCTGGATCAGCTGCAGCACCAGCGGGCTGAAATAACCGGTCTGCTCCAGTGAACTCGAGATCAGGCCGCCCTCGCGCACCTTGGCGGCCGCTTTCATTACCGCCATGCGAATCGGCTGGCTGTTGATGACTTCGGTCGAAATCTGCATCGCGTCGAGAGCGGTCACGCCGCTCGATACCAGGATGCTCATGGTGCGCGTGAAGCGCGCCGTATTGGACAGCCGCACGAGGTATGAAATGTACGGCAGGCGCAGGTAAAAGCGATCGCGCATCAGCCGAAACTTCGGCAGCTTGACCATCTGCAGGTAAAGCAGCACGAGCAGGATAACGCCGATGATCAGCTCGATGCCCCAGGACTTGAAGAAATCGGAGATCGCGATCAGCCAGGTCGTCATCAGCGGCAATTCCTGGTCGAAGCCCTCGAAGACCTGCACGATCTTCGGCACCACGAAAGTCAGCAACAGGGAAACCAGCACGAACGCGGTGACGCTCAGCAGAATCGGGTAGATCAGCGCCTGACCGGTACGTCGCTGCAGATCCTCGCGCGCTTCCATGTGATCGGCGAGACGCTCCATGACCACGTCGAGCAGGCCGGATTGCTCGCCGGCATGGACCGACGCGCAGTACATCGAATCGAAGATGCGCGGGAATTCCCTGAGCGCTTCCGACAACGAGTAACCCTCGAGCACGCGCGCACGCACCGCGATCAGTACGCGCTTGGCGGCCGGTTTGGGGGTTTGCCGGGAAACCGCGTGGTACGCCGATTCGATCGGCTGGCCGGCGCTGATCAGGGTCGCGAGCTGGCGGGTAATCAGGGACAGCGTGGCGACATTGAGCTTGTCGCGCTTGTGCTTGCCGATTCCGCCGTCGGCATCGCGCGAGGTGACCTCGCCGATCTCCAGCGGCATCAGGCTCATGCCGCGCAATTGCTGACGCGCCTGGCGAGCCGTATCGGCTTCGATCAATCCCTTCCGGGTCTTGCCATCGGTATCGATGGCCTGATATTCGAACGCCGCCATCGCCGACTCATCCGGCCGATTCGGGCTTCGGGAGGCCGATTGGCAGGCGATGAAGCGCTGCCATCCGGAAACCGGATCGGATAATTTTTTCCGCCGGCATCGTCAACCGCCGTCGCGGGTCACCCGCAACACCTCGTCGAGCGTGGTTTCGCCGAGTACCACCTTACGGATGCCGTCCTCGCGCAGGCTGCGGCTCCTGGTGCGGCAATAGCGCTCGATCTGCGACTGGCCGGTACGGTCGTGAATCATCGTCGACAGGGTGTCGTCGATCTCGATCATTTCGTAAATTCCGGTACGCCCGCGAAAACCGGTCTGCAGGCAGGCCGGGCAGCCGTTGGCCTGGTAGACGACGTCGTCGCCCTTGATTTCGAAGCCGTTGATCTGCTCGACATCGAGCTGGGTGACCGACTTGCAATCGGGGCACAGCTTGCGCACCAGTCGCTGGGAAATTACCCCGAGCAGCGTCGACGAGATCAGGAAGGGTTCGACGCCCATATCCTCGAGCCGCGTTATCGCGCCGACCGCGGAATTGGTATGCAGGGTCGACAGCACCAGGTGCCCGGTCAGGCTGGCCTGTACCGCGATCTGCGCGGTTTCGCTATCGCGGATCTCGCCGACCATGACCACGTCCGGGTCCTGGCGCAGGATCGCGCGCAGGCCGCGCGCGAAGGTCATGTTGACCTTGGTATTGACCGGGGTCTGGCCGATGCCGTCGAGGTCGTATTCGATCGGATCCTCGACGGTCAGGATATTGCGTTTTGCATCGTTGAGCACCGACAGCATCGCGTACAGCGTGGTGGTCTTGCCCGAACCGGTCGGCCCGGTGACGAGGATGATGCCGTGCGGCTTCTGGATCATGTTCAACAGGCCTTTTTCGATTTCATCGCCCATGCCGAGCTGCATCAGGTCGAGGCGCCCGGCCTGCTTGTCGAGCAAACGCATGACGACGCGCTCGCCGTGACCCGACGGCAGCGTCGAGACCCGGATATCGACCGGCCGATTGGCGACCCGGAGCGCGATACGGCCGTCCTGCGGCAGGCGTTTTTCGGCGATGTCGAGCTGCGCCATGACCTTGATCCTCGACACCAGCAGGCTCGCGATCTGGCGTGGCGGCTCTAGCACCTCGCGCAGCACGCCGTCGACACGAAAGCGGATAGACAGCCGGGTCTCGAAGGGCTCGACGTGGATATCGGAAGCGTTCTCCTTGATCGCCTCGGTGATCAGCGCGTTGATCAGGCGAATGATCGGCGCGTCGTCGTCGCTCTCGAGCAAATCCTCTGGTTCCTGGAGCTCCCTGGCCACGTCGTGCAGGTTGAGCTCGCCGCCGATCTTTTCGGCCTCGGTGAACGAGGTATCGCGGTTGTTTTCGAAATGCTGGCTCAGCAGCCGGTTGAACTCGAGATCCGACTCGACCTCGATTTCGTCGACCATGCCGAGCAGGCGCTGCGCCTCGGAGACCGCGTCCGCGTGCGCGCCGTCCTTCAGCGTGAGCTTGATTTTGCCGGACACCGGCGACGGGGCCGCGATCACGCCGTAGCGCTTGCAAAAGGAATATGGGAGACTGCCAGTTGAGGCCATTTGAGAACTAATCCATCTATGTCACTGAATTATAGCGGTATATGTGGGATATGTGACCACAATCCAGCTTAAATTACGCTGAATTATTTCATTTTATTCTATCGATTCGATGTCAAACGATAACCTGCCCGATCGCGAAACCCGCGCCGTTGCAGCGATTGAACCACGCATTTTCGCCGCCGTCCCGGAAATAGTCCGGGGCGAGTAAATACGTGCCGCACAAATCTGCATGAGAACCTGGCCCCGCACGCGGGTCACGTCCGGCCTATCGTAGTCGTCGCCGAATATCGACAGCGACGGTCTTCGACCCTGCGCCGCCTGCAGAGTAAGCGGGACCAGCCGCGTTTCCGCATCGCGGCTTGCAACCGACCGGACCCGGGGAACCGAGTCTTGCCCCTCCGGCAGTCGGTCGTACTCGATATCGTTTAAAATAATAAATTCAAAGACTTAGGTGATTAATTTCAGGTGAAATATATCAATCGATCCGGAAACTGCAAACTCAGGAAATTTTCTCGCCACGGCCGATTGCAAAATATTTCATGCCAAACTGTTTCACCACCGCCGGCTCGTACAGGTTGCGTCCGTCGAAAATGGCCTTATCTGCCAGATGTTCCGCCAGTAAACCAAATTCCGGACTCCAGAAATTTTTCCACTCGGTCACGATCGCCAGCACGTCGGCGCCGACGATCGAGTCCATCTCGGTTTTACAAAATTCGATCTGTTTTACTCCTTCATAGATCTTTTTGGCTTCTTCCATGGCTACCGGGTCGTAGGCTCGTATGCGGGCCCCGGCCTCGACCAGCATATCGATCAGAACCCGGCTGGGCGCCTCCCTCATATCGTCCGTCTGCGGTTTGAAAGACAATCCCCACAATGCGACTACCTTGCCGTCCAGGTCGCCCGAGTAAAACCTGCTGATCTTGTCGAACAGAATTTCCTTCTGTTCCCGGTTGGTCGCCTCGACCGCGTCCAGTATTTTTGCCTGGTGCCCGATTTCCCTGGCGGTCCGGCTCAGCGCCTGTACGTCTTTGGGAAAACAGGATCCGCCGTAGCCGCAACCGGGAT
>JASFKL010000030.1:0-18674 GCA_050118655.1 Gammaproteobacteria bacterium | reverse complement strand
CATGCCAGGATCTACTTTTTGACCAATCCGCGACGCTCGTAAACATCTGCTGCCTGTGCAAATAACTCGGCATTTCTGTGCGCGCCCCTTTGCGCCAGGTCCTTTGCAATGGCTCGAAGTTCCTGCGCGGTGGAACGGTTGGGCCGCAACGCCTCGTACAGTCTCAATATTTCTTCGTCCGCAACATGAGTCAGCTCCGCTGCACGCCTGAAATTACCAGCCAGTTGCGCATTGTCTTTACTCTCGGCTACCCGCGCCTGATGTTCGAGCGTGTCGGGATGAATTCTGACGTCATCCAGAGTGACACTACCGCCACGGATGTCATCGACCGAAATATCATTCGCGTCAATCCCGGAATATCCCTTGCTCATCTTGCGATCTCCAACAGTTCCGGTGCGTCGCCGCGACAGCACGCGCGTTCAATTGCCACCAGAGAAACAACTTTGGTGTGATATCTTGCCTCGATCGCCTCATCCGAATAGGCATTGCGCACGGGTTCGGGCGTCATCCCTTTGGCATATCTACCGGCATTGATTCCCATCAGACGATATAAGCTGGCTGTTACGGTCGGTGCCACCGAATACAGATCCAGGTTTGCCAGCGGCGCCAGGTCCCGCCGATGGATCAATGCCGTGCCCTTGGCCTGCAAACCGATACTAATACCCGTTCCGGACATGTGCGCGGCACCCAGGCCGATCATGCCCAGGTCAATCGTGTCGTTTATTCTCACAATTCGACCGATACAGCCCTCCTCTTCCAACCCCGCGAGTAATTCATCCAGAACATCTCGCACCAGCATTCCAGATAGTGTGCGCCAGATATCGCGGCCGGTTGCGGGCGAAACCCCGATAACGACGTCACGCGGATCATGATTTATTTCGGCCTTGCCCGACACACGAATATCTGAACTCCTGTACAGGTCCTGCTGCGCGCGCAAATCGGCAACGGAGACCTGCTGGCGAACGGTATCGATCTCGGCCTGACGCTTTGGAGACGGTTTGTAGCCGGTACCGGGGCCTGCGTAGTCATTGGGATCGGTTACCATTGATAACACGTTCATATCCTCGTCGAAAATTGCCGCAGTCTGCAGATAGTCGCCCTTTACCCGGGCCTTTAGCATGTCCAGGCATCGCTCTGCCTCCACATCGAAACCGTTTTCAGCCAGCGCAGCGATCACATCGAGCATGGTTACGTTGGTGCTCATGATGGTAGCGGAAGCGTTCAACGGTAGCATGAGGTCGGCATCTTCGATCTCCTTCGAGCCGGCTGCATAAATCGCCTGCTCGCCCCAGGATGCCGTGAGATCGCCGAGGCCTAACCAGGTATACACGGCGGACACAGCCTCCGTGGCTCGTCTTCTCAGCTGTTCGAGCTTTTGTTCGGAAGCCGTCCGCAGCCCCCCATCGACACCCCAGTCGCGCTGCATGGCCAGGTAATCATCGATATCCTCCATGTTCCAATTGCTCGGCCCGAACATGTTATCGTACTTTTGAATCGAGCCGAAACCACTGCAGATGAAATCCGAGCCGGCGATAAAAATTGGATGGGTACGCGAGGTGCGGCGTACATCCGACTCGCTCATCAGCGCATCGTTACCCGTGCAGGCCTCCAGATTGCGCAGCATGACTAATACGTTTTCCGCCATCAACGAACGCACGCCGCCGGGAACCGCGCCGGCCACGGATGCGGAATCGATACCCCCGTTCTGAACTCCCTGGGCGCCAATCGCACGCGCCAATGCCACACAGCGGGACTCCAGATAATGCATACTGCATTGCTCAGCCCCGCCCATGAGCGCTTCGGCGCCTCCGCCTGAAGTCACCCGCATTTTTATACCGCGTGATGCATAGGCGCTGGTCAGAAATGCCTTGGACCACGGGGTATCGTCACCATCGATAAAAATTTGTTCCGTTCCATACAGGGAAACGGTTTCCGCGTAGGAAACCAGGCCGCGCATCCCCAGTGCGAGTTCTGTCGCTTCCTCGACCGAACACTGCACCAGGACGCCGGCTGACCCTACCGCGGCGCCCACGGATACGGCCACGGCATTGGAGGGCGCATCGGCGAGAACCGGCACCGTCGTCTCGATCTCGCGAAACCCGAATGCGACGGCCGTGGCGGCGTCCGCGGCGAGGAGCAAAGGATCGTCGGAGCGATTGGTCACGTGTGCCTGGTTGCTGGGAGTCTTGCGGGCACGCAACTTGGTCATTGCCATGACCAACTCCGCGGCATTCAGTTGATCCATTACATCCGCGAGCTTGGCTGGCGTCATGCCGGCGGCCATACGCACCAATGCGCTCCTGGGCTCGTAGGGATCAACCAATTGCCGTGCAAACTGCAGGCTATCGATTGCCATGGCTTCCTCGGCAATTGCCGTATCGATTCCATGGGTGGCGATAAATTCATCGATGGCGTCAAACTCTTCCCTGTTGCGGCCATCCATTTCTACGATCGAGCCGTCTCGAATGGTGATCGAAGGAATCGGATCACGCGTGCCGCGAAATGAAATCAGCCCGAGTTCGGGCGCGGGGGTGGCGAAACCATCCAGGTTCACGGGTTGCCGATTCATCAACCGAAACCGCCCCAGTGCAACTTTAGAATTATCATGTTCTTTCATAACGATTTTCCCCGTTCAAGTATCCCGGTTTTCGTGAGAGATGTCCTGGATAGAAACCGGGCGGATGTCGAACGCACAGAAATCATCGACGCGGCCAGCCGATGCCCTGTTAACATTCCTGGCATCGATCGCGGCCTGCCGTGCTTTGTTCATTAGACACCAATGCGCGGAAAAGCCCTAGAACCATATGAGCCATACGAGGAAGACAAGGATCAGAATGATCGCATCCCAGAAGATGACCTCGCCAATCCGGAACCATGCTTTGCGCCGATTCAGCAGGTTTAGCAGATACCAGCCAATGCCTGAAATACCGAGTGGAATAAGATGAATAATCGGGTTCATATCCGTCGATGCCCGTCACTAATCTCGAAGAAATGGCGGGATTGTTCGGGCAGTTCCAGATGAACCGCGGCTCCGCGGCCCAGATCGCCAACGTCTCGCATAACCCTCACCACCATCGAAGCGTCCCCCTTTTTGACAAACAGGAGCGTATCGGGCTCGATCAGTTCCAGCACATCCAGCTCGAAGCAGACGGTTTCTTCGGTCGGCCCCTCCCTGAACACGATCTGCTCGGGGCGGATGCCCATGGCGACCGGGCCATCCTGTTGACCGGTGACCGGAATCTCCAGCGCACCCGCCCTGAATATGCCGCCCGATACCGTGCCCTCGATGATATTCATGGCCGGGCGCCCGATGAATTCGGCAACAAACCGTGTCGCCGGTTCATGATAAATGCGCCGAGGGATGTCGAACTGTACCAGCCCTCCCTGGTTGAGCACGGCGATTCGGGTTCCAAGAGTCATCGCCTCTTCCTGGTCATGTGTTACGAAGACGAAAGTATGTCCAAGCTTGTCGTGGAGACGCTTCAACTCTGTTCTGGTTTGCAGCCTCAACAAGGCATCCAGGTTGCTCAAGGGTTCATCCATCAGGCAAATATCAGGATTCCAGACCAGCGCCCTGCAAACGGCGACACGCTGTGCCTGCCCGCCGGACAGCTGACTTGGGCGTCGCTGCAGAAGATTTTCGATCTGCAGCACGTTGGCGATTTTTTTTACCTGGCTGTCGATATTACCTTTATCAATTTTGCGGATGCGCAACGGATAAGCGATATTTTCATAAACCGTCTTGTGGCTATAGAGTGCATAGTTCTGGAATACCATGCTCATGTTGCGTTCACGCGGCGGCAGGCTCGTGATATCTCGATCATCGACCCAGACAGATCCGATAGTCGCTTCTTCCAGGCCGGCAAGGATTCGGCATGCCGTTGTCTTGCCGCTACCCGACGGTCCCAGCAGGACGATAAATTCTCCCTTGTCGAATTCCAGGTTCAGCTTGTCGAGCGCGACGGTGCCATCCGCGAAGACCTTGCTGACCTGATCGAATAGAATGCTCATTTTTGTTATTACCCTTTAACAGCGCCGAAGGTCATGCCGCGAACCAGGTGTTTCTGCACCAGGAAAGTAAACAGCAGGATCGGCAGTGTCGCCACCACGGCAACGGCGGCGACCTGGCCCCAAAGTGTTCCGTGCGGAGTAATCAGACCGGGAATTCCCACGGTCAGGGTGCGGCCCTCGAAGGCGACCAGAATGAAGGCGTACAGAAACTCGTTCCAGCTGAGTATGAAACACAGGACCGCCGTTGCCGCCAGTCCCGGCGCCGCCATCGGCAGCAAAACCCTCAAAAACGTTCCGCCACGCGTATGGCCGTCCATCATTGCCGCTTCGTCGATTTCGCGGGGAATGTCGGCGAAAAAACCCCGCATCATCCACACGACCAAAGAGACGTTAAACGTGGTGTGGGCGAGGATAACGGCAATCAGTTTGTCGGTAAGGCCCAGTACCGTAAACAGCAAAAACATCGGCACCACGATAGAAATTGGCGGCGCCATTCGGGTCGTCAGGAAAAAGAAGAACAGGTCCTCCTTCCCCGGGAAACCGAAACGGGCGAATACATATGCCGCCGGTGTGCCGAAGGCCAGTGACAGCACCGTACTGAATATCGCGACGATCAGTGAATTCCAGACAAGCGGCAGGTAGCCCTTGTCTATAAATATTTTCGGGTAGTGTTCGAATGTCGGCGTGAACGTCCAGACCGGAACATCGGCAAGCGCATCGAGACGTGTTTTGAAAGAGGTCAGAAATATCCACACGTAAGGCGTTAAAAACAGCACCAGCACCACCACAAGTGTTGCCACCGCCGCCATTTTCCAGCCACGACTGATCATCGTGTCATCGCCTGGGACAGTTTGCTTCGGCCTTCATTCCAGTAGACCGCCTTGTAAAAAATCGAACACATGATCAGGACGACGAGATAGATCATGAACGCGCAGACCGCGCCGTAGCCCAGATCCCATTCCTTGAAATTAATTCTGAAGGCATAGATCGACAACATTTCGGTCGCGATGCCGGGCCCTCCCCCGGTCAGTATGAACACCTTGTCGAACTCTTTGAAAGCATCGATTCCCCTGAGCAACAGGACCAGTGCGATAATGGGCCGCATCAGGGGAAGCGTGACGTCCCTGAAAATTTGCAACGCGCCTGCGCCATCCATAACCGCGGCCTCGAAAGGCTCTTTGGGCAGGCTCAGCAAACCGGCGAGCATGACGAGGGTGACGAAGGGCGTCCATTGCCAGACATCGATCATCATGATGGCCGGCATCACCAGCGATGCGTTCCCCAGTACCGACGTCTGCCGATCGAATACCCCGAGCATTCGCATATAATAGGTAAACATACCGAAGTCGCCCGACAACAGGAGTTTCCAGATCAAGCCGACGGCGATAGGCGCCAGCATCATTGGCACCAGCATCATCGTCAGGATGAAGCGGTGTTGCCTGACGTAATGAAACAGCAGCATCGCGAGGGAAAATCCCAATGCGAACTCGACCAGGACCACCCAGAAAACAAACTTCAGCGTCAGCAGGAAGCTTTGCCAGAAAATCGGGTCATCCTGCATTAGGCGCCGGAAATTATCGAACCCGACAAAACTGCCATCACGACCCGGAAGGGCATAGTGAAGATCGGTAAACCCGGTCCATACCATGTAGAAAAATGGCCCGACCAGGATAACGAGGAGGAGGATGACTGAAGGGATCAACAACAGCGGAGCTATCCCGCGATCAAGAACACTTGCCATCCTCATCCTCACACCCATTGCATCTCCTTCTCGGTGCTTGGTCTTGCCGATAGAACCCGGGGCACAGAACAATCCCTACTGAACGGGGTACTTCATCGGGGCGCAGGATCCGAGCAGATTCGATATCTCCACGGCTGAAGCATCAAGAGCGGCTTTGGCACTCTTGGCACCAGACAGATAGCCGCTCAATTCCCGCACCAGGATATCCGTTATCTGGGGTGATTCCGGAATCGTCGGCTTTGGCTTGGCAACCGCATTGGTGTTCATGGACGCTTTCGAATAGCTGATTTTCTGCACTTCCGGATCCGCGTACACGTCGGGCCTGGCAGAGGCGCCACCATTCAGGTGCTGGTTTAACTGCTGCTTCTTTTCCATCATCCACTGGATAAACAGGTAAGCCGCCTGCTTGTTCCTGGAATCAGCGGGCACCAGGTAGGTCCAGCCTTCGACCTGTCCGACTTTACCGCCATCGCCCTGAGGCACGATATCGAAGCCCATTTTGCCGGCGACAGTGCTGGCCTGGCGATCTTCGGCAACGGCATAAGTCGCGTCATTCCACATGATCAGCTCGTAAACCTTGCCCTGTTGCATCAACGCCATGACATCGTCCCAGGTGTAATTGAGAGTATCGGGGGGTGAATAAGCCATCAGACTCTTGTAATACTCGAGAGAGGCAACCGCTTGCGGGCTGTTAACGACGACCGGGCCACATTCGCTTCCCGATTTTGTTTCCAGCATGTCGCCGCCAAAACTGTAGAGGAAATTGAGCCATTCATACCATAAAGCTTCGTGGCGCTTACCCTGCAGGGCGGTGCCGTAGAAACCCTCATCGGGGCGATTAAACCACTGCGCAATGTCGGTATATTCCTTCCAGTTGCGCGCCGGCATCAAATCATAACCGTACTTGGCCTTGAAGCCTGCCTTTTCCTCGGGATCGTTGAGCAGGTCGTCTCGATACCACATGTACATCGTCAATGCCGTGAACGGGAAACCGTAAACCTTGCCCTCGTACCACGAAATTTCCTTCCACAGTCCTTGATATAACTGTTTTTCGGGCTTGAAAGAAGGATCGCGGAGTTTGGCATCATTCATGTATTTTTCGAGAGTTTCGAGATGACCGTTTTTGACGAAGCGACCGAGTTCACGGTGAGGCTGCAAAATGAAATCGTAACGCCCGCGCTTCGAGTTGAGATCCAGCATGACTTTATTGACGGCCTCAGAATGCTCGTACATTTCGATCACGACCTCGATGCCGGTGCGTTCCTCGAATTCGCTTTTCAGTTTGTTCATGGCTTCGAGTGGCGGCAGTGCTTCACCAACCGTTCGAATTGTCGCCCCTTTGTATGGCGCCGCGGCTTCTTCAAGACTCCACGCCATTGCATCGGTGCTTCCCATTGCTAATACCGCGAGGGTCGCAACAACCACGCTCGACCTTCCGGACTTGCCGGATAACGTGTTTTTATTCATGGTTACCTCCTATCGATTGAAATTAACTTCCACCCCCGCCCAGGAGGCGATAATTGCTTTTATAGTGCCTATCCCACGACGCTCGCAGCAGGCTTCTCGGCCCGGATCCGTCGTAGTCTTATTTATTTATCTATTGGGCTAACTACCATCGAATTTTAAAAAATTATATGGAAAATGCAATTTGATGTATATATCACGAATTAAGTAAGCCATTTTTAATACGGGCTCTTCAAGTCGGGTCGTCGAGCAGTGTTTTGATAAATCCGGAGAACAATTCACCCTGGGATCGAATACGCAACTTGGAATATATGTTTCGCCGGTGGATTCGCACGGTACCTGGAGAAATTCCCAGAATCTTTCCGACAGCGACAGCGGAATGCCCCTTCAATGTGAATTCGACCACTTCGCGTTCACGCGTCGTCAGCAAGTCCTTACCGAATTTCTGGAGCGCTATTTCCAGGCTCCTGGCATTTCCACCCGCTTGCTGGTTACTGCCCGAGGCTCCGAACTTCAACGCGAGATCGGCCCAGTTCCTTTGGCAGGCGGCAAGAACCACGGGAAAATACTGCCCAAGATCGCGAAACTCCTTGGCAGTAAAAGACTTCCTGGCGCGCATTAACGAGACGATGACCACCGCCTCATCCGGCAGGTTTATGAAAAAGGCAATTTCCTCGGCCAGCCCCGTCTGGACGTAGTAATTCCGAAAATACTCGCTTTGATAGAAGCGATCGGGGGCCAAGTCGCGCAGACGATAGAGACCCGAGTCCACGGGTTTCGTGCTGGCAAGGTAGAACGGGTCGAGCAGGTAGGGACCCGCTTGGTAATCTTCGACGAAAACTTTCCCCTTTCCCCGCGGAAAATCATCGTACAGATCAAGCGGCTGCGCGGAACCGTGATAGCCGAATACCACGGTGAAGTCGAAAGGGGCGACTTCACGCAGGGCGCTGGAAAGACTGCTTGCGAAAGTATCTTCTTCCAGGCTGGAAATTAGCTGGCCCAGGGCCTGCATCGACATTTTCACCGGTTTGGCTCTCTTCAATTTGCCATATCTAAAATTATCTACTGTCTTCATGATATATACACTAAATGAGATTACTCGTATAGTTTTAGACTTATCAATGGTATGAGCTCGAACGTAACTTTTATCAAAAACTGAACGATGGCGAGCCGTGATACGAGTACGCGAGCGGATATGCGCCGCCCCCGTTCATCTGGGAGCAGACGATAGAGAAGCAGGCGAAACTTCGGGAGCATGTCAAATCACCCGCCGCGATGACTTCGCTGGAGAACCGGGTGGCGTTCGTAACGGGCGCCGGTTCGGGAATCGGCGGCGCCGGTGCGCGAGCCATGGCAGGCTGCGGCGCGCACGTGATTATAACCGATCGCGACGGCGATCTGGCCGAGGACGTGGCGGCCGAGATAGTGGCCGATGGCTTCATCGCTTCAGCGCGGCAGCTTGATGTCAGCGACGACGCATTGCTGGAGGCAGCCATTCTCGAAACCGTGGAAGAGCACGGCCGTCTCGATATTCTGCATTCTCACGTCGGTATCCAGATCGAGGGAACCCTGGAACAGGTTACGCCTGTCGGCATGGATGCAAGCTGGAGATTGAATGTGCGTGCCCATTTCATTGCCGCTCGTGCCGTCATAGAACCAATGAAACGCCAGGGCGGCGGCAGCGTGATCATCACGGCATCGAATTCAGGTATCCAGTTCGACCGCGGGATGATCGCCTACGCCACGACCAAACACGCCGTGGTGGCCATGACAAGGCAGATGGCCGCGGATTATGCTGCTTTCAACATCCGCATCAACTCGCTTTGCCCCGGATTCGTGGATACGGATTTCAATGCGGGATTCGAGGCACAGATGGGCGGGCGCGCGGCACTGGAGCAGTATATCGCAGAGAGTATCCCGATGGGGCGGTGGGCGACGAGCAGTGAGATCGCGGATGCCATCGTGTTCCTCGCTTCGGATATGTCGACCTTCATGACGGGTCATACATTAGTCGTGGATGGCGGTGAGTGCATATGATACCGGCTGGTTTATTACTCGATCGGGTACTGACAAGTAAAGTTCTTGGTGCGAAGAGATTCCTATTGGTCGCAATCAAGCAACCACCCTGCTCCACTCGTCGAACGCATTTGTCCTTAGCATTTTATAGTACTCAGCTCGAATCAAGTGACGCCCGAGGTTGAATAGATTTTGGACAGCGGCATGAACACCTAAGAACCTTTGAGCCTGACTCATCGATTTAAACTTTCGCATTCCTCGCTCTCTGACTCTGGTATTTTCATGTGATTGTTCTACACGATTATTTGCATACTGCGAAGTGTCGTGAATCGTGCCAGGCATGAGTTCCCGATGTGCAACACCATAACTCCTCAATTTATCGGTTACTATCTTCCTCGGTTCATTGCGATGTACCTTCAATAAACGCTTAAAGAATCCTATGGCAGCAGCCCCATCTCGCTTGGCCTGTAGATACACATCAACAATTTCACCATCTTGGTCAATCGCTCGCCACAAGTAACGCTGCTTACCATTGATCTTCACAAAGACTTAGTCGATGTTGGAAGTGTCGCCGTAGGCCTTATGTTTTTGCTTGAGTCGCTTGGCGTATCTGGCTCCAAATTTGATGCACCATAGCCTGATTGTTTCGTAGGTGACATTGACGCCTCGTTCGGCGACTAGATCCTCGATGTCTCGGTGACTAAGATTGAATCGATAGTAGATCCATACGGCATAGCTAATGATATCGGGCGAAAATCTGTAACGTTTGTAGATGCTCATCGCCAGATTTTACCAGTTTCGACGCTTTAACTTGTCAGTACCGTCCAGAAAGCTGGGTGAGCACGTACAAACCCATAATTTGTAGCAGGATTGGAAGTTAAAAGGGGATTCGTAGTAGTAGATTGAGGGAAGTCCAAAGTTACTGATTTACTTCGGGAAACAGGAAGGCGAACTCCCTAATTACGCATTAGAGAAAAGTGGAAATTTTGGGGCCAAGTTCGGTAATATTGCACGCTACGGAGACTGAGTCGGGGCAAAATGGTGGCCCTATCCCCTTGAAAATTATAGATTTATTATAGGTCTCTACGAGACCGGGGGATAGGGCCAGATTGTCTGGCGGAGAGAGAGGGATTGTGCGGCACATCCCTGTGCCGCATCCTTACGGCCGGCCTGATGCCGGCCTCCAGGACTCGCTGCGCTCGCGCCAATTCGCTCCCGGCGAATTGGTCGAACCGGGGCTGCGCCCCAGGGTTCTCATCTGACCTCGTCTTTCCATCATCCATTAAAAAGGGCCCCTGGCGGGACCCTTTTTAATGGATGGCGGAGAGAGAGGGATTCGAACCCTCGATACCTTTCGGTATACACACTTTCCAGGCGTGCTCCTTCGACCGCTCGGACATCTCTCCTGAACAGGCCGCGAAGCCTACAGGATTGGCGTATGGCTCGCAATATCTCGCTGCCCGCAACCTGCCATCCCGCGGCTCGACCGCGGGATGACATCTTCAGACATTCTCCGCCCCCCGCGAGAAACGATCTCGAGAGTCTTTGCCCGGCGGCGGTCGATCGGTGGCGCGGGACGATCGATCAGTTCCTGAGTTTCGAATTGCCGGGATCGTAGACGGGTTCGAGCTGCAGGTCGCACGGCAGTCGCTCGCCGGCGACTTCGAGTTCGTAGCGGCCGGCACGCAGGTAGGCCTCGTCGACACCGCCCGGACTGCGCACGTAGCCGAGACCGATGTTGCTGCCGGAGGTATAGCCCCAGCCGGCACTCGACAGCCAGCCGACGCGCTCGCCGTCGCGGTAAATCGTTTCCCGGCCGAGCAATACGACCTCGGGATCGGCGATCGTAAAGCCGGCGAGCATTTTGACGAGCGGCGCCTGCTGCTGCAGCAGGATCGCGTCGCGGCCGATGAACGGTCTTTCGTGGGCCAGGTCCACCGCCCAGCCGAGCCCGGCTTCGAGCGGGTTGTAATCGGGTCCGATGTCGGCGCCCCAGGCGCGGTAAGCCTTTTCCAGCCGCAGTGACTCGATCGCGCGGTAGCCGGCATTGGCGATGCCGAAGTCGCGGCCGGCCGCCATCAGGGCGTCGTAGACCGCGAGAGCGAACTCGACCGGCAGGTGCAGTTCCCAGCCCAGTTCGCCGACATAGCTGACCCGCAGCGCCCGTATCGTCGCGCCGCCGAGCCTGATTTCGCGCATCCGGCCGAAGGCGAAGGCTTCCGGCGACAGATCCTCGCGCACCAGCGATTGCAGCAACTCGCGCGATTTCGGCCCCATCAGCGACAGCACGGCCCAGGCCGAGGTGACATCGTCGATGCGGGCTTCGCAGTCGGCCGGGATATTGCGCCGGATCCAGTCGAAATCGTGGGTCGCGAAGCCCGTGCCGGTGACCAGGTAGAATTCGTCCGCCGCCACCCGCGTTACCGTCAGGTCGCATTCGATTCCGCCGCGCGGATTCAGCATTTGCGTATATTTCACCGCGCCGACCGCGGTGTCGACGCGATTGGCGCAAATCCAGGACATCGCGCTCGCCGCGTCGTTGCCCGCGACCCGGTACTTGGCGAACGAACTCTGGTCGAACAGCGCGATCCGCTCGCGCGCCGCGCGGTGCTCCTCGCCGACCGCGCCGAACCAGTTCTGGCGGCCGTAACTGTACTCGTCGATTGCCGAGTCGGCATCGGAGGCGAACCAGTTGGGCCGCTCCCAACCGAGTTTTTCGCCGAAGCAGGCCCCCTGGGCTCGCAGCCGATCGTAGAGCGGCGAACGCCGGCACGGCCGGCAGGAGCGATTTTCCTCGTGCGGCCAGGCCATGGTGTAGTGGCGCGAATAGGCTTCCAGCGTGCGGCGGCGTACCCAGTCGACATCGGCGTGCGGCTTGCCGAAGCGGCGAATATCGACCGGCCACAGGTCGAAAGGCGGCGCGCCGTTGTGAACCCATTCGGCGAGTGCCATGCCGGCGCCGCCGCCGGATGCGATGCCGAAGGCGTTGAATCCCGCGCCGACGAAGACCTGCTCGCGCTCGGGCGCGGCACCGAGGATGAAGTTACCGTCCGGCGTGAAGCTTTCGGGTCCGTTGTACATTTGCCGGATACCGGCCTCGGCCAGCGCCGGCACGCGCGCGATCGCCTGCTCCATGAGCGGTTCGAAATGATCCCAGTCGTTGTCGAGCAGGGTGAAATTGAAGCCGTCGGGAATGCCGTCCTCGGCCCACGGAATCGGGTTCGGCTCGTAGCCGCCCATCACCAGGCCGCCGGTTTCTTCCTTGAAATAGGTCAGCCGGTCGGGGTCGCGCAGCGTCGGCAGGTCGGGGGCC
Source organism: Gammaproteobacteria bacterium (assembly GCA_050118655.1). GTDB lineage: Bacteria > Pseudomonadota > Gammaproteobacteria. Next base: position 6,129 of record JASFKL010000030.1, on the reverse strand, counting down.
ACGCCGGGAATCTTTTCGGTCGCCAGGTACTGGTGCTGCACCGAGACCAGCGGGATGTTGATGCCGGCGAGCAGGCCGAGCCGGCGGGACCACTGGCCGGCGCAGATCACCAGCTTCTCACAGCGGATCGGACCGCGCGAAGTTTGTACGCAGCGAATCGCATCGCCGTCGAATTCGAAGCCGGTGACCTCGGTATTCTCGCGGATTTCGATTCCGCCGCGACGCGCGCCGCTGGCCAGCGACTGGGTGATGTCGGACGGGTTGGCCTGCCCGTCGGTGGGCAGGAATGCCGCGCCGACGAGGTCGTCGATATCCATCACCGGCCATAATTCCAGCGCTTCTCGCGGCGTCAGCAAATGCATCTCCAGGCCGAAGGAATGGGCCGTGGTCGCCTGGCGCCGAACTTCGATCCAGCGCTGTTCGTTACAGGCCAGCCGCAGGCCGCCGTTCATCTTCCAGCCGGTCGCCAGCCCGGTCTCGCGTTCCAGATCCCGGTAAAGCTCGACCGAATAGCCGAGCAGCTGGGTAATGTTGGCGTTGCTGCGCAACTGGCCCACCAGGCCCGCGGCGTGGAAAGTCGAACCCGAGGTCAGGCGATGTTTTTCCAGCAGCACCACGTCGTTGCAGCCGAGCGCGGCGAGGTGGTAGGCCGTGGAGCAGCCGACGATACCACCGCCGATGATGACCACGCGCGCCTGCGCGGGAAGCTCTCCTGTCTCGCTCATATTACTCCAGCCCGTACTCGCGTTTACGCCGCTTCGCCCAGGCGCCGATCATGCGATCCGAAATGATGGCGATAAAGGCCACGCAGACCCCGGCGATGACCCCCCTGCCGGTATCCGCCTTGGTCAGGGCGATATAGACCTCCTGTCCCAGTTCGCGGGTGCCGACCAGCGCGGTAATCACCAGCATCGACAATGCCATCATGATGGTCTGGTTGATGCCGAGCATGATTTGCGGCAAGGCCAGCGGGATCTGCACCCTGCGCAGCAGCTGCCCCGGTGTGCAGCCGAATTGACGCGACGCTTCGATCAGGTCCGCGGGAACCTGGCGAATACCATGGTCGGTGTAGCGAATCACCGGGGTGATCGCGTAAGCGATCACCGCCAGCATGGCGGCGAAATCGCCCACCCTGAACAGCATCACCACCGGCATCAGGTAGACGAAACTGGGCAGCGTCTGCAGCGTGTCGATAATCACGCCGACGACACGGTGCAGGCGTTCGTTGCGCGCCGCCAGGATACCGATCGGAATACCGATGATGCTGGCGATGACCACCGAAAGACCGCACAGGTAAAGGGTGACCATGGCTTTTTCCCATAGGCCGACCACGGCCATGAATGCGGCCAGCGCCGCGGTCAGCAGGCCGAGACGGTAGCCGCCGAGCTGCCAACCGCCGAGCCCGACCATCGCCACCACCGCCACCCAGGGCAGCGACAGCAGAAAGCGCTTTAACGGCACCATGATGTTGAGCAGCAGGAAGTTCTTGAAGCTTTCCAGCAAGTCGAAGTAATTGATATTGATGTAACGCACCAGGTCGCCCCAGAAGGCGCCGGTGGTGAATTGCCAGCTCTCGGGATAGGTATTCATCGCCGGGAAATAAATGCCCAGCAGCCAGGTCACCGCGGCGATGGCGACGAACAGCGCCGAATGCGGGTAGCGTTCCCAGAATCTGCCGTGCCGCGGGCCGTACTCCTGCGGCCGATTCGCATAGGCCTGACTCAGGCGGTCGAGCGCGATCGCCAGCAGCGTGATCGCCAGCCCGGCCTCGACGCCCTCGCCGATCTTCAGGCGCTTGAGGGCGGTCAGCACATCGTAACCGAGACCGCCGGCGCCGATCATCGACGCGATGATGACCATGTTCAACGACAGCATGACTACCTGGTTGACGCCGATCATCAGCGAATGCTTGGCCGACGGCAGCTGTACCTGCCACAACAGCTGGCGGCGCGAGCAGCCGGCCATGAAGCCGGCTTCGACGACCTCGGTGCTGATCTGCGCGAGCGCCAGCAGCGTGACGCGCACCATCGGCGGCGTCGCGTAGATGATGGTGGCGATCATTGCCGATACCGGGCTGAAACCGAACAGCAGCAGTACCGGCACCAGGTAGGCGAACACCGGCACCGTCTGCATCAGGTCGAGAACCGGGATCAGCAGCATGCGAAAACGCGGCGAGCGATGGCCGACGATGCCGAGCAGCATGCCGCCGGCGACGCCGATCGGCACCGCGATGATAATCGAGCTCAGGGTCACCATCGCGCTGTCCCACTGCCCGAACAGCACCAGGTAAGCGAAGCAGAAGCCGACCAGCCAGGCCAGTTTCCAGTCGCGGGCATAATGTCCCAGCAGCATCGCTCCGGCCAGCAGCGCCAGCCAGGAGATGCGCGGAAAGATCTGGACCGCGTCGCTGCCGACACCGCGCAGAAAACCGGTCGACAGCATGCTTCTGACCAGCAAATAGGGTTGTTCGACCAGCCAGGCGAGACCGCGGGTCAAATCCTTGAAGGTGAACAGGCCGAGATCGAAGCTGTTGATCAGCCACTTCATGAAATCAGAGATCCACGCGGCGAGCGGCAGCTGCCAGGCGCGCGGATAGTCGAATGCCCACGGCAGCGAATCGCCGGCGTACATCAGCAGCAGTGTCGCGGCAATCGCCGCGATCCACAGCATCAGCCAGCGATTGAGGCGTAGCGGCAGGGGTCCGCGAACGGCGACTACGGAATTCATGCCGGTTGCCGCCGGGGCGGGCTCGACGCCGGGCCGGCGCCCGCACTCGGCCGACCGGCGGGGCGAATTTGCGAATCCGACATCAGGTATCCCCGGAGGACGGCGGGCGCCAGGCCGCGAAACGGAGCAGGCCGCGGTTCGACCCGCGGCCTGTCCCGCCGCGGACGGGTTTTAGTTGATCCAGGCCTTCCAGGTGGATTCGTTTTCACGCATCCACTTGTCGACCGTCTCGTCGACCGTTTTGCCCTCGAGGTCGACCTCGACGATCATCTGGCTCATCTCCGGGTTTTCGATGTGGAAATTACGCACTGCCTTGTAGGCACCGGGCCATTTCTTTTCGCCGGCCTTCCAGCCGACCTTCTTGATCCAGCCGAAGGGCTTGCCGCAGTCGTAGGCCATGTCCTTGTTGATGCCCCAGCTCGGATCCTCGTAACAGGCATCGGTGTATTCCGGAAACTCGACCCATTCGCCCTGGTACTTGGCGACCGCCCAGTGCGGCGCGTAAATCCACAGCAGGATCGGCGCCTTGCGCTGAACCGCGGATTCGAGTTCCGAGAACAGCGCGGCGTCGGTACCGGCGTGAACCACTTCGTAGTTCAGACCCAGCGCCTCGACGCGTTCGTCGTCGAAACCGGCCCAGGTCACGGGCCCGCCGAGATAACGGCCCTTGGGCGCGGTTTCCGGAGTCGCGAAGGCCTCGGCGCAATCGTTGAGCGCCTTCCAGTCGGGCAGTCCCGGGCAGCGCTCCTTCATGTACATCGGGTACCACCATTCTTCCTTGGCATCCATGCCGGTTTCGCCCAGATCGACGGTTTTACCGGTGGCCAGCGAAGCGTCCATCGCCTGCTTGCCGGTGGTTTCCCACATTTCCATCGCGATGTGCAAATCCCCGGACTCGAGCCCGGCGAACTGCGCAATGTAATCGGCCTGCACGTACTCGATGTTATAGCCGGCCTTTTTCAGCACCTCGCCCATGATATGGGTGGTCAGGTACTGGCCGGTCCAGTCGTGAATCGTCAGCTTGATCGGATCTTTCGATTCCACCGCGCCGGCCGGCAGGGCCAGCGACAGTAGCAATCCCAACAGCAGGGATTTTATCAGTGCGTTTTCGGGTTTCTGTTTCATGGCTGGGGTCGCCTCCTCTTTAGTTGTTATCGTACCCTCTTGGCGCAGTGTACGGGCAAATCTTTTTCGCAAATTTCCCACACCATGTCAACGAAAAACGCACCGTATTCCATATATGATCCTCATATAAATGTTGTTTTTTGTGGATTTAGGCGTTAAAAAGTCGAAACGCCGAACCCGGTCTCGTGCCGGAACGGCCCCCGTAACCTGAGCCGGACCCGACAAGACCCCCGTGATGCGCCCGCAGAAAAGACAAAACGAAATCCTCGCCTCGGTCAGGTCCCGGGGCGCCTGTTCGATCGTCGAACTGGCAAACCAGTTGAACGTGTCGGACGAAACCATACGCCGCAACATCAAGCCGCTGGTGCGTCAGGGCCTAGTCGAGAAGGTGCACGGCGGCATCGTTCTGCGCCAGAAACAGGAACCGGAACCGCCGTTCGAAAAGCGCATGAACGAGCGCGTCGAGGCCAAGCGAACGATTTCCGGGCTGGTCGCGGGAATCATCGGTAACGGCGATTCGATCATGCTCGATACCGGCTCGACCACCGCCTACGTGGCGCGCGCGCTCGGCGAGCACCGCGAACTGTCGGTGGTCACCAATTGCACCGAAATCGCCCGCACCCTGGCGCGCGAGCCCAGCAACCGGGTGTACCTCTGCGGCGGCGGGCTGCGGGCCGACGACTGGGCCACTTTCGGCTCCGCGGCGATCGATTTCGTGCGCCAGTTCCAGGTCGACTACGCCATCCTGTCGATCGGCGGGGTCACCGACAGCGGCAGTTTCATGGACTACCATCTCGAGGAAGCGGAATTTTCGCGCGCGGTGATCGAACAGGCGAAGAAAACCATCGTGGTCGCCGATCACGGTAAATTCGGCAATCCCAGCTTTATCAAGGTCTGCGGATTCGAGCAGGTCGACATGGTGGTCGTCGACCGGCCGCCGCCGGCGAGTTTCCTCGCCGGTTTTCGCGAGGCCGGCGTCGAGCTGGTCAGCGGCAACCCGCCGGCTGCCGATGGAGAGCCGCCGAATAACCGTTAGTCGTCGGCTATCGCCGCCAGGTGGGCGTCGAACTCGGGCGCCGCCATCAACGCCTTGCAGCGCTCGAAGCGCCCCACCGCATAGGCCCAGAAATCCTCGGCCGGGTTGCCGTCGCTGTGCTGTATCAACCCCCACAGCGTCCACAGCAGGTCGCACATCGCCTTGTAGATCACCATCCGACCCATCGACGCCGGGTCCGGATCGCCGCCGCAATAGGCGCGCATCATTTCGAGATCCTGCGCGGGCGTGAAACCGGCCTCCACCGACAGGTCGCCGAGGTCCCATAGCGGGTCGTTCATACCCGAATACTCCCAGTCGACGATCCACATGCGCTCGCCGGCATCGAGAAAGTTTTCGCACAGGGGGTCGCAGTGGCAGGGCGCCAGTTTTACCGGATTGCGCGCCAGCGCCTCGCGCACGGGCTCGGCGGAGGCTACCACCTCGGCATAGCCGTCCGGCAACTCGGCCTTGCGCTGTGCAAGTATCGCCAGGTAATCGTCGATCATCGCGAACAGTTCGAAGCGGAACTCGAAGGCCTCGGGCCAGTCGTGCATTTTTTTGAGCGCCAGGCCGGCACGCGCAGGTGCGCCCCGGCGCTGCCCGAATGCCTCCGGCGTCATGGTCACGCTGTCGATGTAGCGCGTCAGCATGATGCCGCTCCCGGTATCGGCGTGGATGACCTCGGCCGAAACCTCCGCGCGCGCGGCCACGCGGGCATTGTGTATTTCCACCGTCCGGTCGATGTATTCCTCGGTACCCTTACCCGGGATGCGCAGCACGTAGCGCCCATCGCGGTGATCGATGCGATACACGAGATTCGTCAGGCCGCCGAGACGGGCGAACTCGAAGTCGTCTTCGGCCAGCCTCTCGAAACCGGGTATCGCCGCCAAAACCGCCCGCAAGCGTTGCCTGTCTTCAGTCATCGGGATTCCCCCTGTTATCGCCCGCGCTCGACGGACCGGGCTTGCGCGCGGCGAACACGCCCCAGCGATGGTCCCCGGCGCGCGCGCGTTCGAGTTTGTGTTGCCAGCTGCGGCGCAGCCGGTCGCGGGTCCCGGGATCCAGCTCCAGGCGCTCGATGCGCTCCAGGTCGGCTACCAGAATATCGATGAAGCGGGCGCTGCAATCCTCGCCCTCGACGCGTTCGAAACCCGCCGCGGCGATCAGCCGCGCGTATTCGTCGATGCCGTGCAGGCAATAGGCGCGGTCTTCGACATAGGCCGCGAAATCCTCGGCCCAGG
>JASFKL010000029.1:0-18861 GCA_050118655.1 Gammaproteobacteria bacterium | reverse complement strand
TTTCTGCTGCGGCCGTCGCAAAACGCGATGCGACGGACCCTGCTCCCGACGGTCCGCTCAACCTGGGTAAAACCCGCCTGTGCGGATCCCTGGTCCGTGCGGTCCGCCACAGCGTCTTTGCGTCACCCTCGCTACGAAAATCCCGGGGCAATGCGGGCCCTGCGAAATCCCTCGTGAAAAAGATGGACCTTTACCGGCCCCGGGGATCAGGTGTTCAGGGCTTCGCTCTGGCGCTTGATATTGACCAGGGTTTGCAGGCGGGACAACAGGTCGTCCTCGTCCACCGGCTTGGTAATGAAGTCGTTGGTGCCGGCACCGAAGATCGCGGTGAAATCGGTCCGCTCGTCCTCGCCGGGCTCGATCGTCATCAGCAGGATGGGCAGGGTCAGATAATCCAGCTGTAATTCGTTGCGGACCTTTTTGATCAACTCGAAACCGTTCACCTTGCTGGTCAGCATCAAGTCCGTAATCATCAGGTCGAAGCTGCATGCCGAATCGGCGGCGAGGTCTGCGCGCAGGCACTCGAGCGCTTCTTCGGCGTCGCGAAAATGCTCGAAGTCGATTTCGTGTTTTTCCAGGATGCCGGTGGTGATCGCGGTGGACGTGGCGCTCTTGTCCACGTACAGGACCTTGACCGGCAGCTCCGTGGACGAGCCGAGAAAATTGAGGATGAAGTTGACCAGCGTCTTGTGCCCCTCGGCCTTGTCGAAATAGGCGGTTACCGCCTCGCTATCCTCGAAATCGCCGCCGATGACGCGCGTATCGGTGTCGCCCGAGACGACGAATATCGCGGTATCCTGGTTTTTCGGCGACTCGCGAATTTCCTCGATCAGCTTGAAGCCGTCGGTATCCGGCAGGGTTATGCCGGTGGTGATGATTTCGAACTCGTATTGCCTGATCGCGGTCCTGGCTTCCGCGCCGGTGCCGCAGGCGATGATATCGAGGTCGGGCGCCCGCTGCGTCAATGTTTTGAACAGGATTGTGCGCGCAGAATCCGACGAATCGATCAGTAGCAGGCGACGTTTGCGGGGCATGGTTCACCTAGTCCGGATATTTTACCAGTGTCCCGAGCGATGGCGCAGGACGGGTACGGCTGGACGCCGGGCCGGACTGAGAGCCATAGTCATAGCTATGGCTCGAAGGAAGGCTGCGCGCCCCGCCCAGTCCAGGCGTATCTGCGCGAGTCAGCGCCGGGAAAGGTCTTGAACCGGTTACAAACAGTACTCTGAGTTCAGGCTTGGAAAACAGCAATATTTTTTCCCGATTAATAAATATGTTGTGATCAGGCTCGAGACCGACTGGTGAAATATCCGGGCTAGCTGGGTTCGATCTTGCTCAGGTGTCGTGCGACCGCGATCCAGGAGCCGGCGAGACCTAGCACAGTACTAGATAATATCAGAATCATGAAGTCGTGCAGGGAAAATGTAATCAGCCTCATATCGGACTGGTATAACAGGTTCAGGCGCTCCAGCGGACCGGCGATGGCGAGGTATCCGATCTCGACGATCAGCCAGGAAATAATACCGCCGAGGAAGCCGTACCAGACGCCGCCGTAGAGAAACGGCCTGCGAATAAACGCGTCCGTGGCGCCGATCAGCTTGGTGACGACGATCTCCTGGTAACGATTCTGGATATCCAGCCGGATCGTGTTGCCGATGATCAGCAGCACCGCGAAAGCGAACAGGATAGTGATGATGGTCACCGAACGCCGGGCGATTTCGATGATCGTATACAGGCGCTCGAGCCACTCGGTATCTAGCTTGGCGATTTCGACCTCGGGCATCGCCTCCAGCCTGTTGAGCAGGTTGCGCACCGTGAAGGTGTCGACTTCCCCGGGCTCGACGATGATGGTATGCGGCAGCGGGTTGCTGCTCAGCGTGTCGATACTCTTGCCGAAGCCCGAATCGCGGCGAAATTCCTCCAGCGATTGCTCGCGCGAGATAAAGCGCGTCGATTCGACGTTGTCCATGCCCGCGATTTCCTTTTCGAGCGCGTGGGCGCGGTCTTCCCTGACGCCGAGATCGAGAAACAGGCTGATCTGCGTGGTAGAGCGGAAGTCTCCCGAAATCGCATTGATATTCTTCAAAAACAGGTAAAACCCGCCCGGCAGCGACAAGGTGATGCCGATGACCGAGACCGTCATGATGGTCGTTGCCGGCGCCTGGTAAATCTTGCCGAGACTGAAAATCATCGACTGCAGGTGATGCAGCAGCCAGGCAGAAACGCGGTTGGTTGCCGCGGGCCGGTGGCGGCGGATATTAGTACGCATATCCGCGGCGCCTCCCGGTCGCGATTTCGAACCCGCGCTCAGCGCCAGCCATCGCGGGGCCCCGTCTCGATTTCGGCCAGGTCGTTCAGGATCAGCTGGCCGCGGTTCAGTGTCATGCGCGGCTTGTCCAGTTCTTCGATCAGGCGCAGGTCGTGGCTGGCCACCATCACGGTGACGCCGACCTGGTTGAAATCGACGAAGATCTGCATGATTTCGCGCGACAGTATCGGGTCGAGGTTACCGGTCGGCTCGTCGGCCAGCAGCAGCGTGGGTTTGTGTACCACCGCGCGCGCTATCCCGACGCGTTGCTGCTCGCCGCCGGAAAGCGTAATCGGCATCGATTTTTCCTTGTGCAGCAGGCCGACCTTGTCGAGCGCTGCGCGGGTGCGCTTGGCGATTTCCTGCGGCCGGTAACCCTGGATTTGCAGCGGCAGCGCGACGTTGTCGAAAACCGGCCGGTCGAAAAGCAGCTGGTGGTCCTGGAAGATGATGCCGATGTTGCGGCGGATATAGGGAATCCGGCGCCTGGGCACGTTTTTCAGGTTGACGCGGTTGAGCAGCGCCTGGCCCCGGGTCGGCTTTTCGATCAGTGCAATGATTTTCAGCAGCGTGCTCTTGCCCGCTCCGGAATGCCCGGTGATGAAAACCATTTCGCCGGGATCGAGCTTCAGGCTGACGTTGCTGAGCGCCTCGTACCCGCCCTCGAAGCGCTTGGTGACATTATGAAACTCGATCATTACCGCAGGCAGGACTCAGGCGTCGGTCAGTAACGCGTCGACGAATTCGCGGTTGTCGAAGGGCCGCAGGTCCTCGACTGCCTCGCCGACGCCGATGAAGCGGATCGGGGTCCGTAACTGCTCGGCGACGCTGAAAATCATCCCGCCCCTCGCGGTGCCGTCCAGCTTGGTCAGGATGATGCCCGAAACCCCGATACTGTTCCTGAAGTTGCTGGCCTGCGCCAGGGCGTTCTGACCGGTGCCGGCGTCGAGCACCAGCAAAGTCTCGTGCGGCGCGTCCGGGTCGAGCTTGCCCATCACGCGCTTGATCTTTTCGAGTTCGTCCATCAGGCTGGCCTGGGTGTGCAGCCTGCCGGCGGTATCGGCGATCAACACGTCGATACCGCGCGCCTGCGCGGACTGCAATGCGTCGAAGATGACCGAGGCGGCGTCGGCTCCCTGTCCCTGCTTGACGACCGGGACCTCCAGCCGGTCGCCCCAGCTCTGTAATTGCTCCACCGCGGCCGCCCGGAAGGTGTCGCCGGCCGCCAGCATCACTTTCATGCCCTGTTGCTTGAACTGCTGCGCGAGCTTGCCCACCGTGGTGGTCTTGCCGGCGCCGTTGACGCCGACCATCAGGATCACGAACGGCTTTTTGCCGCGATCGACGACCAGCGGCCGGGTACAGGGTTCGAGTACCTCGGCCATGACGTCCTTGAGTGCATCGAGCAGGCTGTCGTTATCGGCCAGCTGCCCGCGTTGCAGCGATTCGGTCAGGCGGCCGGTAATCTTTTGCGCCGCCTGCATGCCGACATCGGCCATCAGCAGGCGGTCTTCGAGCTGCTCGAGAATATCGTCGTCGATCTGTTTTTTGCCGAGCAGCAGATTGGCGACGCCGTCCGACAGGTTTTCGCGGGTTTTGGCGAGGCGCTGGCGCAGCGACGCGAACAGCCCCGTCGGCTTCGGCGCGTCTTTCTGGCTTGTGGATTTGAACCCGAACATCGTTTTTCCGGATAGCGACTTTCAGGCACAATATGCTAACAGAAAGCGGTTCGGTGCGTGCACTTGATAAGGCGATTGCGGCGAAAAACAGGGCAATGAAATCCGGGGTAAGAATCATCGGCGGCAAGTGGCGCGGCCGCAAGCTAGCCGTCATCGATACCGCCGGACTGCGCCCGACGCCGGACCGGATCCGCGAAACCCTGTTCAACTGGCTGGCCGCGGATTGCCGCGGCGCCGACGTGCTGGATTGTTTCGCGGGCAGCGGCGTGCTCGGTTTCGAGGCGCTGTCGCGCGGCGCCCGCAGTCTGGTGGCGCTGGAACGCTCGCCCGCGGCGCTCGACAATCTGCGCGGCCTCGCGGCCAGTCTGGATAGCGGGGCTGTCGAGATCCGCGGCGGCGAGGCGATCGCGGCGATTGCAGATCTGCGCGGCGAGTACGACCTGGTCTTCATCGATCCTCCCTATGCCGAAGCCGGCCTGCGCGCCCGCGCCTTCGAGAGACTGGAATCCGGCGGACGGCTGCGGCCGGGCGCCAGGATTTACTTCGAATGGCCGGCCGGCGAAGAATTCGAGCTGCCGTCGGAGAATCTCGCCTGGCTGAAACGCAAGACGGCCGGCCAGGTCAACTACGCTATAGCCGAATGGCGGCCAAGTGGTTAAAATCGTGCGTTCATTCGCTCCGGCAGCTAGAGTCGGCAACCTGAGGTAGTACATGTCCGCAACGGCGATTTATCCTGGAACCTTCGACCCGGTAACGCGCGGCCACATCGACATTTGCCAGCGGGCGCTGAAAATGTTCGACCACGTCGTCATCGGCGTTGCCGACAGCCCCGCGAAACAGCCTTTTTTCGATATCGACGAGCGTTTCGACATGCTGGAGACGGTGTTCGACGACAACGAGCAGATTTCGGTGAGGCGCTTTTCCGGCTTGCTGATCGATTTCGCCCGCGACTGCGACGCCGATGTCATCATCCGAGGCTTGCGGGCGATATCGGATTTCGAGTACGAGGTGCAACTGGCCGGCATGAACCGCTCGCTGGCGCCCGAAATCGAAACCGTGTTCCTGACCGCGGCACAGCGCTACGCATTCGTGTCGTCGAGCCTGGTGCGCGAAATCGCCCGCCTCGACGGCGACGTGTCCGAATTTCTGCATCCCGAAATCCTGCGCCGCCTGACCGAAAAATTGCAGGCGCGCAAATAAGCCGCAGCCCGGGGACCGATCTATGGCGTTGATGATTACAGACGAGTGTATCAATTGCGACGTGTGCGAGCCGGAGTGCCCGAACGACGCGATTTCTCCGGGCGAGGAATTCTATGAAATCGATCCGCTGCTGTGCACCGAGTGCGTGGGACATTTCGAGACCTCGCAATGCGTCGAGGTCTGCCCCGTGGATTGCATCCCGCTAAACCCGGATTACGTCGAGACCCGGGAGCAACTCATGGAAAAGTACAAGCGCCTGACCGGGTCCGATTGAGCGGATCGCCGGCGGCATTCAAAAGCCGCCCGCGGCGCCCTCGCTGCGATTGTCGTAAGCCGCTTCCAGGTAGTTTTTGTCGTTGAGCCGCACCGCCTTGACCCGGCCCAGATAGCCGGGCTTTTGCTCGACCGTATCGTGGCCCCTTTGCCGCAGGGCATCGACGATCTCGGGGGAAAACTTGAATTCGTCCATGTACAGCTTGTTGGGCAGAAACTGGTGGTGCACCCGCGGAAACTGCACTGCCCGGTCGAGGTCGAGACCGGTAACCAGCACGCGGTAGATGGTTTGTACCACGCTGCTGATGATGCGGGGACCGCCGGCCGCGCCCAGCGCCATGACGATGCGGCCGTCCTTGCCGACCAGGGTCGGGCTCATCGAGCTCAGCGGCCGTTTACCCGGCTCGACGACGTTGCCGAGACCCTGCACCAGGCCGAAGGCATTGGGTTCGCCGGGCCGGGTGGTGAAATCGTCCATCTCGTTATTGAGCGAGATAGCGTATTTTTCGGCAACCACGCCCGAGCCGTAGCTGCCGTTCAGCGTCACGGTCAGCGCGATCGCGTTGCCGTCGGCATCGAGAATCGAAAATTGCGTGGTCTCGGTCGATTCCGAGGGCGGAGCCTCGCTCAAGGGTTCGAGTTGTACCGCCCGCGTAATATCGATGCTGCGCGCCATTTCATCGAGATAAGCATCGGAGAGGATCAGATCGAACGGGTTGTCGTGAAAATCCGGGTCGCCGAGCAGCGCGCGGCCGCGGAAGGCGCGGTTCAGCACTTCGGTCATCAGGTGGAGTTCGTCCACGCTGAGCGGCGCCCGTTCGCTGATACCGACCCGCTCGAACAGCTTGAGGGCGCTCATGATGACCGCGCCGCCGCTGCTGGGCGGCGGCATCATGTATACCCGGTGCCCCTTGAAGTCCGTCACCAGCGGTTTCAGCCAGCGCACCCGGTAGTTTGCCATGTCGTCGGCGGTGATCACCCCGCCGGCGGCCTGCACCGAGTCGGCGATATCGCGCGCGACCTCGCCGCGGTAAAAGCCGTCGGGCCCGTGATCGCGCAGCAGTTCGAGCGCTGCGGCCAGCGCCGGCTGCCGCAAGATTTCGCCGGGCCGGTAGGGCTCGCCGGGGCCGTGGTAAAAATGTCGAACGCCGGCCGCGTTGAAACGGTCTTTCTGCGATTCCGAGTAGCGCGATTCGGTGCCCGAAAACTCGATACCGTTTTCGGCCAGGCCGATAGCGGTGACGAACAGACGCGACCAGTCCAGTTTGCCGTAGCGTTCGTGCAGTGCCCAGAGGCCGGCGGGCACCCCCGGCACGCCTACAGCGGTACCGCCGTTCCAGGAGGCTCCCTTGCCGAGCTTCCGGTAAAAGTCGGGCGATGTGGCCGCGGGCGCCATTTCGCGAAAATCGAGTACTTCCACCCCGCTGCCCATGCTGACCAGCGCGAAGCCGCCGCCGCCCAGCGAGGCGTTTGACGGGTTGGTGACCGCGAGCGCGAGCCCGACGGTGACCGCGACATCGACCAGGTTCCCGCCGGCCTTCCAGATCGATTTGCCCGCGTCGATCGCATAGGTCGACGGCGCCGATATCATGATGCGGGTACCCTCTACCGGGACGGCCCCGGAGATAGTGCAATAGAGCAGGGCGAGACCGAAGAAACAGATGCGCACTAGCCGAATGACGAACATGACTGGGTCCTCCGATAGCCTATCGGCCGATAGTAAAGAAGCGCCCGGGGCCGAGCAAGGGATGCGGCGGACCCGGACCGCGGATACGCTCAGTCGGCGTAGCCCGGCATTTGCCGGTCGAGCACGCGCTTCATGGCCGCGAAGTAGAGATCGTCGCGTTTCCCCTGATGCCGGTCCCTGGGATCGGGGGACTGTACGCCGGCGATGATGTCCGCGGCGATAGGCTGCAGTTTCTGTCCGCTGGAAAGCGCGCAAATCTGCGCCCGGCAGACGCGTTCGAGCAGGTACAGCAGCCGGTAGGCACGGGCGACCGTATCCGACGCCACCAGTACGCCGTGGTTTTTCAGGAATACGATTTCCTTGTCGCCGACCAGTCCCGCGAGGCGTTCGCCTTCGGCGGTGGTGTCGGCGAGCCCCCCGTAATGATCGTCGTAGGCGATATTGCCATCGAAAAAGGCCGCGGTCTGGCTGGCCGGGACGAGGCGATTGTCTTCCAGCATGTTCAGCGCCAGCGCCCAGTTCTGGTGCGTATGGAGGACCACGCGGCGGCCCGTGATGCGGTGGATCGGAGCGTGGATGCATTGCGCCGAGAGTTCGACCAGGCCGTCGCCTTCGAGGGTCTCGCCGGCCTCGTCGAAGACGATCATGTCGCTGGCACGGGCTTCCGACCAGTGCAGGCCGAACGGCAGTACCAGGAAACGATCGTCGTGGCCGGGCAGGGTGACCGTGAAATGGTTGTCGATGCCTTCCTCTAGCTCGTGAACGACCGCGAGCCTGAGCGCCGCGGCGAGATCGATTTTGGCCTGGGTTACCGCGTCGGTGCTGGAGTCAATCGCGTGAATGGACATGCCTGGTCTCCGAGAATTCTGAAAGCGGGATGATATCGGATTTCGACGCGCAGAGAAAATCGGCGCGGCGGGGACTCAAGTCGTCAGGTTGCGGTAAATCTCGGAAATACGGTAGGGAAGCCGGGCGACGTCGTCGATCAGCACGTAGCTCGAGTCGCCGTACATGTGCGGCAGGTAATCTCGCGCCTGCTCGTCGATGGTGATGCAGAAAGGGTGGATGCCGCGCTGGCGCGCCTCGAACAGGGCCATGCGGGTATCCTCGATGCCGTATTCGCCGTGGTAAGCGTCGTAATCGTCGGGCTTGCCGTCGGACAGCGTGATCAGCAGCCGGGTGCGCGCGTCGACCCCGGCGAGCAGGCTCGTCAGGTGGCGGATGGTGGCGCCCATGCGGGTATAGTCCTGCGGTTCGACCGCGGCGATCCGCGCGCGGATCTCGTCGTCGTAGACCTCGTCGAAGGTCTTGATGCGGAAAATCTCGCAGCGCTTGCGGGTATTGCCCGAAAAGCCGTAAATCGCATAGCGGTCGTCGAGCGAACTCAGGGCCTCGGCGAGGAGGATCAGGGCCTCGCGCTGCGCGCGGTTGATCCAGCCCTTGGTGGAACCGCTCATGTCGACCATCAGGACGACCGCGATATCACGTTCGACCCGGTGCGCCTTGCGATATATCCGCGAACTCATTTCCATCCCGCTGCGCGCGTCGGCGATCGCCTCGACCAGCGCGTCGAAATCGAGACTGTCTCCGTCGGGCTGCTTCTTGAGGATTCGGTATTCGTCGCGCAGCACCTCGAAGCCGCGACGCAGGGACTTGATGTGACCGTGGTACTTGTCCAGGGTTTCGGCGACGAAAGTCGAGCCGTGATCCGGCTGGATATCCCGCTCGCGCACCGTGCACCAGCGTTTGCGGTGCGCCTGGCGCGTGCAATCCCATTCGTCGTAGAGAAAGCGCGGCGTTCCGTCGCGATCCGCGCGCCCGGTAGCGGGTGCCTTGTCCGCCGATTCGCGAGCATCGAAGTCGGCGCGGTAGTCGATATCGTCGGCCGCCGACAGGTATTCGCTCGGCAAGTCGCCGAGATCCTGCATGATCGATATCATCAGTTCGTCGACGTCTTCGTCGGCCGGTAATGCGCGGCCGCCTAACTGGAACTCGATGCCCGCGCCGGAATCCCGGGCGATGACGGGTTCGGGAGCCTCGCCGGGAGTCGCGGATTCGGCCGGCGGCGTCTTGCCGGCTTCTCGCTGTTCGTCGGCCAGGTGGGCCAGCGATTGCTGCAACTGCCGCTTCTCGCGCTCGAGACGCGCCTCGAGCGTCGCCTGCACCCGGTCGGGATCCAGCTTGCCCTGATAGACGTAGGGGGCCGGGCGCGGCATGTCCCAGTGATCGGCGCTCAGGCGGATCGAGTCGCGCACGCTGCGGGCGGTGTCGGCGAGCGCCTTTTCGAGCGGCAGCCAGTTCTCGGGCGTCGGCGGCTGTAACTGCTGCATCTGGCGGGCGAGCCCGGGGTAATCGCGCGCGATGCAGGCATTGAGGCGCAGGGTTTCGAGGTAGTGAAATGTCCGCAGCATCGGTTCCTCGCGCGGGATGGATTCGATGCTGTCGGCGCGCCAGGTACCGTACCAGCACTGCGCCCAGAGGTGCACCGCAAGCGCGCGGTAGCAATCGAAATTCTGCTGCGGGGCGGGGAAGTGATCGATCACCGGCGGGAGATACACGACCTCGCTGTCGGTAAAAGCTTCCTCGCCGGTCTCGATCCGCAGGTGGCGCCCGTCGAGGCCGTACAGAAAATGCTGCAATAGCCGACGAACGCTCACCAGCTCCATCGCGCGCGCACGTTTGTGCTCGCTGGCGATAAATTTTTCGAGATCGTGCAGCGCGCCCACCGCGGCGTCGAGGTCCTGTTCGAAATAGACGTCGAGCGCCGCTTGCAGCCAGCGCTCACAGCCTTCGCGGCCGATATCGCGCAGTGCCGCACCGGCCAGGCAGGCGAACTGAAAACCGATCTCGGGCTCGGTGCGGGCGACCGAAAGCACCCAGTGAGTTACGAATTCCCGCCAGCGGGGTTCGAGCGCTTCGATGTGGGCGACGATCGTGTCGATGGTCGAGGTATTGAAGTAATAAATCTCGAGCCGGTGACGTAAATCCCCGTCTGTCGCGGTCACGTCTGGCACACCGGGCAGTAATAACTCGCGCGTTGCGCCTGCACGATGTGGCGCACCGGGTTGCCGCAGGCGGCGCATTCGGCCGAGTTGCCGTAAACCTTGAGCTCGTGCCGGAAATATCCCGGCCTGCCGTCTGCCTGGACGAAATCCTGCAGCGTCGTGCCGCCGTGGTCGATGGCTTCCGCCAGGGTTTGCCTGATCGCCTCGACCAGTCCGGCGATGCGCGCCTTGCTGATGCGCCGGGCGGCGCGGGTCGGCCGGATACCTGCCCGATACAACGCCTCGCTGGCATAGATATTGCCGACCCCGACGACGATATGACTGTTCATCAGCAGGCTCTTGATCGCCACGCGGCGCCCGCGGCAACGGGCATATAAATAGTCGGCATCGAATTCATCGCCGAGCGGTTCCGGGCCGAGCCGGCACAACAGGCGGTGCTGCAGCGGATCGCCGGCAGTGTAGAGCAGCGCGCCGAAGCGGCGCGGATCGCGGAACCTGAGCGATTTGCCGCTGGCCAGCTGCAGCTCGACATGTTCGTGATTCTCACCGGCGCTGCCGGTCGGCAGGATACGCATGCTGCCCGACATGCCCAGGTGCCAGATCAAATGCCCCCGGTCGAGTTGCATGATCAGGTACTTGCCGCGCCGGCTCAGGCCCGCGATCCGGCGGCCGCCGAGCCGCGCGATTTCGCTGCTGACCGGCCAGCGCAGGCGCGTCTCGCGCAGCACCACGGCATCGATGAGTTGCCCGCTGACATGGGGTTCGATACCGCGCCGCGTGGTTTCTACTTCGGGTAACTCGGGCATGGGATCAGCCTATTCCTCGTAGAACACCCAGGCAAGCGCAATGCCGCCCATCCAGGATGCGGATTCGGATACCAGCGGGCTATCCTCGATTTCCGAGTGCCGCAGGCTGTCGTAGCGCAGGAAGCCGCCCAGCCAGTAGCCGCCGATGCGGCGGCTGTAGGTAAATTCGGCACGCTGGCCGCTGAAGCCGCCGCTGGCCTCGAAGGCGGGACGCGTCGGGGTGACGTCCTCTGGGCCGACCGAGTAATAGTAATTGTGGTAGGCGTCGCTCGAGTACAGCGGCCCGAAGTTGAAACGCAGTTTCCATTCGCCGAGGCGCGTGGCCGGCAGCCGCCACGAGAGCCGGGGCTGGAATACGTAACCGACCTGGTCGAAATTGCCTCCGAGGGTATAAGCCGCACGCAGCGGCAGGTCCAGCCACCAGGCGCTGCGCTCGCCGCGCCAGAAGCGCCAGTTCAGCGACGGGCCGATTTCGATCAGTGCATCGAGTTCGTCCATGCCCTCGCGCTCGGGGGTGTCGGAGTCGACCGGTACCGACAGATTGCCGCTCAGCGTGAACAACAGGTCGGGCGACTCGAAGATGATCCCGTCGGCGCCCTCGTCGACGCGCACGCGATCGCCGCGATACTTGAGGTAGGGCACCGGCAGCAGGTAAGTCGACGATTCCGACGAACCCCGGTAATCCGGCGCGTCGAGCGCGAACAGGCCGACGCCGAGTTCGAGCCGTGGCAGGGTGTCCTCCGCCCGCAGGTCGGCGGCTGCCAGCAGCAGCGCCAGGCTAAGCAGGATTTTCATCTTCGAGCGGGGAAATCAGGCGGTTGTAAAGGCCGGCCTTGAAATGGTATTGCAGGCCGAGCCCGGGATTGGCGATAACCAGTTCGGGAGCGACCGACAGCAACAGAAATCGGTGGCGCGAACCGTCGTCGAAGGTCGCCGCGATGCCGGCTCGTGTCGGGCGGGCAGGGTCGATGGCGGCGATCCGCGAGGCCTTGAGACTCTGCCAGGCGGAGGCCAGGTCGGAGAGACGCCGTGCGTCGACGGTCCCGCTCCCGTTCCCCCGCCAGGCACCGTTTTCGTCGCGCACGAGCTCGCCTCCGGGCAGCGACAGCGCTGCCAGACCGAAGCGCGGCGGCAACAGGCGGCGATCGACGAATCCGCCGAGCCCCTGGAGGATGAAGGGTAGCTGCCTGTCGTCCAGCAGGAAGAGCTCGGAATCGATCATCGTGTAGCGCCTCGCGCCGATGTTATTGGTGGCCCCGAAACGCACCCGCGTATCGCCGATCAGCAATCTTGCGACGGGCTTGTCGAGACCGAGCGTTTCCAGGTCGGCGCTGCCTGCATCGAGCGGCGGCGTATTGCCGGTATCGACGATGCCGATCAGACGCTCGACACTGGCGCGGTCGGCGGGCCAGTGTACCGGCGCTACGACCGTCCAGCCGGCCGGCTCTTTTGCAAGCCTGAGCGACGCGGACCCGGTCTCGATTTCGATCCGCTCGATCGCGGCTTTCGCGGCGATCTTCGTCGGCGGCTCGGCGGCGGTTTCCGACGGGGCATCGAGCCGGTAGCCGACAAAGGCGACCAGCAGTATCGACAGGATCAACAGGCCATTGACGATCCAGCGGCGCGACAGCATCAGAGCTTGCGCCGTCTGAGCCAGATACGCAGGCCGCTGCCGAGCAGGCCGAGCGGCAGCAGGATCAGGAAAAACAGGGCGATCGCAAGCTGCTCCGTCCTGTCGAGTTCGAGCCGGGTATCCGGCGCCGGCCGCGGACTGATCGAGATCAGGCCGTCGTCGAGGCTGAGCCAGTTGACCAGGTTCCTGCCGATCTCGAGGTTGCCGCCGTTGCCGAGGTAGCGGTTGGCGAGAAAATCGGCGTCGCCGACGACCGCGACACGCTGTTCGCCGGCATCGTCGCCATTCTCGCGCTCGCGCGACAGGGTCAGCGCGAGCTCGAGCGGACCCTGGATTTCGTCGTCGTCGTCGCCCTTGACGACCTCGCCGCGCAACGGGCCGGTCTCGTTCCAGCTGCGGCTGTCGCTGCTCAACAGCACCTGCTCGTGCCATTCGTCGCCGCCGTGGTAGGCGAGCGCCTGTGCCTGCGGAAACAGCGACAGGCTGCCGAGGTTTTGGGTTACCGGATGGCGCGGATACTCGGAGACGAGCGCGAAATCCGCGCGGTCGAGTCCCATCAGCTTGCTGTTCGGGTCGACCACGATGCCGGGCAGAAAGTCGATCCCGAGCCGGTCGGTGAGCAACTCCAGGCCGTTGCTGGCCTGTTCGGGATCGGCCAGCCAGAGCAGGTTGCCGCCCCGGTCGATATATTCGGCGAGCATTTCGATTTCACCGGGCAACAGGGGCACCTTGGGGCTGGCGAGTACCAGGACATCGGTGTTTTGCGGGATACCGCTACCGAGTGTCAGGTTGAGGGTTTCGATGGTGTAACCACTGCTCGCCAGCTGCTTGGCAAAAAGGCTGAAATCGTGATTGGCCTCGCTGTAGGGATTGCGCTCGGCGTGTCCCTCGAGAAACACCAGCCAGCGCTCGCCGCGTCGCAGCAGGCGCTGTATCGCGCTGCTGACACTGGCCTCGTTGACCTGGGAAACCTTTTCGCTGCGGCCCTGGTATTCGAGCAGTACTTCACCGTCGTAGCGGATATCGTTGGCCCGCAACAGGTCGGGATTCAGGTCCGGATTCAGACTCTCGAAGTCGATCAGCGGCTGTAGTTCGCGGTAACGCTCGAACAGCGCTTCGAGCAGCGGCCTGGCGTCGTTGGTCGGGGTGACGAACAGTGTCGCCTTCAGGGGATATTCGATTTCGTCCACCAGGCGAGCCGATTCCGGCGACAGGCTGTTGCGCTGATTGGCGCTCATGTCGATGCTGACCGCGTGGCGCGAGCTGGCCCAGGCCAGCACTGCCAGCAGACCGATGAACAGCAACAGGAACACCCCCGACTGGATGCGGTATTGCAGGCGATGGCGGGAATCCATTCTCACAGCAAACGTTCGCGGTCGAGCTGGCGGATCGCGAGGCCGAGAAAGCCGCCGATGAGCAGCAGGTAGTAGGCCAGGTCGCCGGTATTGAATACGCCCTCGAGCATCGCCTGGTGATGTTTCAGCAGCGACAGGTAACCGAGCAGGGACTGACCGCTGCCGACCGACGAACCGACCCAGTCGACGATCCACAGCATCAACAGCACGCCGAAGGTGGCAATCGCGGCCACGGTCTGATTGCTGGTCAGGCTGGACAGATAGAGCCCGATCGCGGCAAAAGCGCCGAGCAGCAACAGCAGGCCGAGATAGATCGACAGCAGTTTGCCGGCGTCCGGGGTGGTGCCGAGGTAAAGCGACAGGGGCATCAGCATCAGCATGCTGACCAGGATGACGATGAACAGCATCAGGCCGAGGAACTTGCCGAGCACGATCTCGGTCATCCCGAGCGGCGCCGAGACCAGCAGGCTCATGGTTCCGTTGCGCTTTTCCTCGGAGATGCTGCGCATGGTGACCAGCGGCATGACCATCAGCAGGATGATCGCCGCGACCTGCATCAGCGGGGTGACCACGATATCGGTAACCCCGGGGGTATTGGCGAGCTGGATCAGCTGCGGCTGCAGTACGAAGAAATTGTCCAGGTTGGTCAGGAACATGTAACCGAGAATGACCTGCACCACGGCGAGGATGACCCAGGCCAGCGGGGACAGGAACATGGCGGCCGCTTCCCGGCGTGCGATAACCCAGATCATGACGCGGCGATCTCGTGATCGTGGGTCAGCTCGATGAACAGGTCTTCGAGCGACTGCTGTTCGGGAATCAATTCGCACAATCCCCAGTCACCGGCGACCGCGGCGGCAACCAGCGCCTCGACATTGGCATCGGCGGACAGGTACACGCGAAAACGGCCGGGGTCGAGCATTTCGGCGTGCTCCACGCCGGCAAGCCCGGCCAGTTCCGCGGCATCCGGGGGGCGGCGCAGCATGATCCGGGTAATCTGTTCGTGGCCCTCGCGCAACGCTTCGATCGGCGCGTTGTAAATCAGCTCCCCGGCGCGGATGATTTGCACGCGGTCGCAGGTAGCCTGCACCTCGGAGAGGATGTGCGTCGACAGGATGACGCTGCGTTCGCTGCCGAGGTCGCGGATCAGGGCGCGGATTTCGCGGATCTGGATCGGGTCCAGCCCGACCGTGGGCTCGTCGAGGATCACCACCGGCGGATCGTGAACGATCGCCTGGGCGATGCCGACGCGTTGCTGGTAGCCCTTGGAGAGATTGCCGATCAGGCGCCGGCCGACGTCCTCGAGGCCGCACTGCCGCTTGACGCGTTCGAGCGCGGACTTGACGCCGCTTGGCGGGATGCGGTGCAGGCGCGCGCAATAGCGCAGGAATTCGTCGACACTGGAATCGCGATAGACCGGCGGGTGCTCGGGCAGGTAACCGAGGCAGGCCTTGGCAGAGCGCGGATCTTCGATGATATCGTGCCCGGCGATGTTGACCCTGCCCTCGGTGGGCGCCAGGTTGCCGGTGATCACCTGCATGGTGGTCGATTTCCCGGCGCCGTTCGGGCCCAGGAAACCCAGCACTTCGCCGGCGTCGAGGCTGAAACTCAGGCGGTTGATCGCGCAACTGCTGTGATAATACCGGGACAGATTTTCGACCTGGACGAGTGGCTCTGGCATGAATTTCCCGGGGATTAAGGACGCGCTAATCATACCTTACCGGGTACTATATTAAAGCCCCGCCATGCAATCCGCCGGGCATAAAAAAACCGGCCCGCGGGCCGGTTTTCCGGTAGTCGGGGGCGAGGCCCTACTTGATCTTGGCTTCCTTGTATTCGACGTGCTTGCGCACCACCGGGTCGTACTTCTTGAACACCAGCTTGTCGGGGGTGTTCTTCTTGTTCTTGTCGGTGGTGTAGTAGTGGCCGGTACCGGCCGTGGATACGAGTTTGATCAGATCTCTCATTTTATACTCCTAGCACTTGACGCCGCGCTTGCGCATGTCGGCGATAACCGCGTCGATGCCGTTCTTGTCGATAATCCGCATGCCCTTGGAGGATACGCGCAGCTTGACCCAGCGGTTCTCGGATTCGACCCAGAAGCGATGCGTATGCAGGTTGGGCAGAAAACGGCGCCGCGTCTTGTTGTGCGCATGCGAGACGTTGTTACCGGCGACAGGCTTCTTACCGGTCACTTGACAGACCCGGGACATGTGGAACTCCGTATTGAGCGAGATTATTCGAGGGCGCGAACTCTACCAGAAGCAAATCGGGTATTCAAGCTGAAATCTTCCCGGATTTCAGGGATTTGGCGTTTCCATTCGGGCCTGTCAGCGGCTAAGATGACAGGCCTCGAAAAAACCCCGTGCCGGAGCCCGATGGATATCGTCTTTATACACGACCTGCAGATCGAAACCGTGATCGGAATCTACGACTGGGAGCGCAAGATCAGGCAAACCATCAGTCTCGATATCGAAATGGCGACCGATATCAGCAAGGCCGCCAAATCCGACGATATCGAGGACACGCTCTCCTACAAGAGCGTCGCCAAGCGGCTGATCGAGTTCGTCGAGCAGAGCGACTACGAGCTGGTCGAGGCCCTGGCCGAGGAAATCTGCAATATCATCCGCGGCGAGTTCGAGGTTCCCTGGGTTAAGCTGACCCTGCACAAGCCGGGGGCGGTGCGGGGGTCCAGGTCGGTCGGCGTGATCATCGAACGCGGCGAGCGAAGCGCATGAGCGTCGCGGTTTACGTCGGGCTCGGCAGTAATCTCGAACGCGAGAAACGCCTGCGCCAGGCGGTGGCCGCGCTGCGCGAGCAATTCGGCGAGGTCGAACTGTCGCCGGTCTACAACTCGGCCGCGGTCGGCTTCGACGGCAGCGATTTCCTGAACCTCGTGGCGCGCTTCGACAGCTCCCTCGAAATCAAATCGATCGTGGAAATCTTCCACCGCATAGAGGACGAGCTGGGCCGCGATCGCAGTCTGCCGAAGTTCGCCAGCCGCCCGATCGATCTGGATATACTCTTATACGGTGACTGGATAATCGATTTGCCGGGCATCCGTACACCGCGCCCCGAAATTCTCGAAAACGCCTTCGTGCTCAAGCCGCTGCAAGACATCGCGCCGGAACTGCAACACCCCGAGGCCGGGGAAACCATGGCTGAGCTTTGGCGACGCATGGCTCGGGATGCCCCGCCGCTAGACCTGTACCCACTGGATTTCGACGACTAGCAGCGATACCTGGTCCTCGTCGTCGGCAATCGATTGGCTGATTGCCCTCGCAATCCCGGCAGGCTCGGGGTCCCGCCTGCCAGTTAGGGGGACACAATACCCATTTACCCTAATTGAGTCTCGGTTTGAAATTGAATTGAGGTAGTCAGGTATTGTGTCCCCCTAATGGCCCTCCGGTTGCCTGTTCCGGCTGGCGCAATCCGGTATCCCAAATTTCGCTATTCGGTTAACCGACGACTCCGGCAAGCCCGCTGGAACGGGCTTGCCTCGGGAGCATCGATAAATTGGGACCGCTATAGAGGGGGTCAGAGCAAAAATTCCCCGTTTACCGCGGTTTCGAGCGAAGCACCAGGCAATCTTTGCGTCGGCAATATTTCGCCGACTTCCCGAAGCGGCAGGCAGGACGTTGATGGAATTTTTGATCTGACCCCGATCGTCCCTAGTCGAGCATCTTTGTCAGCGCGGCGATCAGCGCGTCGCATTCCTCGTCCGAGCCGATGCTGATACGCAGACAGTCGTCGATACGCGGCCGGTCGAAATAGCGCACCAGAATTCCCGCGGCCTTGAGGTCGAGATAGAGGTTTTCGGCCTTGCCGCCCGGAGCGCGCGCGAACACGAAGTTGGCGCTCGACGGAAAGACCCCGAAGCCGAGTCTTTCGAGTTCGCCGGCGACCCGCTCGCGGGTCGCGATTACGCGGCCGACAGATTGGCGGAAATACGCCTCGTCATCGATCGAGGCGATGCCGAGGCGGCAGGCCAGGCGGTCGATAGGGTAAGAGTTGAACGAGTTCTTGATCCGCTGCAGGCCTTCAATCAGAGCGGCCTGTCCCAGTGCATAGCCGAGACGCAGGCCGGCCAGGCTGCGCGACTTGGAAAAGCTGCGCACTACGAGAAGGTTGTCGAACTCGGCGATCAGCGGCAACGCCGATTCGGCGCCGAAATCCACGTAAGCCTCGTCGACGATTACCGCGGATTCTGGATTGTCGGCCAGCAACTGGCGGATTTCGGCGAGGCCCAGCGCGATGCCGGACGGTGCATTGGGATTGGCGATCACGATGCCGCCGTTGTCCGCGCGGTAGCCGTCGAGATCGATGCGAAAATCGTCGTCGAGCGCGATCTGCCGGTAATCGATTTCGTAGAGCGCGCAGTAAACCGGGTAAAAGCTGTAACTGATGTCGGGAAACAGGATCGGCAGGTCCCGCTTGAACAATGCCTGGAATGCATGCGCGAGCACCTCGTCGGAGCCGTTGCCGACGAATACCTGATCGGTCGACAGCCCGTGGTAGCCGGCCAGCGCCTCGATCAGTTCACTGCTTTCCGGGTCGGGGTAACGCCGCAGCTCGTCGGCATCGAATTCCGCCAGGCAACGAGCCACCCCGGGCGCCGGCGGATAGGGGTTTTCGTTGGTATTGAGCTTGACGTACCGCTGGTCCTGCGGCTGTTCGCCGGGCAGGTAAGGTTCCAGATCGTGAACCAGTTTGCTCCAGTGCTTGCTCATGTCTCGACCCGTCAGCGCAGCAGACTGCCGCCGTCGACGCGGACGATCTCGCCGGTGACGTAATCGTTGCTGACCAGGAACAGCACGGTATCGGCGATCGACTGCGCGCCGCCGAGGCGCCTGAGGGGAACTTTATCGAGAATCGCCTCGCGGGCTTCGGCGTCGGGACCGGGCTCCGGCCACAG
>JASFKL010000028.1:0-19484 GCA_050118655.1 Gammaproteobacteria bacterium | reverse complement strand
CGAGCGGTGCGGATCGCGCCCCGCCTAGTAACCTTCCTCGGTAATCGGCAGCAGCGACAGTTCGACGCGGCGATTCAGGCTGCGGCCCGCGGCGGTGGAATTGTCGGCGATCGGGTGTTCCTCGCCGAAACCGACGCTTTCGATACGCGCCTCGACGACTCCCTTCGACAGCAAATACCTGGCAACCGATTCCGCGCGGCGCTCCGACAATTGCTGGTTGTAGGCGTTGGAGCCGGTGCTGTCGGTGTGCCCCGCGACCACGATGATGGTTTTCTCGAATTCCTGTACGACCAGCACCACCGAGTCGAGCACCTTGTAAAAGTCGGCGTTCAGGTCGTATCCGTCGGTGACGAAGGTAATATTGCCCGGCATGATCAGGTTGATATTGTCGCCGTCGCGCTCGACGCTGACACCGGTGTCGCGCAGCGTCTTCCTGAGCCTGGCTTCCTGGGAGTCCATGTAATAGCCGATGCCGCCGCCGGCGATCGCACCGATGCCGGCCGCCTGCAACATGCGTCTCTTGCGTGTCTTGCTGCTCTCGTCGCGATTCGCGACATAAGCGAGTACGGCGCCGATACCCGCGCCGATACCCGCGCCCTTGGCGGTGTTGGAGGTTTTCGACTCGCCGGTATACGGATCGAAGGTTTCGCATCCCGATGTCAGGACGAGGCTGGCGAGGATGATCATCACGAACAGTTTTTTCATGTTTTCTCCCGGGAACAGGTTACTGCGAGCGGTTTGACTGCTTCCGAGTATAGACGGGCTGAATTAATTCGACCTGAACAGTTTGGAAATTCCTGCAGAACCCGTTCACTCGCCGCTGGGCAGCTTGTAGGTTTCGAGTTCGATGGAATACAACTCGCTACCGAGCAGTACCAGTTCGCCCTGGTAGCGGCGATCGCCCAGCGAGGCGAATTCGAACTGATAGCGGCGGCGCAGTGCAAGCCGGCCGTCGCGGCCCCGAACGGGCCAGATACCGGTAATCACCATGCTGTAATCGAGGAGCTGCAAGTCCAGCCGCCGGCAATGCTCGCTGGCGAAGTCGCGCGCCCGGCCCTTGTAGACGCCGCTTTGCCACCAGTAAACCGCAACCAGGCCGAGCAGTAGCAGCAGCACCAGTTTGAACAGGCCGAACATCGCCGCGCCGCCGCCGCGTCGGCGACTCAGGGAGCGGCTGGGGACATCGACGCGATGAGTGATTTCATCCGCTCGGCCGCAACCTCGCTGCCGGCGTCGCGCTGCCACTCGATATACTGCGAGCAAAAGGCCGCCACCTCCGCCTTGCCGGCGAGCGCGGCGAGATCCTTTTCGGTACGCACGCCGAAGCCGACCGCGAGCGGGAGATCGGTATGCTTGCGGATTTCGGCGATGTACTGCTGGAATCGGTCTCCCCACTGGGTTTCGTGTCCGGTGACGCCGAGACGCGAGACCACGTAAATCATGCCGCGCGAGGCGCGGGCGATTTTTTCGACGCGCTCGATCGGGGTATTCGGGGTCACCATCAGGATCGGCGACAGGGCGAGTTCGTCGAGCTTCGGCAACCAGGGTTCGATTTCCTCGACCGGCCAGTCGGGCACGATCATGCCCTCGATTCCGGCCGCCGCGGCCTGTTCGAACAAATCCTGCAATCCGAAGCGGTACAGGGGATTCAGGTAGCTCATCAGGATGAAGGTCACTTCAGGGTGACTCGCGCATACCTTTTTTGCCAGCTCCAGGGTCGCCTGCACCGAGCCGCCGTGTTTGAGGGCCTCGTAGCAGGCATTGACCAGCGTGTGCCCGTCGGCGACCGGGTCGCTGAACGGCACTTGCAGCTCGATCAGCCGCACGCCGGCGTCGGCCAGCCCGGCGATGGCTTTCTCGTTTTCCTCGAGGCTCGGGAAGCCGACCACGGCGTGAGACATGATTTGCAGGTTATCGTATTGATGCGGAAACATGACTAGTGCCCTCCCTTTTGCGCCAGCAACTCGGTCGCGCGCGTCGCCTCGCGCTGCAGGAAACCGGTCCACTCGGGTTGCGGGAAGGCGCGCGCGATATTGAAGATATCCTTGTCGCCGCGCCCGCTGAGATTGATCACCATGTGCTGATCGGGGCTCATTTGCCGGGCGCGTTTGAAACCGCCGGCCAGTCCGTGCGCCGACTCGAGTGCGGGGATGATACCCTCTACTTTCATCAACATGCTGAATGCCTCGGTGACCTCGTCGTCGGTGGCTGAATCGGCGATCACGCGCCCCTGTTGGGCGAGGTAGGCGAGAATCGGCGAAACACCGACATAGTCGAGGCCCGCCGCGATGCTGTGGGTGTCGCCGAGCTGTCCGTCGTCGTTTTGCAGGAACAGCGTCTTGTAACCCTGCGCAATGCCGGTTTCGCCCGTGTTTTGCGACAGCCGCACCGAGTGCTGGCCGTCCTCGAGGCTGATGCCGCCGGCCTCGATACCGACCAGCGCCACCTCGGGCGTGTCGAGAAACGCGCCGAAAGCGCCCATCGCATTGGAACCGCCGCCCACGCAGGCTACGACCTCGTCGGGCAGGCGGCCGATCTGGCGCAGCGACTGCTCGCGGATTTCCTCGCTGATCACGCCCTGGAAGTAGGAAACCATTTCCGGGAACGGCGCCGGGCCGCAGGCCGTGCCGAGCACGTAATGGGTAGTCTCGACCGACGCGGCCCAGTCGCGCAGGGCCTCGTCGAGAGCCTCTTTCAGCGTTTTCGCACCGGTGTCGACCGATTCGACGTTGGAACCGAGTTGACGCATCCAGAAGACGTTCGAATACTGGCGTTCGATGTCCTCGGCGCCCATGTAAATCGTGCAATCGAGCCCCATTCGAGCGGCCATGATCGCGGTCGCCAGTCCGTGCTGTCCGGCGCCTGTCTCGGCGATTACGCGTCGCTTGCCCATGCGCTGTACCAGCAATCCCTGTCCCAGTACGTTATTGATCTTGTGCGCGCCGGAATGGTTCAGGTCTTCGCGCTTGAGCCAGATCTGCGCGCCGCCGAGTTGCTTCGACAGCCGCCGCAACGGGGTCAGCGGCGTCGGCCGGCCGCTGAATTCCTGGCACAGGGTCAAGTACTCCTGCCAGAATTCCGGGTCCTCGCGCAGGGCGAAGAACATGTCCTCGAGCTCGGTCAACGCGGGTAGCAGGATTTCGGGGACGAAACGTCCGCCGAACTCGCCGAAATATCCATTATCGCTGCGAATCATGATGGCCTCCGGGCACTGTTTGCATAGTTTTAATGACATTAACTAAACGGTTTAGTATAGTTTGCATAAATCATCCGGATAATCAAGCCCCGCATGGCGCAACGTTCCAAGAAAGACCATATCGTAAGCACCGCGTTGCCGCTGTTCCTCGAGCAGGGCTTCAAGGGTATGTCGATCGATATGGTGGTCAGGGCCAGCGGCGTATCCAAGCCCACGGTTTACAATCACTTTCCCGACAAGTCGGCGCTGATGGAAACCGTGCTGCGGCGCTGGGTCGAAGACCACAAACCCGTGATCGTGACGCTCGGCGGGATCGATGAACTCGACGTTTTCATCCGCAAGCACTGGTTGAGCGACGAGGCGGTTCGCCTTTACGCAATCGTTATCGGCGAAGGCTGGCGCTTTGCCGATGCGAAGCGTTTGTTCTGGGAACAGTACGATCGACGCTGGCGTGTCGCCTTCGGCTACATTTGCGAGCGCTCGCCGGATCTCGACGCCGACAGCGTCGCGCGGTTGCTCGACGAGCGCCTGCTCGAACGTCTGCGGGAGTAGCGTTCGTCAGGCGGACAGCGTTCCGAATCCGTAGCGGGCTCATGCCCGGCAATCGGCATGGTTCCGGACCTGCGGGCAACCAGCCGATGTGAATGACGCCGTAATCCCGGTATTCGGCAGGCAAAGTCCCTTCAGCGCGAAATAAACCGGGTAAACGTCAAGCTATCATTACACCAGGCAACCAATTACAATCGGCGAACGTGATTTTCTCCGACAAACAGATATTCGATTTATCCCCGGACGGTATCGTCGTACTCGACGAACAGGGGCAAATCCTGCATGCCAATAAATCCTTTCTCGGCCTCGTGGAGGAAGCCACGCTGTCACCGATAATCGGCGTCCCGTTGGGCCGCTGGTTTGGCGGTTCCGGCGGGGATCTCGAATTGCTCGTCGACAACCTTCGGCTTTGCGCATCCGTGCGGCAGTTTCCGGCAACGATCAAGGGCAGTCGCGGCCGCAGTACCCTGGTCGAGGTATCCGCGGTATTGAATTCGAATCCTCCCCCGGCATTTATTGCGATGTATATCCGCGAAGTCAGCATGCGGCTTGAGGCCTCGGACCAATCCGAGCTGCTGCTCGAACTCCTCAGCGGGGTGGCGGGGAGGCTCGGAGAAGCATCGCTGAAGGAAGTCGTATCTTCCGCAGTCGGTCTGGTGGAGCGATATTACATCGAGGCTGCGCTGGACGCGGTCGACGGCAACCGTACCGCCGCGGCCCGAATTCTCGGCGTCAGCCGGCAGGGCTTTTACGACAAGCTGGCGCGATACCGAATCGGCGAGCGCCCGAATAACCCGTAAATACCTGCTGCAAGCAGCAGCGAGTGTCCGGCGCGACGGATTCTGCAGCCGTGGTAGCGGTGCTCGGACGGTGTTGCGGGCCGACCCGCCGGCGGTTCACCAGACCCGTGCGATACCGAGCGCTGATATGGAGATCATGCCGATGCCGAGCACCCGCTTGAACAGGCGGTCGTTGTCGAGCAACCGGTCGTGGATCTTCATGCCGACGATATGGCCGGCCGCGGTGGCCGGTACCAGCAGCAGCATGCTGCCGGCCTGCAGGTCTATGCCGAACCAGGCCAGGGTCGCGAGCTTGATCGATACCAGCAGGAACCAGAGGACGAACAGCGTGTCGCGCAGGCTGCCGCGGACGATTTCCCGGAGGTAGACCGCGGCGATCAGGGGCGCGCCCGACAGCGAGGTGCCGGAGAAGTAACCGCCGCCGACGAGCATCAGCTTGTCGAGCCACGGCTTGTTGCTCTGGATGCGGGTGCCGGCGATCCAGAGCAGCGCGTAAAAAGACGTGATCCCGTAGATGATGATCACCATCCACTGGGCGGGCAGGCTGACCAGGCCGAATACGCCGATCAGTTTCGCGGGCAGGATATAGGGCAGGGTTTTGCGCAATACCCGCCAGTCGACGTTGCCGAGCCGCGAGCGCAGCGTAATCGCGCTGAAGATCAACAGGTGCAGGGCCAGTATCGGCAGCCAGAACAGCGGCCGGTCGTCGATCAAAAACAACAGCGGCAGGGTCAGTACCGCGCCGCCGAATCCGAGTCCGGCGCGCACGAAGCCGGACCAGACGAACAGCACGAAGCACGCCATGAGCTGAGCCGGCGCGAGCTCGAGCAGATTGAATTCGATCACGCCGGATCGGTCTCGATCGGCCGTTCCGCTTCCGCCCCGCCGGCCGGGTATTGACCCGCGATCCGCAGCAGCTCGGCGCCGTAGAGGTCCAGCTTGCGCGCGCCGATCCCGGGGATCGAGGCCAGCTCGTCGAGGTTTCGCGGCCGCTGTTCGCAGATCGCGACCAGGGTCTTGTCGTGCAGGATCACGTAGGGCGGCACGTCCTGCTGTTCGGCGAGTTGCCGGCGATGGGCGCGCAGGGCCTCGAACAGTTCGCTGTCGGCGCCGCGCAGGCTGCCGGCGGTCCTGGCCGCGGCGGGCTTTCGTGCCTTTACCGGCTTTTCCAGTTTACGCAGCAGCAGCTCCGTGTCGCCGGCCAGCAACGGCCTGCATTCCGGTGTCATTTTGAGCGCGCCGTAATTATCGATGTCGCTGTACAGGTAGCCCAGCGCGACGAGCTGGCGGAACAGGCCGCGCCAGGCATTGGCGTCGAGGTCGCCGATGCCGAAGGTGCTGAGCCTGTCGTGTCCGTTTTGCAGGATCCGCTCGCGCGCATTGCCGCAGAGCACGTCGATCACGTAATTGACGCCGAAGCGCTGGCCGGTGCGGTAGACGCAGGACAGGGCCATGCGCGCGGCCTCGGTGGCGTCCCATGTTTGCGGCGGCTCGACGCAGTTATCGCAGTTGCCGCAGGGCTGCTCGAGCGTTTCGCCGAAGTAACCGAGCAGGGTCTGGCGCCGGCAGCCGGTCTGTTCGCAAAAGCCGAGCATGGCTTCCATCTTGTGGTGCAGCACGCGCTTGAAGCGGTCGTCGGCCTCGCTCTGTTCCATCATTTGCCGCAGGCTGATGATGTCCTGCAGTCCGTAGGCGAGCCAGGCGTTCGCCGGGTCGCCGTCGCGTCCCGCGCGGCCGGTTTCCTGGTAGTAGGATTCCAGGTTGCGCGGCAGCGACAGGTGCGCGACGAAGCGCACGTCGGGTTTGTCGATGCCCATGCCGAAGGCGATGGTGGCGACGATGATGACGCCCTCCTGCTGCAGGAAGATACGCTGGTGCTCGGCGCGCGTCGCCTTGTCGAGGCCGGCGTGGTAGGGCAGTGCCCGGCGACCCCGCTGGCTCAGCCAGGCAGCGGTATCCTCGACCTTCTTGCGCGACAGGCAGTAAACGATGCCGGCATCGCGCGGATGGTTGTGCTCGATGAACTGCCACAGCCGCTGACGGTTGTTGTCGCCCTGGGTGACGCGGTAAAAGATGTTCGGGCGATCGAAGCTGTGCACGAAATGCGCGGCCTGTTCGAGTTCGAGCTGCTGTTCGATTTCTCCCAGCGTGCGCCGGTCCGCGGTCGCGGTCAGCGCGATGCGCGGAATCCGCGGAAAGCGTTCGTGCAGGCATTGCAGCTTGCGGTAATCGGGCCTGAAATCGTGTCCCCATTGCGAAACGCAGTGAGCCTCGTCGATCGCGAATAGCGCGATCTTGCAGCGTTCGAGCAGTTCCAGGAAATCCTCGCCCACGGCGCGTTCCGGGGCCACGTAAAGCAGGTCGATTTCACCGTCGAGCAGGCGCTGGCGGACCGCGCGCTGCTGCCCGGGGTCCTGGGTTGAATTCAAGAATGCCGCCGCCACGCCGTTCTGCTCCAGGGCATCGACCTGGTCCTGCATCAGCGCGATCAGCGGCGATATCACGATACCGACGCCGTCGCGCAGAATGGCGGGGATCTGGTAGCAAAGCGACTTGCCTCCGCCGGTGGGCATCAGCACCAGCGCATCCTCGCCGGCCATCAGGCTGTCGATTATCTGCTGTTGCTGGAAACGAAAACCGTCGAAGCCGAAACGGCTGCGCAGGATATCGAGTGCATCGGGCATGATGATATAGTCTTCCTTTTGGCGAGAGTTTATGGACTGTCCTTGTCGCTCGGGTCGGCATTTCGACCGCTGCTGCGGACGTTTTATATCACATGAGGCGACGCCTGAAAACGCGCGCCAGCTGATGCGCTCTCGATACTGTGCCCACGTGCTCGGCGAGGCGGACTATCTGCGCGATACCTGGCACGCGGATTACCGGCCGGCGGATGTCGGCGTCGATTCCGCCGTTCGCTGGCTCGGGCTCGATATCATCGCCAGCTCGGCAGACGGCGATCGGGCGCAAGTCGAATTCGAGGCGCGCTATCTGGCCGGCGGCAGGGTAGACGCGATCCACGAGGTCAGCGAGTTTTTGCGCCGGGACGGCCGCTGGTACTATACCCGCGGAGAACAGCAGGCGCCGGGATTCACCCCCTGGAAACCGGCTCGCAACGAGCCCTGCCCCTGCGGCAGCGGGAGTAAATTCAAACGTTGTTGCGCCCCCGGGCGGTAACGCCCCGAAAGCCAGGCCGAAATACCGCTAGGACGGGTAGGCGGGATGTGTCCAGGGCTTCAACAGGTAACGCCGCGCGATCGACCAGTAGCTGGCATAAGCGTAGTTACCGTTGCGCGCGAGTACCTCGTCGCGCTGTTGCCGGGCGACGTCGGGAATCCGGTACCACGGGAGGCCGGGATAATAATGGTGAATCCAGTGGTAGTTATTGTTGAGAAACAATAACCGGGTCAGCGGGCAACCCTCGACCAGCACCGTGCGACGCGCTTCTTCGGGATCGTAGCGATGCTCGAGGAACGAGCGCACCAGCATCAGGCTGGTGCCCGGCCAGACGAAGGCCAGCAGGTACAGGTAGAGCGGCATGTCGCAAACCGCCAGCAGCCAGAACAGCAGCACCGCGACGCTCGCCGCGTGCCTCGCCAGGATGCCGGCGTGCCGGAAATCGCCGCTGCGCAGCAGCCTGAACTCGTTGCCCCATTGATGAGCTGTCACCAGGAAAGGACCGATCAGGATTCTGCCCAGGAAACTGTTGTTGGCGATCAGCAGGGACTGCTGCCAGCGCTGCAGGCGCTGCCATTTTTCCGGCGACAGGTAAAACGACTCGGGATCGGAACCGGGTTTGGTCAATTCGTTGCGGTGATGGCGCATGTGGTTTTCGGAATACAGCTCGATCGGCAGCCACAGCGTCAGCGGTGGCCAGGCCAGGGCCAGGTTCAGGCGGGTATTGCGGGTCGGGTGGCCGTGGATGGCCTCGTGCTGCAGCGAACTGTGCAGCGCGACCGTATAACCCGCGGCCAGCCAGAGTATCCAGCCCGGGATCGCGGCCCAGTAGAGAGTCAGCACGATCCAGGATCCGTAAGTCGCGACCAGTAGTAGCCATGTCGGCCATTCGATTTTCGCAGAATCGAATTTGACGTCGCGAAACGGGCTGGATTTCATAGGTGCCTGGACTCCCGGGGTAAACAAATTGACCAGGCCAATGTATTTTTGGCGCCGTGTTTTGTCTATGTTTTTATGGTAAGCATAAAGAAAATAATGATTCCTAAATGAGAAAGTTGTAGTATTTACAAAACATACTTTGTGACCGGATATGAATAAACGGGAAATTGTCACCATCTTCCGAAAACGACTGCTCGAATCCATGCACGAGCGGGGCGTCAACCAGTCCGAACTGTCGCGCGAGACCGGCGTCGATCGCTCCACTTTGTCGCAGTTGCTGGCCGATGAAAACCTGCGCATGCCGCGCGCCGACACGGTCGCGTCGCTGGCCAGGTCGCTGCAGGTGAGCACCGACTGGTTGCTGGGATTGAGCCAGGACAGCCGTTTCGGGGCAGAGATACTGCGCCAGTCTTTCGAGGTCGCGCCGCACGAACCCAGCCCGGCGGACGATAATCTCAAGCGCTGGTACGAAGAAGCCGAGGGCCTGAAGATCCGCTACGTCCCCGTGGGCCTGCCCGACATCGTCAAGACCGACCAGGTGCTCGAGTACGAGTACGCCGAGGTAGTCGAGCGTCCGGTCAGCCGGGCCAAGGAGCAGGTGCTGCAGCATCGCAACTTTTCACGCGGCCCCGACAACGATCTCGAAATCTGCATGCCGGTCGAGCATATGGTCGGCTTTTGCCTCGGCGAGGGTATCTGGCGGGATCTGGATGTCGAGGTGCGCCGCGAGCAGCTCGAGGTCATGGCGTCGACCCTCGAGGAGCTCTACCCCAGTGTGCGGCTATACCTGTTCGACGGGCGCAAGCGCTACTCCGTGCCTTACACGATATTCGGCGCGCGCCGCGCGGCGGTTTACGTCGGGCAAATGTATTTCGCCTTCAATACCACCGAGTACGTGCGTATCCTGGTGCGCCATTTCGACAACCTGGTGCGCAATGCCGAGGTGCATGCGCACGAGGCGGTCGGATTTCTGCGAGCGCGGGAATTCAACTGAGGCAGATCCCGGCTTCGGTGTGAGCTCGGACGCCTCGAGCGGGATCCACGGCGCCGGCCGATCCGCGGTACTACATCAACTCCCGGTCGCGTTGGCGGAATATGAAAACGTTTTGCGTCAGGCGGGCATTCTCGATTCGGTCGCCGAAGAAAACCGGGGTGATGGCGTGAAATAATTGTCCCGGGTACATGACGAGCCGGTTGTACTTCATGTCGATTTCCGAGATCAGTTCCCATTGCGAGGCATCCTTGAAGTCATAGAGGTGCCCGTGCGTCTTGTCGTAGATTTCGTCGCCGGTCGGTTTATGCCGGTAAATGCTGGTTCCGCCCGCGCAATCCTGCGGCCGGCTCAGATACAGGATGCCGGCGTAGGAACAGCCGTCGACGTGACAAAACACCTTTTTTTGCGCGTCGGCCAGGGTATATCTGAACAATACGTTGACGCCGACGACATCGTTGCCCTTTTTCGGTTGCACGTAGGGTTTCAGCAATTCGCACATCATTCCGCTTTCGCGTTCGTCGCAGACCGCCGTCACCGCGAGCCTCGGGGTGCCGGCGGGCGGCTCGTGGTAGGATTTCGTCAGCGCGAGTTCGCGGATCGCGTCCGGATCGCTGTAAAAGTCGTCCTTGATAACGACGGCGTCCATCGCCCTGAATGCTGTTTTCATCGACCTGTTGCTCCGAAGTGGACTTTCCCGTGGCCCGGGCTACGGGTTCGAAAGGTATCCAGAATTGCCTCGCTTGACAACCGCACCGCCGATTTACGGCGGGAAAGCTTCACCCCAGCAGGCGGTCGCGCACGCCGCTCAGCACGATATCGGTATAACCGACGATGCCGACGACTTTCTTGCCTTCGACCACGGGCACCCTGCCGAGTCCGAAATTCTCGAACATGCGCGTGCAGTAGCGAATATCCATGTCCGGGTCGACGGATATGACCGGCTTGGACATGATTTCGTAGACATTGACGCGCTCCGGCGCCTTGTTGCGGGCGAGTACCTTCTTGGCGATGTCCGACAGCAGCACGATACCGTACTCGTCATCCTCGTGGCGGATATTGACGATAAAGCACTTGGTTTCGGGATGCCTGGAATTCCGCAGTACATCGGCCACGGTATCCATGCCTTCGACCATGTCGAACTCGGTCTTCATGACCTCGCGTACGCGAATGATTTTTCTCGAACTCATATTTCTTCCTCGACTATTCTGCTCAACTGGCTGACCTGGTGCGAAATGCCCACCGCGTCCTCGACGTCGATACTGAACGCGATTCCGGTGCCGGGACTGGCGTCGAAGGCGCCGGCCACTTCGATGGTCTCGAGTATATCGCGGCACAGGTGTTCCTCGACCAGCAACAGGATTACGTCCCGCTGGGTTTCCAGGTTCAGGCCGAGAAAGGTTTTCGCCACCTGCAGGCCTTCGCCGCGGGCGCTGTGTATCACGGTCGAGCCGGTCGCGCCCTTTTTCCTGGCGGCTTCGACGATCTTGTCCGTAATCGAGTCTTCGGTTAATGCGATAATTAATTTAAAGTGCATGATTATGCCTCACTGGATTTACGGCTTGCACTACGCTTCGCTTTCCACTCCGACAACTGGGCGTAGGCTAGCACCGACATGATAGGGAAAAGGCTGGCAAAGGCGATCAGGCCAAAGCCGTCGAGCAACGGGTTGCGGCCGGGAACGGTGCCGGCAAGACCGAGTCCGAGCGCGGCCACCAGCGGCACGGTCACGGTCGACGTGGTAACGCCCCCGGAATCGTAGGCCAGCGCGATGATCATGCGCGGCGCGAACAGGGTTTGCAGTAGCACCAGAACATAGCCGGCAATGATATACCAGTAGAGCGGCGTACCGGTGACGATGCGAAAGACGCCGAGCGCGATACCCACGGCGACGCCGATGGCGACCGCGATGCGCAGGCCGAAGATACCGATGCTGCCCGCCGAAACCTGGTTGGCCTTGATTGCCACGGCCAGCAGCGAAGGCTCCGCCACGGTGGTCGCGAAGCCGATCGAGAAGGCGAACAGGTAAACCCACTGGTAGTCCAGCCACGTGAGCGAACCGCCGCTATCGGCGAGGAGTGCCGGGTCGGTCAACTGCTGGGCCATCAGGCGGCCGAGTGGAAACAGCGCGGCCTCGAGCCCCTCGAGAAAGAAACCCAGTCCCAGCAGCACCAGTACGAAACCCCTGGCGATTCTTTTCAGATTGGGGATAGGCTTCTTCAGCACCAGTAACTGAAACCCGAAAACCACCACCACGATCGGTACCACGTCGCGGACGGTAAAAGCGATCGTCAGCAGCAGGTCGTGTAGGATTTGCAGCATCCCGGGCTATACCAGCATGCCGTAAGCCATGACGAAAATCATCGGCGTCAGCGACGCGAAGGCGATCAGTCCGAAACCGTCTACCATCGGGTTTCGCCCCTTGATGGAACTCGCCAGACCGACGCCGAGCGCGGTCACCAGCGGTACGGTAATCGTCGACGTGGTCACGCCGCCGGAGTCGTAGGCAATGCCGATGATTTCGTGGGGTGCGAATACGGTCATCACGACTACCCCGCTGTAGCCGAGCAGGATCAGATAGTGAATCGGCCAGCCCATGATGATCCGAAAAACGCCGATCACGATCGCGAAACCCACCGACAACGCCACGGTCAGGCGCAGGCCGAATGCGTAAGCCGCCAGCGCGGGTTCGCTGTGCTCGATCATGCCGCCCTGGGCGGCGACAACCGCGGCCTCGCGGGCCACCGCGATCAGGGCCGGCTCGGCAACCGTAGTGCCGAAGCCGAGCGCGAAGGCGAAGCACAGCAGCCAGAATATATTGCCCTTGCTGGCGAAGGAGTAAGCCATGGCTTCGCCGATCGGGAACAGGCCCATGTTCAAGCCCTGAACGAACAAGGTCAGGCCGATCACCACGAATACGAAGCCGACCGCGATTTCACCGAAATTCGGGATCGGTTGGCGCAATACGAGGAGTTGAAAAAAGCCGATGACGAGAATGATCGGCAGCAGGTCCCGCAGGCTGTGGAGCACTGCCTCCGAGATCGCCTTGAGTGATTTCATACCGGCCCGTGGAGACTATTATTGAAGCACATAGTAGCAACCGGCCGGCGACGGCCCGTGATCGATATCAAAAAAGAACCCGCCCGGAGGCGGGTTCCCGAGTCGGAAATTACCGCTGGATCCCGTTCATTGCATCTTCTTCATAGCCGCCTCGCCGATGTCGTCGACGCCGCGCTCTTCCAGCAGGGTCGTCAGCCAGTCCGGATCCATTTCAGGAACCGAGGACAACAGCAGGTCGGTGTAGGGGTGGTGCGGCGGGGTGAACATTTCGTCTTTCGGTCCCTGTTCGACCACCTTGCCGTATTGCATGACGACGACCTCGTCGGCGATCGAACGCACGGTCGCGAGGTCGTGGGTGATGAACATATAGGACAGGTTCAACTCGCTTTGCAGTTTGTCGAGCAGGCGCAAAATACCCTCGGCGACCAGCTGGTCGAGCGCGCTGGTTACCTCGTCGCAGATGATGAAAGTCGGGTCGGCGGCCAGCGAGCGGGCAATGCCGATTCGCTGCTTCTGACCGCCCGAGAGTTCCGGCGGGTAACGGCTGTAGTACTGAGAGGGTTCGAGCTCGATCAGGTCGAGTAATTCATCGACCCGGCTCTTGAGCGCGGGGCCCTTGAGGCCGCTGTAGAATTGCGCCGGGCGGCCGATGATTTCGCTGATCCTGACCTTGGGGTTGAGCGCCGTATCGGCCATCTGGTAAATCATTTGCGCCTGGCGCAGCTGGTCCTTGGTGCGTTTGCGGTAATCCGGAGGCAGCGGGTCCCCCTTGAACAGCACCTCGCCGCTGGTCGGCGGCAGCAGGCCCGTGATGCAGCGCGCCACGGTGGACTTGCCCGAGCCCGATTCGCCGACCACGGCGACGGTCATACCCTCGTAAATATCGAAGGATACGTCGTGCAGTACCGGCGTGTCTCCATAGGAGGCGTCGACGTTCTTGACCGAGATCAACGGCACGCCTGTATCCGGCCGCGGCTTCTGGTCGCGCTTGAACTCGCGCACCGCCCACAGGGACTTGGTGTAATCGTCCTTGGGATGTTCGAGCATGGTACGGGTGTCGGCTTCCTCGACCTCGTCGCCTTTCAGCAGCACCTTGATCACGTCAGCCATCTGTGCGACCACGGCGAGATCGTGGGTGATGTATATTGCCGCCGTGTTGAACTGGTCGACGATGTCGCGAATCGCGGACAGCACCTCGATCTGCGTGGTCACGTCGAGCGCGGTAGTCGGTTCGTCGAAGATGATCAGGTCGGGCCGGCAGGCCATTGCCATCGCCGTCATCGCGCGCTGCAACTGACCTCCGGAGACCTGGTGCGGGTAACGAAAGCCGATTTCGCGCGGGTTGGGCAGGCGCAGTTTCTCGTAAAGCTCCATCGCGTCTTCCTGGCTTTCGAGGCGTTTCTTGATGCGGTACTGCACCGGCGCCTCGGTATGCTGGTCGATCAGCTTGTGCGCGGGATTGAAGGATGCCGCCGCCGATTGCGCGACATAGGCGATCCGCGCACCGCGCAGCGATTGCAGGTCGGATTGCGGGGTAGTGGTCAGCTCCATGCCGTCGAATTCGATCGACGAGCCCTCCGAAATGCGGCAACCGTCACGGGTAAAGCCCATCGCCGCAAGCCCGATGGTCGACTTGCCTGCCCCGGATTCGCCGATCAGGCCCATGACCTCGCCGCGGTGCAGCGTCAGGTCGATGCCGTGCACGATCTCGATCCATTTCTCGTCCGAGTATCCCTCGATCCGCAGATTCTTGATCTCCAACAATACGTTTTTTTCATCAGCCATGGCTATTACTCCTTCAGACCGGACGAACGGTAAAGCATCCAGTCGACAACAAAATTAACGGCTACCGTCAGCAGCGCGATCGCGCCTGCCGGTATCAGCGGCGTGATTTCACCGAAGGAAATCAGCGTCGCATTCTCGCGCACCATCGAGCCCCAGTCCGCGGTCGGCGGCTGGATGCCGAGGCCGAGGAAGGACAGCCCGGCGACCAGCAGGAAGACGAAGCAGAATTCGAGCCCGAACTCGGCGATCAGCGGGGCCATCGAATTCGGCAGTATCTCCTTGCGGATCAGGTACCAGGTGCCCTCGCCCCTGAGCTTGGCGGCCTCGATGTAGTCCATCACCACCACGTTGCCGCCCACCGAGCGCGCCAGGCGGAATACGCGCGGCGAGTAGATGATCGCGATGACGATGATCAGCGTGGTGGTGTTGGTGCCGAAGATACTCAGCAGCAGCAGCGAAAAGATCAGCGACGGGATCGACATGATGACGTCGACGATCCGGCCGAGCAGCTGGTCGAGCTTGCCGCCCTTGGTGGCCGCGTAGAGACCCGCCGTGGCACCCATCAGGAATGCCAGGATGGTCGCCAGCAAAGCCAGTCCGACCGTGTTGCGCGCGCCGTAAATGATGCGGCTGAACATGTCGCGGCCCAGCTGGTCGGCGCCCAGTAGCATGTTTTCGTCGGCCGGGGCGAAGGCCGAGGAGATGACCTCGGCCTCGCCGTGGGGCGCGATGATCGGCGCGAAGATACCCGAGATCGCGTAGGTAAAGATCACGAACAGGCCGAAACCCGCGGTCAGGGGCGCGGTCTTGACTTCCTTGCTCATGTCTCCCGGCAGGATGATCACCAGGAATTCGCGGAACGAGTAGGACACGCCCGCGGCAAACGCGATCAGGCCGGCGAGTATCGTGACCCCCCACAGCATTGCCTCGCCGCCGACGATCCCCATGACGAAGGAAACCAGTGTCAACGAGAACAACAGGATGAACGTGGTGCGCTTCTGATAGTAAGCCGCCAGCGTGGAGGCGCCGATGACGAGAGCGTAGAAACCGATAATAAAATAATTCATGATTCCGCCCTCACTTCGGGTGACGCAGGCGCGGATTGGTCAGGATCGACCCCACGTCGGCAGCCAGGTTCAACAGGATGAAGGTCGCCGCGAAGATCAGGCAGCAGGCCTGCACTACCGGGAAATCCCGCTTGGTCACACTGTCGACCAGCATTTGCCCGATGCCCGGATAAACGAACACCACCTCGACCAGCACCACCCCGGTAATCAGGTAGGCGAGGTTGAGGGCGACGACGTTGATGACCGGCGCCCAGGCGTTGGGCAACGCGTGCTTGACGATAACCTTCCAGGCTGGTACGCCCTTGAGGCGCGCCATCTCGACATACGGCGAGGCCAGCAGGTTGATGATC
The DNA here is from genome assembly GCA_050118655.1 of Gammaproteobacteria bacterium. Classification (GTDB taxonomy): domain Bacteria; phylum Pseudomonadota; class Gammaproteobacteria. Next base: position 3,573 of record JASFKL010000028.1, on the reverse strand, counting down.
GACGCCCGCGTCATGCGCATCATGTGCGCGACCACCACCAGCACCATGGTCAGCGCGGGCAGGAATGTTCGGTAAAGCCTGTCGAAAAAGCTCATTCCTTCGTCTATCTTGGCGATCGCCGGAAAGTAACCGCCCTTGACGGCGATGAACAGGATCAGGATATAGCCGAGGAAAAACTCCGGGGACGAGATCGACGTTAGTGTTACCACGTTGGCCACCCGGTCGAACACCGAATTTCGGAACAGCGCCACCACTATGCCGAGAAAAATGGCGACTGGCACCGCTATCGCCGCGGCGTATGTGGCTAAAAACAGGGTGTTGCCGAAACGCGTGCCTATGGCTTCCGCGACCGGCGTCTGGGATACCAGCGATCTGCCGAAGTCACCCGTCAACGCGCCGCCCAGCCATTCGAAGTAGCGAACCGGCGCGGGCCGGTCGAGACCGAGTTCCTTGCGCATCGCGGCCAGGTTCTCCTGGGTGGCGCCCTGTCCGAGCACCGCCTGGGCTATATCGCCGGGCAGCAATTCGACCGCGAAGAAAATAATGATGGAGATAACGAGCAGGGTAACGAAACCCAACCCCAGTCTTTTTAGTATGATTGTAGCAATATCGCCCATTGCAGGCCTCCCCCGAAGCAGCATCGATTGACAGATCCGGCTTCATTGTAGTTATTAATCCTGCCCGCCGGTTCCGAAGAAACGGAACCGGCGAACAGGGCGTTCTGCGACATTATAATACTGTCTTGCCGATCGATGCCAATCAGGCGAACCACCAGCGATGGGCTGCGCGGGCGCCGTCGTTCTCCCAGGACGCCGCGACGCTCGGACCGTGCATGACATTCTTGCCGCGTGCACAGACGAAGTTGACGAAGATCGGAATGATCGTACCCCCGTCGTCGCGCGCGATCTGGCACATCTCGTGGTACTGCTCGGCGCGCCGCTGCTCGTCGAGTTCGGCCTTGGCCATCAGCAGCAGCTCGTTGAAGCGCTCGTTCTGCCAGTGCGCCTCGTTCCACGCGGCGTCGTCCTTGTAGGCCAGCGTGAACATCTGGTCCGGGGTCGCCCGGGCGCCCCACTTGACGAACACGAAAGGTTTCTTCAGCCAGACATCCGACCAGTAACCGTCGTTCGGCTCGCGTACCGGCTTGATACTGATGCCGGCCTTCTTGGCGTGCTCGCTGTACAGCGTCACCATGTCGACCGCGCCGGGCAGTACGCTGTCGGCCGCCGACAGGCTGACATCCACCGAACTCAACCCGGATTGCTTCAGGTACCACTTGGCCTTGTCGGGGTCGTAGGTGCGTTGCGGAATGTCTTCCGGGAAGTAGGGCATGCCGGGCGACACGTGGAAATCGTTCCCCGGCGCCGCGGTGCCGAACATGATTTTTTCGACGATATCCTGGCGGTCGATGGCGTGTTTCAGCGCCATGCGCACGTTGTTGTCGGTGAACGGCTCCACATCGCAGAACATCGGCAGGGTGATCGCCGAGCCGCTGGGCGTGTTGTCGATCGCGACGTTGGGATTGCGCTTGAGCAGGTTCATGGTCTTCAGGTCGACCGAGGTGATCGAGTCGACCTCGCCGGTGATCAGTGCCGTGGTACGCGCGTTCGGATCGTTGAGCTGGAGCATTTCGACCCCGTCGAAATAAGCACCCTCGCGGTGCCAGCCTTCGTGCCGCTTCAGCGACACCGCAACGCCCGGCTCGTATTTCTCTATATAGTAGGGCCCGGCGCCGATCGGGTTGTCCCATTCGGCCGTACCGTCCGCCTTGGCCGGCAGCATGACCAGGTGGTAGTCGGTCATGATCCACGGCAGATCCGCGAAGCCCTGGTTCAATTCGATGACGATCGCGTGGTCGCCCTTGGCCTTGATGCCGGTCACCGTGGTCAACAGCGCCTTGGCCGACGAGGTCGTGTTCTCGCCGATATGATGGTTCAGCGACGCGATCGCGTCCTTCGAGGTGAACTTGCGGCCATCGTGAAAGGTCGCGTTGGGATCGAGTTCGAAGGTCCAGGTCTTGGCGTCGGGCGTCGCGCTCCAGGATGTCGCCATATCGGGACCGAGACCGTTATCCGAGGTGATTTCCGTGAGGTAGCTTCGATAAGTATGCGCGAGCTGGATTTCTCCGACCGACTGGTATTTGCCGGGATCGAGCGTGTCGGAGGTGTTCATGTCGTGCACGCCGATGCGGAAGGTGCCGCCGCGTTTCGGCGTCGCCGCGGCAACCTCGCTGGTCCACAGCGCGGATGCAAACGGTACGCTCATACCCGCGGCAACCGCGAAGCGCATGAAATCGCGCCGCCCGAGCTTGCCGCTGCGCGCGTCCTGCGTCAGCAGTTCTTTTAGGTGTTTTTTATCGGTCATTGGTCGTGTCTCCTCAGGATTGGCTTTCTTAAAGGTTTCCGGGCAGGCAAAGCAGGTTGCCGGACCGCTCGAATATACCGGCTGCCGTCAGGCGGGAAAAACGACAATTCGTCATTACCACCATCTGTTTTTGTCATGCCTCGGCGGTGACCTTTCTATTTTTGTAATTCGAATACTACATCAACGGCCTCAAAGATTCGACCGTGGGATGGAAATCGTCCCGCAACCCATGTTCGGCCGGGCCGCGGGGTCAGCGCAGGAGCAGCGTCGCCGGCGTTCGCGGGGTCAGATTTTCGACGCCGTCGTCAGTCAACAGCAGGGTATTGGAGATGAAATAGTCGGCTATTCCGGCATTGGTAAACCAGGAGTGTGCGTGGAATGCCATCCCGGCCCTGAGCTCACGGTCGCTGCCCGGTTGCAGGCTGGTCACCATGCTGCCGCCGGTCCAGCTGGGCGGAAATCCGATACCCACCAGATAGCCGCAATGATGGCGGTGATAGTCGACGAGACCGGCGCCGTCGGCGACGTCCTTCCAGGCCTGGTAGACCTCACCCGCGCGCGCGCCGGGTTTGAGCGCGTCGCAGATGGCCTGCATGCCCGCTATCGCCAGTTCGGCGGCTTCGCCGGCGCCGTCAGGCGCAGCGCCGACATAGACCAGCCGGCCCATCGGTGCCTGGTACTTGCGATAGGCACCGCCGATCTCCAGGAATACCGCGTCGCCCGCACCGAAGCGGTCGCCGCGCCAGGTCGTGTGCTCCTCGCCGAGCCGGCTGGTCGGGCGGATAAAAGGTCCGAATCCCGGGTACTCGCTGCCTGCCCGGATCATCGCCTCGTGACAGGCGGCGGCGACCTCGTAATCGCTGACCCCGTCGCCGATCGCGTCGACCGCGGCCAGCGCGCCGGCATCCGCGGCGGCAGCGGCCTTGCGCGTGTATTCCTGCTCCAGCGGCGATTTGACCAGCCGCAATTCGTCGATCAATCCCGAGCCGTCCGACCAGTCCGCGCTCCGCGCGCCGTCGAGGATGCGTTCGTAGATACGCGGCGTCATGAACAGGCTGCGCTTCTCGATGCCGAGGCGCGCCGACTCGAGGCCGCGGTCCGCGAGGATCTTGAGCACCTCGTCCGACAGTTCTTCGGTATCGGCGTGGCCGTAGAATTCGGCGTTGGACACCTGGTTTTCGACCGTGATTCGCTCCATCGCCCGGCAGG
>JASFKL010000027.1:0-19614 GCA_050118655.1 Gammaproteobacteria bacterium | reverse complement strand
ATCAGGGCATCGTGAATCGCCCGGTTCCAGTCGTCCGCGGACAGGCGCTCGGCAGGACGTTTGGCGACCAGGTTCCAGTAGCGCTGCTCCGAGATCTCACCGTCGGCGGCGACGTTCATGTAATACCCGGGCCGGCATTTACGCACCGATCGTATCAGCGTGTGGGGTGCCGGGATCACCGCGTGCAGGCTCAACTGGTGGTGCAGGCCCACCGGGTCGATATCGGTCGCGAACAGCCCGGTGGCGAGCAGGGCCTGGGGATTGGAGGCAAAATAGAACCCGGCCGGCGAACGCGCATAGTAAAGCGGCTTGATTCCCATGCGGTCGCGGGCGAGGAACAGGTTGCGGCGTACGGAATCCCAGATCGCAAACGCGAACATGCCGTGCAGGAGTTCGACGCAGTCGTCGCCCCAGTGAGCGTAGGCATTGAGGATGACCTCGGTATCGCTGTGCGAGTTGAAGCGGTAACCCAGGCCGATCAACTGTTCGCGCAGCTCGGGATAATTGTAAATGGTGCCGTTGAAAACGATGTGGTAACGGCCGCTGGCATCCGCCATCGGCTGGTGGCCGGCCGGTGACAGGTCGATGATCGACAGGCGGCGATGCCCGAGCATCACCGGGCCGTCGTAATACTCGCCGCGGTCGTCGGGACCGCGCCGCGCCACCCGCGCCGACATCGCCTCGGCCTGCTCCGGGGGAATGCTGTTGGTGTCAAAACTCAGCGCGCCGAACAAGCCGCACATATCACCCTACCTTTGTCGTCAATGCTCGTCGATCGATCGCCCGACGGCGGATTGCTTCATTGCACCCTATTCCGAAAGTCCTTATACTGCGCCGCGTATAATGGGCACGTACAGACTGCAACGTCGAGCCCTGTATTCTAAACGTTTATAGTGGGGAGTCATCAATGAATCCGTTAAAATCGATACCGGGTACGATTATATCCGGCTTTGTGCTGGCTTTCGTTCTCATGTTCATACTGGGAACGAGCGGTACCGTAAACCCCTGGGAATTCTGGGTGTGGATGCACGTCCTGGTCGGTATTACCTGGATTGGACTGCTGTACTACTTCAATTTCGTCCAGGTTCCCGGAGTCGCCAAGGCCGTCGCCGACGCCAACGACGGCGGTCCCGGACCGGGCGCAATCAACAAGTATATCGCGCCGAGCGCGCTCTGGTGGTTTCGCTGGGCGGCGCTGTTGACCTGGCTGACCGGCGCAATGACGCTCGAGGCCATGCACGGCGGCGAGGGTTCCGGCGTGGTCGCCGCCTTCACATTTACCGAGGGCTACAGGTCTATCGGCATGGGCGCGTGGCTGGGAACCATCATGCTGTTCAACGTCTGGGTGCTGATCTGGCCGGCCCAGAAAAAGATTCTCGGACTCGACGGCAAGGAACACCCGCCGGAAGTGATCGCGAAGGCGAAAACCGTGGCGCTGATGGCGTCGCGCAGCAATACGCTGCTGTCGATTCCGATGCTCTACGGCATGACCTCCCAGGGACATGGCATGCTGTTCTGATCGCCCGCCTGTGTCAGGCATTCGAAAAACCCCGCCGTGGCGGGGTTTTTTTTGCCAGAAGCTTGAATTCACGGAGAATCGGCGTATGTTTGAGCGTTTTTTTCACGCCCACAACCAATGTCGAACCATCTCGTCAGTGCATATCAACCCCTGCCCGTCAGTTTTGCCCGCGGGGACGGTTGCTATCTCTGGGACAGCGAGGGTAAAAAGTACCTCGATGCGCTCTGCGGTATCTCGGTAACCAGCCTCGGACACAACTACCCGCCCCTGACCGAGGCGATCTGCGAACAGGCCGGAACCCTGCTGCACACTTCCAACCTGTACAGTATCGACTGGCAAATCCGGCTCGCCGGACGGTTGTGCGAATTAGCCGGCATGGAGAAAGTCTTCTTCGCCAACTCGGGCGCCGAGGCCAACGAGGCCGCGATCAAGCTGGCGCGCCTTTACGGCCATCAGCGCGACATCGAGCAGCCGCAAATCGTCGTCATGCAGCACGGCTTCCACGGCCGCACCATGGCGACCCTGAGCGCGACCGGCAGCCGCAAGGTCCAGGCCGGTTTCGAACCTCTAGTATCGGGCTTCGTACGCGCGCCTTACGACGATGTCGGAGCCGTTGAGTCGATCGCGGCCAACAATCGCAACGTGGTCGCTATCCTGGTCGAACCCGTGCAGGGAGAAGCCGGCATCGTTGTTCCCGGGCGCGGATACCTGCAGGCGCTGCGGCGGATTTGCGACCGTAACGGCTGGCTGCTCATGCTCGACGAGATCCAGACCGGCATGGCGCGCAGCGGACGCATGTTCGCCTTCCAGCACGAGGATATCCTGCCTGACGTAATGACCCTCGCCAAGGCACTGGGCAACGGCGTACCCATCGGCGCCTGCGTCTGCCGGGGTCCGGCCGCGGAGGTTTTCAGCCCCGGCAAGCACGGCTCGACTTTCGGCGGCAACCCGCTGGCCTGCCGCGCCGCGCTGACCGTGCTCGACAGCATGGTCGCCAATCGAATCGCCGACAATGCCGCCGAGCGCGGAGCCGAACTTTACCAGGCGCTGCGCGAGGGATTGGCCGATAATCCGCATGTCGCCGAGGTGCGCCACCTCGGCCTGTTGCTGGCGGTGGAAATGAAACAACCCTGCGCGCGACTCGCCACACGAGCGCTCGAACAGGGACTGCTGATCAACGTCACCGCGGAACGGGTCGTACGCCTGCTGCCGCCGTTGATCATCGACGCGGCGCAAACCGCCGAGCTTGCCGACAGGCTGATCGCCTGCATCAACCAGTTTAAAGAGTAAACCATGACCACGCGTCACTTTCTGAGCCTGCTGGATTTTTCCGGCGACGAACTCCGTGCCCTGATCGCGCACGCCATCGACGTCAAGCAAAAGCTGAAGCAGGGCGTGTCGCATACGCCGCTAGCCGGTAAGCTGCTGGCGATGATTTTCGAAAAATCCTCGACCCGGACACGCGTATCTTTCGAGGCCGGCATGTATCAGCTGGGCGGGCACGCGATGTTCCTGTCGCCCAGGGACAGCCAGCTCGGGCGCGGCGAGCCGATCGAGGATAGCGCGCGGGTTATTTCCAGCATGGTCGACGGTATAATGATCCGGACTTTCGGTCACGATCGCATCCAGACGCTGGCGCAACATTCCCGGGTGCCCGTAATCAACGGCCTCAGCGATTTGCTGCATCCCTGCCAATTGCTCGCCGACATGCAAACCTGGTTCGAGCTGCGCGGCGATATCGCCGGCGCCCGGGTCGCCTGGATAGGCGACGGCAACAACATGTGCCATTCCTACATCAACGCCGCTCTGCGCTTCGATTTCAGCCTCGCCATCGCCTCCCCTGCCGGGCATCAGCCCGACGACGAGTTTCTCGAGGCCGGCGCCGGGCGTGTCGAACTGTTCGACAGCGCCGAGGCCGCGGCCGCTGGCGCCGACCTGATCGTTACCGATGTCTGGGCCAGCATGGGCCAGGAAGAGGAACAGGAGCAGCGGCTGCGAACCTTTGCCGCCTTTCAGGTAAACCGCGCCGTCATGGACCGGGCCGGGAGCGATGCGCTGTTCATGCACTGCCTGCCCGCGCATCGCGGCGAGGAAGTCACCGCCGAGGTAATCGACAGCTCGCAATCGGTGGTCTGGCAAGAGGCCGAAAACCGCTTGCATGCGCAAAAATCGCTGCTCGAAACGCTGATTGCGCCTGCCGGCTAGGCTTCCAGCACCTCGATCCGGTGACCGCCGCGCTCGCGGGCGAGCTTCAATGCGGTGTCGGTCCTGACCAGCAATTCGCGCGACGACGAATCCGGGCCCACGGCCTGGCAGCCGATACCGACGCTCAGCGTCAGCCTGCCGGCCGGCGACTTGTCGTGTTCGATGTTTTTGCTTTCCAGCTCGGCGACGATTTCGGTCGCCGCCCGGCGGGCGTTTTCGCAACTGATTCCCGGCAGCAGCAGGGCAAACTCCGCGCCTTGCAGGCGCGCGGCCAACTGGCTTCTGTGCGAGATCTGCGCACTCACGAGGGCCGCGAGTTCGCGCAGGTAGCGGTCTCCCGACTGCTCACCGTAGCGGGTATTGAAGTCGTGGTAGTAATCGAGGTTCAGCTTGATCAGCGAAACCGGCGCGCCGTTGCCCCGGTACTCGCTCCAGACGTCCTCCAGCCGCACGCGAAATGCACGGTAGTTCGATATCCCGCTCAGTTCGTCGGTGGTAGAAATCTTTTCCAGCGCCTTGTTGGTGCGCGACACAGACTGCAACAGCCGCTGCAAGTCCTCGATCAGCGACTCGTTGTCGTAACGGTAATAGAGCGCATCGTTGACCAGCCGGTTCATGTGCCTGACACTGATCCAGCCCGCGACCATGAAGAATACGTACAGGCAACTGAGAACATAGCTTGCGGTATTGTGCTGCAGGAACAGCCAGACGGTTACCGGGAACATCATCGTCAGCATGTAGCAGATGTAAACCGGGAACGAGGTCGACAGGTAGGCGATGGCGCCGGCGCACATGGTCAGCAGCATGGCGTGCATGACGATTTGCATGTTGATCGTGATATAGGGCATCAGCAACGCGGCGCCGCAACCGAGCGCCAGCCCGGTGATGACGACGCCGATGAAAAAACGCCGATGCCATAACCGGTAGGGAAAGTAATGCCTGTTGCCGAGCGCCAGAAAGCGTTGCAACCCCCGCCAGCGCAGCAACAGGATGACGCACAAGGATGCGTACCAGGCGAGCACCCAGTGCTCGCGGCCCTGTATAGCCAGCTCGACGTATGCCAGCAGCGAGGCGAGCAGCGCGACCGAGAGAGTTATGTAGATGCCGAACCTGAAGCGATGGTACAGGTAGGCGACGAGTTCCTGCTGCTGCAGGTGGTGGCTGCTGACCGCCGGGGGTTCCTTGTCGATCATCGAATCCTTCCTGGTCTATATTCCTGGTCTATATTCCGGCTCTGCATCAACCCTCCGTGGCCGGGCGGAGCGCGATAAGCGCAAGATGCATTCCGGCCTTATCTTCGTTTTTCGATCGCCGAAGCGATAGAAAACGACGGCTTATCCCCGTGCCGCGGAAATCTCTGCATTCTGGCAAGATTTCCTGGATACAACGAATGTAATATAGTGGGCTTCGATTTTAGCGGATATCGACAGACATGAGCAATACGCAGGACTATGTGCAATGGTTCCGCGCTGCGGCCCCCTATATCAAGGCCCATCGCGATACGACCAGCGTGATCATGGTTTCGGACGAGGTCATCCACTCGGACCGCTTCATAGGTCTGGTACACGACATCGCCCTGCTGAATCATCTCGGCATGAAACTGGTCATCCTGCACGGCAGCCGCCACAGCATCGACCGCCATCTCGCCGACAACAGCCTCGAATCGCGCTTTCACGAAAATATCCGGATTACCGATGCGACCACACTGCCGTACGTGGTGCAGGCGATCAACGAGGTCAGGACTTATTTCGAGTCTCACCTGTCGATGGGATTGCCGAATACACCCATGTCAGGCTCGGAGATCACGCTCGCCAGCGGAAACTTCGTCATCGGCATGCCGCTGGGCGTGATCGGCGGCGTCGACATGCAACACTCGGGCAAGGTGCGCGCGATTCGCCATCGGGCGATCCGCGAGCTACTCGAGCTCAACCACGTCGTGCTGCTGTCGAACCTGGGCTACTCGCGTACCGGCGAGGTTTTCAATTTACCCACCGAGGAGCTGGCCTGCGAGGTAGCGCGTGCGCTGGCCGCCGACAAGCTGCTCTATGTCCACCACCCGCGCAGCGGTGAAAGACCTTTGCCGGGCAACCTGTCGACCAGGGATTGCGAAACCCTGCTCGACGGCGACAGCGTCAGCGAGACACAGAAAAACCTCTTGCGGCTGGCGATCGAAGCCATTCACGGACAGGTCAAACGGGTTCATTTCATCGACCAGCAGGTCGACGGCGGCCTGTTGCTGGAACTGTTCACCCGCGACGGTTACGGCAGCATGGTTACCAACCTGTTCTACGAGGGCAGCCGGGCCGCCAACATCGACGATATCGGCGGCATTCTGAGCCTGATCGAACCGCTCGAGGCCAGCGGGGTCCTCATCGTCCGGTCCCGCGAGCAAATGGAACTCGAAATCAGGCACTTCGAAGTGATCGAGAAGGACGGCACGATCATCGGCTGCATCGCCTGCATTCCCGATCACGCCGAAAAACGGGCCGAGATTGCCTGTCTGGCGATTCACGACGACTACCGGCGAGCGGGACTGGGTAGCATGCTGCTCGAGATCGCCGAGCAACGGGCGAGGCAGTACGGCATATCGCAGCTCTATACCCTGACCACCCGCACCTCGCACTGGTTCATCGAGCATGGTTTCGAAGAATCCGGGGACGCGGTCTTGCCGCAGACCCGTCGCGGCAGTTACAACCCCGCGCGCGGATCCAAGATCCTCGCGAAGAGCATCTGATGGCCTACGATCTCAGCGACAAGCTCGTCATCGGCGTGTCGTCGCGGGCGCTGTTCGATCTCAGCCGGGAAAACGAAATCTTCGAAAACCAGGGGCTGGAGGCTTACTGCCAGTACCAGCTGGAACACGAAAACGACGTACTCAAGCCGGGTACGGGATTCGCGCTGATCGAGGCAATGCTGCGCATCAACGATATAGATCCCGGCGTGCGGCGCACCGAGGTGGTTATCATCTCCCGCAATTCGGCCGACACCAGTCTGCGGATTTCCAATTCGATCGACAGTTACGGTCTCGACATCACGCGTGCCGCGTTTACCGGCGGCGAACCGGTGGCGAAGTACCTGAATGCGTTCGACGTCGACCTGTTTCTGTCGGCCACCGAGGAAGACGTGCAGGCCGCGGTCGATTCGAATGTCGCCGCGGGACTGATTTACGACGGCCCCAGCCGCGATCGCACCGACCCGCTGCAACAGATCAGGATCGCCTTCGACGGCGACGCGGTATTGTTCTCCAAGGAGTCGGAAATGATCTACCAGCAGCAGGGACTGGAAGCCTTCATCGAGCACGAAAAGCAAAATGCGAAACAGCCTTTACCCGAGGGTCCGTTCGCCAAGCTGTTGAAAACCCTGTCGTTTCTGCAGTTCGACCTCAAAGGCAAGAGTGCCAGCAGCCTGCCTCCTATCCGCACCGCGCTGGTTACCGCGCGCAACAGCCCCGCGCACGAACGCGTGATCCGCACGCTCAGGACCTGGAACGTACGTATCGACGAAACCTTTTTCCTCGGCGGGGTACCGAAACACAAGATCCTGGAATCCTTTTCGCCGCATATCTTTTTCGACGATCAGCACCAGCACTGCGAGGGGGCCGCCAGCGTCGTACCGACGGCGCGCGTGCCTCATCTGGATGACAAAAACAAAACGGCCTGATGAACAGGCCGTTTGTGGGGAATGCTCCGAGCGGGCGGCTTTAGTCGTCGCGCCGCTGCTTTTCCAGTCGCTCGTGCTTTTCCTGCGCCTCGACGGTCAGGGTCGCGATCGGGCGCGCCTCGAGCCGAAACAGGCCGATTTCCTCGCCGGTATCGTCGCAGTAGCCATAGGTGCCGTCGGCTACCCTGGAAAGCGCCGAATCAATCTTGTTGACCAGTTTGCGGTAGCGATCGCGGGTACGTAGCTCCAGCGCCGCGTCGGTTTCCAGGGATGCCCGGTCGTTGATATCGGGTTCCTGCCAGTTTTCCTCTTTCAAATGCGAAATGGTATTTTCCGACTCCTGTAGCAATTCCGCGCGCCAGGCCAACAGTTTGCGCCGAAAATACTCCAAATGCATCGGTGACATATATTCCTCATCCGGGGATGGCTTATAGCCCTCGGGTAATTCAACAGTCATTGGATTTCGCTCTCCAGTCATCACCGTGAACAATAAAAGGCGGGCAGTATAGGGACGTTTTTTCGGTTCAGCAAGTCGCCTGTCGATATTTTTTTCACCCCCGTTTGCGGGCCCGACAAGGCATCCGGAATCCCTTTCCCCGCATTCGATCGAGGCCGCTGCGAGGCGGTCGGGCTCGTTACCGGCCGAACCCAGGTTTTGCAGACGGATTGCGGTTTTGAGGCTATAATCCTAGACTCGCCCGTGTAAAAAATTCGGCATTCAATCTCGATCGATGTTTGTTTTACGCCTGATCATTCTTTTGGCTATCGTCGCGCTGTTAATGTGGCTGCTTAAGCGCCTGTTCAGCGATCCGCCGGAGCCCGAGAGGCTGAGTTCGACCAAGGGGGAAAACATGCGCCAGTGCAAGTATTGCGGGGTTCACGTGCCCGAATCCTCGATCCTGACGGTCAATGACCAGCCCTATTGCTGCCAGGAACATGCAGACCTCGATCAGCACTGAAAGACGCGCCAACGGCTACATGCCGCGTTCGACGAACTGGAACTCGCTGCGCCTGCTCAACGTCTACCGGCTGGGACTGGCGGCGATACTGGTACTGCAGATATTCGTCAGCCCGTCTCCGCTACTCAGCATCGTCGACCTGACCCTGTATGCCTGGGTCAGTTTCGCGTTCCTGTTGCTGTCGCTGGTCTGGATCGTGGCGGCGCGCATCGAGCGCCGCGGTTTCCAGAGCCAGGTCACGCTGCAAATCTATAGCGATACCATCATCATTATTCTTTTGATGCACTCCTGTGGCGGTATATCGAGCGGTCTCGGCATGCTGCTGATCATCTCGGTTGCGATCGCCGGCCTGTTGACCGAGCAGGCGATCGCCATCCTGTTCGCCGCACTGGCGTCGCTGGGCCTGCTCGCCGAGCATATTTACTCGGTTATCCATCTCCCGGCTTACACGGGCAACTCCACCCAGGTCGGCATACTCGGTGCAAGCCTGCTCGCCACCGCCGTGGTCACCCACCGGCTGATGACGCGGATTCGCAGCAGCGAGCAGCTGATTCAACAGCGCGAACGCGACGTGGCGCTGCTGTCGGCCCTCAACCAGGAAGTCATCGAAAACCTGCAGGCCGGCGTCGTGGTGCTCTCCCGCAACGACAACATACGCCATATCAACCGCGCCGCGCTCGACTTGCTCGGTACCTATCAACATAAAAACCTGTCGCTGAAGAAAGACTTTCCCGAGCTGCAGGAAGCGCTGGAGAACTGGCGGCAGGCCCCCGATACCGAAACCCCGCTGCTGTCCTCGAAATCGGGTCCCAACAAGATCCAGGTCAGTTTCCGCCAGCTGGAAAGCCAGGGTCAGCCGAATACGCTGATTTTCATCAACGACGTATCTTCGATCCGCGACCGCATGCAACAGGCCAAGCTCGCCTCGCTGGGTCATTTGACCGCCAGCATCGCGCACGAGATCCGCAACCCGCTGGGCGCGATATCCTATGCCACCGAACTGCTCGAAGAAAGCGGCGCTATCGTCGACGAAGACCACCGCATGCTGGAAATCATCAACCAGCATACCCAGCGCATCAACAACATTATCGAGGATATACTGAAGATTTCGCGCGGCAGCCCCACTTTTCGGGAAACCATCGAACTGCGTCGCTGGCTGCCCGGTTTCATCGATAATTTCTGCCAGTCCGGCCTCGCCAGGGCCGAAAATTTCGAGCTCGACTTCGAAATCGAGGCACCGCAGGTTCAGTTCGACAGCGGCCACCTCGAGCAGATCCTGACCAACCTGTGCACCAATGCCCGCGTGCACGGTGTCGAGGGTCAGCCGATCGGCATCCGGGTATTCGATACGCCGGCTCATCCGGTCTGCATCGAGATAGCCGATCGGGGACCCGGCGTGGAAGCCGAAATACTGGACAAGATATTCGAACCCTTCTATACCACCAGTCACGAGGGCTCGGGCCTCGGCCTGTACATCGTCGATCAATTGTGCCAGCTCAACGATGCCTCGGTGAAAGCCGGCCCTAACCGTTATAATGGCACCAGTTTCATTCTGCAGACCACATCCCCGGCTGTCGGCCGGCCCCATTAAGAGTAGTTCAATGAGCAAGCAGCGCGTGCTAATCGTCGACGACGAGCCCGATATTCGAGAATTACTCGAAATTACGCTGCTGCGCATGGGCCTGGAAACACGCAGCGCGGAGGATTACAGCCAGGCATCGCGCCTGTTGCACGACGAAGCCTTCGACCTTTGCCTGACCGATATGAAATTGCCCGACGGCGACGGCATCTCGCTGGTCGAGCATATCCAGCAACATTATCCCAATACGCCGACCGCGGTGATAACCGCGCACGGCAGCATCGACCTGGCCATCAAGGCGATGAAAAGCGGTGCCTTCGATTTCGTTTCCAAGCCGGTATCGCTGGATACCCTGCGCAGTCTCGTCGGCAAGGCGCTGACGCTGCCGAGTTCGCCGTTGCAGGTCGAAAGCGGTATCGACACCCGTTACCAGATCATCGGCGATTCGCCCGCGATGCAGGAACTTAAAGCCTCGATTGCGAAATTCGCCCGCAGCCAGGCGCCGGTCTTCGTGCGCGGCGCCTCGGGTACCGGCAAGGAACTGGTGGCAAGACAGATTCATTTGCAGGGCGCGCGCGCCGGAGCGCCTTTCGTCGCGGTCAATTGCGGCGCGATCCCGTCCGAACTCATGGAAAGCGAATTTTTCGGTCACCTGAAAGGCAGCTTCACGGGCGCCACCAGCGACAGCGACGGCCTGTTCAAGGCCGCGCACGGTGGCACCCTGTTTCTCGACGAAATCGCCGATCTGCCGCTGGCGATGCAGGTGAAACTGTTACGCGTCATCCAGGAAAAGTCGATTCGCCCGGTCGGCGCCCAACACGAGGAAGCCATCGACGTTCGCATAATCAGCGCTTCCCACCGCGATCTGGATCCCATGGTCGCCGACGGCAGTTTCCGCCAGGACCTGTATTATCGTATCAATGTCATCGGCATTACCGTGCCCGACCTGGCGGAACGCGCCGAGGATATCCCGCAACTGGTCGATTACCTGATCGAAAAACACAACTACCGTCATTCGACCCGTATCTCGATCGAGGACGCCGCGCTCGCCGCGCTGGAGAGGTATCCGTTTCCGGGAAACGTGCGCGAACTGGAAAATATCCTCGAGCGGGCGCTGGCGCTGTGCGAAAACGAGCGGATTTCGGTGCCGGATTTGCAGCTGCCGGAGGCCGGGCCGGGTGCCGAAACGCAGTCCGCCAGCCTCAGCGAGATGACCAGCGAGCTGGAGCGGGAACATATCTTCAACGCCTTGCAGGAACATCGCTGGAACCAGTCCGCAACCGCGCGTGCGCTCGGCATTACCCTGCGCCAACTGCGCTACCGCATGGACAAATGGGATCTCAACAAGCAGTAGGCAGCCGGTATTGTCGCCCGAATCTGACAATAATTGTCAAAAAATGACAATTTTGTCATGTCGAATCCCGATATTCACTGTCAAGAACTCGAGATTAAAACCCTAACTAATTGATTTTAATATAAATTTATTTTTTAGGTAAAGTTGGCATCAGGATTGCTATGTATTACCGCATGGAGCGGCAAAAGCCGGTTCAAGTTTACTTAAGCTTTTTGCAAAGAGGATATAACATGAAGAAGCAACAATCTGGTTTTACCCTGATCGAACTGATGATCGTAGTCGCGATTATCGGTATCCTGGCCGCAATCGCCATTCCGCAGTACGCTGACTACACCCAGCGCACCAAGGTTGCTGGCGCGGCTGCCGGCCTGGCCACTTTCAAGACCACGGTCGCTCTGTGCATCCAGGACAACGGTAATGCTACCAACTGTGACGCCGGTAGCGAAGGCATCCCCGCAGGGTTCTCTGGTACCGACGGTGGTACCATCAACTATGTCGACGGTGTCGGTGTCACTGCAGGCGTTATCGATGCGACTACCACTGCTGAAGACGAGAGCGGCGCCAAGCTGACTCTGACTTTGACCCCGGTTTTCGCCAGCGGCTCCGCTGCCATCCAGTGGGACCTGAGCGGAAGCGGTTGTACTACTCAAGGCCGTTCGATCAAGTGTGACGGTAACTAAAATACCGTTCGACACAGATCGGAAAAACGGGCCTTCGGGCCCGTTTTTTTTTGCCTCGCCGACATCGTCGGACCGCTTTCCGGGACACTTGAGAATTCTACTTAAGCGTTTTCGCTAAATTACTGATTCCCTGAATTTTATTCACTATGTGAACTTCGACTTGT
Source organism: Gammaproteobacteria bacterium (assembly GCA_050118655.1). Classification (GTDB taxonomy): domain Bacteria; phylum Pseudomonadota; class Gammaproteobacteria. The sequence continues at coordinate 7,494 of JASFKL010000027.1, read as the reverse complement.
GATACCGCGATTTCGGTCTAAAATTGGATCTAGATACCTCAACAAACCCTTGTATCTATAATATACTGTCGGCGAGGAATCACTCCGACCATCGAACCAGGGCACATATGGCTGCTACCAACATGAATCTCACCGGGATCGCGCGCAAGCTCGTTCTCGATAAACACCTTGACCAGGCTAGCGCGGTTCAGGCGGTCGAGGGCGCGAACAAGGAAGGCGTGCCTCTGACGACCTATCTGGTGTCCAACAAGATCGTCCCGTCGAGTGTCCTGGCGATGATCTCGGCGCAGGAATTCGGCCTGCCGGTCTTCGATCTGTCGGTCATGGATACCGATATGGCAGCCGCCGGCCTGGTCGAGGAAAAGCTGATAACCAAGCTCAACGCGATACCGCTGTTCAAGCGGGGTAACAAACTTTTCGTCGCCATTTCGAGCCCCACCAACACCCAGGCGCTGGATGAAATCAAGTTCGCCACCGGGCTGTCCACCGATGCCGTACTGGTGCAGGAAGAGCAGCTCGCGGAATTCATCGACAAAGCCGTCAGCGCCATGGATACGGCGATGGACGATATGCTCGACGACGATCTCGAAAACCTCGATATCGGTGGCGGCGAAGAAGAAGAGGCCGAAGGCCCGACGCGGTCCGAGGCCGACGATGCGCCAGTCGTCAAGTATGTCAACAAGATCCTGCTCGATGCGATCAACAAGGGCGCCTCGGATATTCACTTCGAACCTTATGAAAAACGCTACAGGATCCGCTACCGAATCGATGGCATCCTTTCCGAGGTCGCCTCGCCGCCGATCAATCTCGCCAGCAAGCTCACGGCCCGCGTCAAGGTCATGTCGCGCATGGATATTTCCGAACGGCGCGTTCCCCAGGACGGCCGTATCAAGCTCAAGCTTTCGAAGAAACGCGCTATCGATTTCCGTGTCAACACCTGCCCGACGCTGTTCGGCGAGAAGGTGGTGCTGCGTATCCTCGATCCTTCCAGCGCCAAGCTGGGTATCGACGCGCTCGGTTACGAACCCGAGCAGAAAAAGTTGTACATGGATGCTCTCGCCAACCCCTACGGCATGATCCTGGTTACCGGCCCCACCGGTAGCGGCAAGACCGTTTCGCTCTATACCGGTCTCAACATACTGAACAAGCCCGAGACCAATATCTCGACGGCGGAAGATCCCGCGGAAATCAACCTCGAAGGTATCAACCAGGTCAACGTCAACGACAAGGTGGGCCTGACCTTTGCCGAGGCGCTAAAGGCATTCCTGCGCCAGGACCCGGACATCATCATGGTCGGTGAGATTCGCGACCTGGAAACCGCCAGCATCGCGATCAAGGCAGCCCAGACCGGCCACCTGGTGTTGTCTACCCTGCATACCAACGATGCACCGCAAACCCTGACTCGTCTGATGAATATGGGTGTGCCGGCATTCAATATCGCCACCTCGGTAAGCCTGATCATCGCCCAGCGCCTCGGGCGGCGGCTGTGCGACTGCAAGGTCGAAGACGACATTCCCAGGGATGTTCTCATCAAGGAAGGATTTACCAAGGAAGATCTCGGCGGCGAAGGCTTCAAAATCTACAAGGCCGTGGGTTGCGACAAGTGCGTCGGCGGGTACAAGGGACGGGTCGGAATCTACCAGGTCATGGGTATTTCCGAGGAAATGGGCCGCCTGATAATGAGCGGCGCAAATTCGATCGATCTTGCCGACCAGGCGCGCAAGGAAGGCATCGACGACCTGCGGCGCTCGGCGCTGAAAAAGGTAATGCAGGGTATGATCAGCCTCGAGGAGGCAAACCGGGTTACTAAGGACTAGGCAATGGCAGCAAAATCGGCGACCGCAGAAAAAATCGAGTTTATTTACGAGGGCACCAATCGCGGCGGTGCCAAGGTCAAGGGTGAAATATTCGCGCTTAGCGACGCGCTCGCCAAAAACGAGCTCCGCAAGCAGGGTATCAACCCGCTCAAGGTCAAGAAAAAACCCCAACCCCTGTTCGGCGGCGCGGCCAAGATCGTACCCGCGGACATCGCCATTTTCGCGCGGCAGATTGCCACCATGATGCAGGCAGGCGTACCGCTGGTGCAATCGTTCGAAATTATCGGCGAGGGCAACGACAAGCCTTCGATGCAAAAACTGATCATGAATATCAAGTCCGAGGTCGAAGGCGGTGTGTCGCTTGCGGAAGCGCTTGCAAAGCACCCGCTGCATTTCGATGCCCTGTTCGTGAACCTGGTCAATGCGGGCGAACAGTCCGGTGCGCTGGAAACCATGCTCGACAAGCTCGCGACCTACAAGGAAAAGGTCGAGGCACTGAAGGCCAAGGTGAAGAAAGCCCTGTTCTATCCCATCGCGGTATTGATCGTGGCATTTATCGTCACCGTCATCCTGCTGGTTTTCGTGGTACCGCAGTTCGAGGATCTGTTCACGTCTTTCGGCGCAGACCTGCCGGCTCTGACCAAGTTCGTCATCGCACTATCGGAATTCATGCAGACCTGGTGGTGGGTGATCGGCGGCGTCATCGTGGGTGCCGTGATGCTGTTCCTGAGAATCAAGAAAACCTCGCCCAAACTGCAGGAAGCCGTCGACCGTATTGCGCTCAAGGCCCCGGTCATCGGCGAGATTACCACCAAGTCCGCGATCGCCCGTTTCTCGCGTACGCTCGAAACCATGTCGGCGGCGGGCGTGCCGCTGGTCGAGGCAATGGATTCGGTAGCCGGTGCCACCGGTAATATCATTTACCAGAATGCCAGCATGAAGATCAAGGACGAGGTTTCCCAGGGCACCCAGCTGCAGACCTCGATGCGCAATACCGGCCTGTTCCCGAACATGGCGATTCAAATGGTCTCTATCGGTGAAGAGTCCGGCTCGCTGGACGCGATGCTGTCCAAGGTTGCCGACTTTTACGAGACCGAGGTCGATAACGCCGTGGACGCGTTAACCTCGCTGCTCGAACCGATCATCATGGCAGTGCTCGGTGTACTCGTCGGCGGTCTCATCATCGCGATGTACCTGCCGATCTTCAAGCTCGGTTCGGTGGTTTAGGAAAGGCGTTTGCTCGACCTCTTCGTTTCGCTGTTCGCACAGCAGCCGTTACTGTTTTACGCAACCCTGTTCGTCTTCGGGGCGATTATCGGCAGTTTCCTGAACGTCGTCATATACCGGCTTCCGGAAATGATGCACCGGGAATGGCGCCAGGAATGTCTCGAATTCCTCGAACAGCCCGCCGACCAGGAAAGCGAAACCTTCAACCTCAACACGCCGCGCTCGCGCTGCGGAGTGTGCGGGCACCAGATCACCGCGCTGGAAAATATTCCGCTGCTCAGTTATCTGGTTCTCGGCGGCAAGTGCTCGGCCTGCAAGACGCCGATATCCCTGCAATACCCGTTGGTGGAATTGTTTACCGCGATTCTGTCGGTAATCGTCGGCTGGCATTTCGGGGTCAGCCTGCAAACCCTGGCCGCGCTGTTCATGACCTGGTGCCTGATCGCGATGAGCGGCATCGACGTCGGTCACAAATTGTTGCCCGACAGCATTACCCTGCCCCTGCTCTGGCTGGGAATTCTGCTTTCGCTGTTCGGGGTATTCGTCGATCTCCAGAGCAGCGTGATCGGCGCAATGGCCGGCTATCTCAGCCTGTGGTCGGTCTTCATGCTGTTCAAGCTCGTGACCGGCAAGGAAGGCATGGGCCACGGCGATTTCAAACTGCTCGCGGCTCTCGGTGCCTGGCTGGGCTGGAAGCCGCTGCTGGTCGTTATCCTGACCTCGTCGGTGGTCGGGGCGGTTGTCGGCATCACCATGATTCTGCTCAAGCGCAGCGAGCGGGGTACCCAGATACCTTTCGGCCCCTATCTCGCCGCCGCCGGCTGGATAACGCTGCTCCAGGGTGAGAACCTGATGCGTTACTACTTTTCATTTTTCGGCCTCTAGCCGCGATTCGAGCTGTGTACGCGGTCGGACTTACCGGGGGAATCGCGTCGGGGAAATCCACGATCAGCGAACTGTTCGCGGAGCTCGGCGTACCGGTGATCGACACCGACGTCATCAGCCGCGAACTGCTGGAGCCGGGCCAGCTCGCCTACCGGCAGGTTCGCGAACATTTCGGAGAATCGATCCTCGGAGACGGCGGCGAAATAGACCGCGGCGTACTGCGCAAGATCGTGTTCAATCAGCCGGACGAAAAGAGCTGGCTCGAAAAAATGCTCCATCCTCTGATCTACCAGCGCTGCCTGGACGCGATTCGCGCGCACAGCCGTGCCGAGTACGTACTGGTGGTCGTGCCCCTGCTATTCGAGACCGACTTCCAGTCACTGGTCGACCGCGTACTGGCGGTCGATTGCCCCGCCGAGGAACAAATCGAACGGCTGGTAAAACGCGATCGTATCGATCGCCAACTTGCCGCCAGGATGCTGGCGAATCAACTCGACAACCGGACGCGACTCGAGCGCGCCCACGACAGCATAGACAATCGCGGGAACGGCAGCAATTTGCGCGCCGCTGTCGCCAGTCTGGACCAGAAGTACCGTCTACTGGCGGCCAGCCGATAATCCGGCCGCGGCTCCGCCCGCGACGCAACATGGCGATAGCATTTTCAGCTATACTGGTGAGATTCGCATCATAAAATAATCAATGCCTGCCAGATACCAGACATTCGAGCAGCCGCTCAACGAGCGCATCCGCATGTGCCTGCGCGTGGAAACGTTGATGAAGCGCTACCATTACTTCGAAGCCCTGAAGGGCGACTGGAGTGCTTACAGCGCGCTGCTGCAAATTCTCGAGTTGACAGCGCTGCTGGAACGCGGCGACCTGAAAAAGGAATTGATGAAGGAGCTCGAACGGCAGCACGTCGCGTTGAAGGCCCTGACGGAGCACCAGGATATCGACCGTTCCAAGCTCGATCTGATTCTCGGCAAGCAGAAAAGCGAGCTCGATCGTCTGCATCGACTCGACGGTAAACTGGGCGAGCACTTGAAGCGCATCGACTTTCTGCTCGGCATCAAGCAGCGCACGTCGATTCCCGGGGGCACCTGCGATTTCGATTTGCCGCAATTGCGATTCTGGCTGAACCGGAGTCACGAACAACGGATCGCCGACCTGCGGCAATGGGCCGCTCCCTATCTCGAACTCGAAACCGTGATCGACTTGATACTGAACTCGATACGGGACAGCGCGGTGGCGGATACCATGGTCGCCGAGGGCGGTTTTTACCAACAGGCTCTGGATACCCGGCAGCCGACCCAGTTATTGCGCATCGGCGTCGATACGGAGGATTCGATTTATCCCGAAATCAGCGCCGGCAAACACCGCTACTCGGTGCGTTTCATGCATTCGGGAACCCAGGATTCGATCGCCGGCCAGGTCAATCACGATGTCGAATTCCTGCTTTCGCTGTGCGCGTTATAGCCTCGAGAATCGGTAAATCCGCCGGCGGAAACCGGTAGTCTTCGAGGGCCGTAATTTCGACCCAGGTAACGAGCTGGTTTTCCCGGGGTCTGACTTCACCGCGATATTCATTCACGACCCAGGTGTCGAGCAGGACGTTTCGTTCCGGGTAGCGATGGTAAACCTGCATGTAGGGACGGCCCTCGAGGGCCTGGATATCGATCTCTTCGCTGAGCTCCCGGCATAATCCCTGCCACCGCGATTCGCCGCTCTCCAGCTTGCCGCCCGGCAATTCCCAGAAATCCTCGAGGTGCTTGCCCTTCTGCCGGCGGGCGATCAGGAAACGCCCGTCGCCCTGACGATGCCAGATAATCGCCGCGACCACGTGCAGGTGAGGTTCGTCGATCGCGTCCGGATTGACGATCGTTTTCGTCACCCGCGCATGCGCCGCCGGCTTACCGCCGCTTCAGCTACGATACTCGGCGTTGATCTTGACATACTCGTAGGACAGGTCGGAGGTCCAGACCCTGGCGCTCGCTTCTCCCAGGTTGAGATCGACGCGTATGCTGATCTCTTCGCGGGCCATTTCCTCCGCCCCCCTCTCTTCGCTATAGGCGGGATCGGGCAGGCCGTGCAGCAACAGGGGAACCTGGCCCAGGTAGAGATCGACCCGCTCGGGATCGAGTTCCGACACCGGCGCGCGGCCGATAGCCATGATCAGCCGTCCCCAGTTGGGATCGGATGCGAACAATGCGGTCTTGACCAGCGGTGACTCGGCAATAGTGAAAGCGATACTGCGCGCATCGGCCGAACTGGCCGCGCCGTCGACCCTGATTTCGACGAACTTGGTAGCGCCCTCGGCATCGCGGATTATGGCCTGTGCGAGCCGCTCGAATACCGATTGCAGGGCGGCACGAAAACGGTCGTCGTGGGGATCGACAACCGCGCCCGAGGCGCCGGTCGCAATCAGTACGCATGAATCGTTGGTCGAGGTATCGCCGTCGACGGTGATCGAATTGAAACTCGACTCCACCATTTGCCCGAGCAGCTCGTCGAGCGCCGGCTGGGGTATATCCGCGTCGGTGGCGATAAAGGCGAGCATGGTGGCCATGTCGGGCTTGATCATGCCCGAACCCTTTGCCATGCCGGTTATGGAAACGGTCTTGCCGGCGACGGTGCACTGCTCGCTGACGGCCTTGGGCAGGGTATCGGTGGTCATGATACCTTCGACGGCCTGCAGCCAGCTGTCGGCGTCGAGAAGGCCCATTAAATCGGGAATAGCCGCCGCAATCGGCGCGACCGGCAGGGGCTCGGCAATGACCCCGGTGGAAAAAGGCAATACCTGTTCGCGTTCCAGCCCCGACGGCGCCGCCACCGCGTCACAGCACTCGACTGCCGCCTTGAGCCCTTGTTCGCCGGTGGCTGCATTGGCGTTGCCGGAATTGATCAACAGGTAACGCGGCCTCGGATTCGCCGCCAGGTGTTGCCGGCATAGCTGCACCGGCGCTGCACTGAAGTGACTGCGGGTGAAAACCGCGGAAAGCCTGGATCCCTCGGCCAGCTCGATCAGGGTCAGGTCCCTGGACCCGGCATCCTTCTTGATACCGCAATGCGTTGCCGCAAGCCGGATTCCTGCAACTGCATGCAATTCTCCCGGTGCTTGCAACCCGACCGCCATGCCCCGCCCTACAGCTTACCGTGGCACTGCTTGAACTTTTTGCCCGATCCGCACCAGCACGGCTCGTTGCGGCCGATCTTGCGCTCCTTGCGCACGTAGGGTTGCGAGGTGTCTTCTTCGGGCTGTTGACCGGCCTCGAACGGATTTTCCGCATTGGCGTGTTCCATCTTGATCGACTGCTCCGGCTGGTGGCTTTTCTCCAGCGCTTCGACCTGTTCCTCGCCGCGAATCTGCACTCGCGTCAGAGCCTGAACGACTTCGTAGTTGATGCTGTCCAGCATGCCGGTGAACATTTCGAAGGATTCGCGTTTGAATTCCTGGACCGGGTTCTTTTGCGCATATCCCCGCAGACCGATTCCCTGGCGCAGGTAGTCCATCGCCGCGAGATGCTCCTTCCAGTGGCGGTCGACGATCATCAGGGTGATTTCCTTTTCC
>JASFKL010000026.1:0-19750 GCA_050118655.1 Gammaproteobacteria bacterium | reverse complement strand
TTTAGCTGGATTTCGGCCCCCGGATGTCCGTTTCGATTGACAATCGCGGCATCTGCGAGGCTTCTGGCCGATGATCCGCGGTGGAGCGATTGCGCCCGGGCGCCGCGGTCTGATCTAATGAGAGCTCGTAAAACGCTTCTGGACCCGGCAAGCAGGCTCGATATGACAGGCGATAGCGCGGTTATTCAACCCCGAGTCGTGACCACGGACGGCCACCGCGAGGAAATCTATTCGTTGTCGACGGAGCGCGATTTTCTCGAGGGCATGCTGCGTCATATTTTCGAAACGCACTGGCGCTCGATCGTCTTCGGCCCGTTGATCGAGGGCGGCGCCTACGAGTTTCGCTGTCCCTGCAAACCGCGCTCCATCACGATGTTCGACGGTTACCTGACGGTCCACTTCGGCGCTACGCATTTTCACCTTTGCATCGGCGAAAATCGGGGCAGCGAGATGAGCCCGACCCCGCCGGAGTTGCGCCGCACCCGGCGTACCTCGCGTGCCGAAATCGTGCGCGGCTTCGATGCCGACGGTGCGCCGATCAGCTGGCAATTGCGGTTGTTCAACGGCGACGGCACACCGCAGTTGAATGTCTTCTTTCCGAATCCTTTTCTCACCGACGAAGACGGGCTCGCCGAGCGGCCCGACTGGTCGCGCCTCGCGGTCTGGGACGATATCGCGACGCGCTACCTCGGGCGCCGGCAGGCGCAGGATCCGCTGGATCGCAGTGGGCGGGGATTCCGCCCGCCCGGCTAGCCCGCCGCGGCAGACCGCGGTTGGGTTCGGATTCCGCCGGCTCCCGGATCACGGTTGCGCTGCCCCGGTGCTTGGGGTAAGTTCTGATGCGACCCGGGAGACTCGCTCGATTGAATGACCAACTGAATTATCAGGGCTACAGTGAACCGAATCGCGGCGCAAGCGACGAACTGCTGGTGCGCACGGCGCGCGGCAGTCAATGCGGCGAATACCTGCGCCGCTACTGGCAGCCGGTCGCGCTGACCCGCGAGGTCGGCGAGATGCCGATCCGGGTTCGTCTACTCGGCGAAGATCTCGTCCTGTTTCGCGATCGCTCGGAGCGTTACGGGCTGGTGCACCGGCATTGCCCGCATCGGCGCGCATCGATGGAATTCGGTGTCTGCGAGCGAGCCGGTATTCGCTGCTGTTATCACGGCTGGCTGTTCGATATCGACGGCAGCATCCTCGAAGTACCCGGACAACCCGAAAATATCGCCGCACTGGTGCAGCGCCAGACCCGGCTCGGCGCCTATCCGGTGCGTGAGTTCCGGGGATTGCTATTCGCCTATCTCGGGCCGATCGAGGCGATGCCCGAATTTCCGGTTTACGACACGCTCGAGATCGAGGGCCAGACGCTGGTGCCTTACCGGGCCGATTACCGCTGTAACTGGCTGCAGGTGCAGGATGCGATTCTCGACCCGATTCATACCAGCTTCCTGCACTCGCGCATGAGCCGCGCGCAGTTTTCCGAGGGTCTCGGCGAAATCGGCGAGCTGCTGTTCTACGAGCGCGAGATGAGTTTTCTCGGCGCCAACGTACGCCGCGTGGGCGAGCATGTCTGGGTACGCGTCAACGAACTCGTGCTGCCGAATTATACCCAGGCCGGGGCCGCGTTCTCGGCCGACGGCACCCGGCCCATCTATTACGGTCGCACCGCGTTCGCGCGCTGGGTGGTGCCGATCGACGACGAGAATACGACCGCCTTCGCGTGGGCGATTTTCGGCGATCGTGCCGATCCCGATGCCTACAACACGCCCGAAGGACCCGAATTGATCGAGCAGGGCGAGCGCATGGACCGGCCCTACGAGGAGCGCCAGCGATTTCCCGGCGATGCGGAGGCCGTGGAAGGCATGGGCCGTATCGCCGACCAGAAAATGGAGCATCTGGTGACCAGCGACAAGGGGATCGTCCAGTACCGCAAGCGGCTGCGCAAGCTATGCCGCGAGCTGGCGGCCGGCAACGAACCCGCGCAGGTCAACGATTTCAGGCCGAACCCGGTGCCGACTTACGGCGGCGACACGGTACTGCGGATACCGCCGAACGGCGGTGACGATAGCGCCCTGTTGCGGGAGGTCGGCGAACGCGTGATGCAGATCCAGTTCGGTGCCGAGCCGCTCGTCGGCGCGGAGCGCGACCGCTCCGTAATCGATGCGCTCGGAGAACTCGAAGCCGGAGGCGGGCGGTGAGCGTCAAACTGCACATCAAGAATAATCACGCCGGCCCGCATACCTTCCCTTCGACGCCCGAGAGCGAGCCGGTGTTCACGATAACCATGGAGAAATATCTCGAGGCCGCCGAGCGGTTTCCCGAACTCGCCGCGCAGCTCGAAGTGTTGGTCGACTGGGATACCGAGCACTGGGCCGAATCGATGCGCGATGCGGAAATCCTGCTGACCTGGGACTTGCCGACGGCAAACCTGGCGAAGGTGGCGCCGAATCTGAAATGGATTCACTGCATCGGCGCCGGCGTCGAACACCTCTGCCCGATGGACTGGGTACCGGAGGGTGTGATGATCACCAATAACAAGGGTGCGCACGCCGACAAGGCCGGCGAATACGCGCTGATGGCGGTGCTGATGCTGCATAACAAGATGCCCGCGATCCTGACCAACCAGCGCGGCGCGGTCTGGAATTCGCTGTTTTCGACGCCGATCGAGGGCAAGACCGTGGGTTTGATCGGCGTCGGCAGTATCGGCGGCGGCGCGGCGCGGCAGCTGGCGAAAATGCCGGTCCGGGTGATCGGTGTCAGCCGCCACGGCCGCGCGCATCCAGACGTCGACGAAATGTACGCGATGGATGCGCTCGACGACGTGCTGCCGCGCATGGATTACATCTTCGTCTCCTTGCCGGCCACGCCCGAAACCGCCGGCCTGTTCGGCCGCGAGCGGCTGCGCCTGCTGAAGTCCGGCGCCGGGATCGTCAACGTAGGCCGCGGCGCGACCTTCGATTATCCGGCGCTCGCCGAATTGCTCGCCGACGGCCGGCTGTCGGGTGCGGTCATCGACGTCTTCGACGAAGAGCCGCTGCCGTCCGATTCGCCGCTGTGGTCGGCGCCGAACTTCGTCGTCACCCCGCACGTATCGGCCGACGACGGCGACAGCTACGTGCCGATTACGCTGCAACTCTTTTTCGACAACCTGCGGCGCTATCTGGCGGGCGAGCCGTTGCGAAATCCGGTCCGGCCCGAACTGGGGTACTGATCATGAACGAAATCGACGAATTGATTGACTGGCTGGGATCGTTCGACGAGCGGATTCCGCTGCGCGACCTGCAGCAGCGGCTCGACGACGATCGTCTCTCGGTTGCGAGCCTGGCCGATTACATCCAGTTTTCGGACCAGCGCTACGCGCGTAACCTGGTCGCCTACGGGCCCCAGTTCTACGCTTTGGTGTTGTGCTGGAAACCGGGACAGGCGAGCCCGATTCACGACCACAAGGGCGCTTCCTGCGGGGTGCGCGTGATCGAGGGCACCGCCACCGAAACCAGTTACCGCTGGCAGGACGGCCGGCTCGTGCCAGACCGCGTAACGACCATGCAGGCGGGCGAGGTTTGCGGTTCCTTCGATGACGATATCCACGAAATTCGCAATAACGGCGAGGTCAATCTGGTCACCCTGCACGTCTACTCGCCTTACCTCGACAATATCAATCTCTACGAGATCGAGAGCGGCAAGGTAACGGTGTTTTCCGATCCGCTGGTCGGCCAGTTGAAATCCGGCTGAGCCCGCCCCGCCCCCGAATTCGGGGAATTCGGGGGACACAATACTCAATTACCCGAATTGAATTAGGGTAATTGGGTAAACTGTCCCCCTAATTGCCTTTAAATGCGCCTAATGTGAGGACATGACTTTAATGGCTGATGTGAAAACGATCGCGGTCGGCGGATTTCAACACGAAACCAACACCTTCGCGCCGCATCTCGCGCCCTTCGAGGCCTTCGCCCGGGCCGACAGCTGGCCGGCATTGACCCGCGGTGAGGCCCTGTTCGAGACGATGACGGGACTCAATGTTCCGTTGACGGGATTCATCGACCGCGCGCGCCAGCACGGCCACAACCTGCGGCCGCTGCTGTGGTGCTCGGCCGAGCCGAGCAGCTACGTCACCCGCGACGCCTTCGAACGCGTCGCCGGAATGATCTGCGACGGTCTGCGCGAGGCGATGCCGCTGGACGCGGTCTATCTCGATTTGCACGGCGCAATGGTGACCGAACACCACGAGGACGGCGAGGGCGAACTGCTGCGCCGGGTGCGCGAAATCGTCGGCGACGCGGTGCCGGTCGTCATCAGTCTCGACCTGCACGCCAACGTCACCGCGGCGATGGTCGAGCATTGCGAGGCGATGACGATTTACCGCACCTACCCGCACCTCGACATGGCCGCCACCGGCGCGCGCGCCTGCGAACAACTGCAATACCTGCTGGCCGGCCGGACGCTGCACAAGGCGATGCGCAAGATCCCGTTCCTGATTCCGCTGACCTCGCAATGCACCGACTTCGAACCCTGCAAGTCTCTCTACCGGTCGCTGCAGGAAACCGGCGGCGCGGGTGTTGCCAGCGTCGATTTCGCGGCCGGTTTTCCACCCGCCGACATCGCCGAATGCGGTGCCGCGGTGGTGGCTTACGGTACCGACCGCGATGCCGTGGAGACCGCCGTCGGGGCGCTGTTCCGGCGGGTCGTCGACGCCGAGACCGAATTCGAGTTCGAACTCTTCGAAGCCGACGCCGCCGTCGAGCGCGCGCTGCAAAACACCGTCGACAGGCCGGTCGTACTCGCCGATGCGCAGGACAATCCCGGCGCCGGCGCGACCGCGGATACCACGGGCCTGCTCGAGGCGCTGGTGCGGGGCGGCGCGAGAGGGGCCGTGATGGCGGTACTCTACGATCCCGAGGTCGCCGCGATGGCGCACGCACAGGGCGTCGGCGCAGTGCTGGACACGGAACTGGGCGCCAAATCGGGATTCGCCGGCGTCGAGCCCTACCGGGGCAAGTTCGAGGTCGAGGCGCTCGGCGACGGGCGCTTCGTGTTTACCGGGGCGATGAACCTGAACTCGCACGCCGAGCTCGGCGACATGGCCCTGCTGCGGATCGTCGACGAGGATTCCGAGGTGCGCGTCGTCATCGGCAGCTCGCGCTCGCAGTGCCTGGATCTGGCGATGATCCGCCACCTCGGCATCGAGCCGACCGAGCAGAAAATCCTCGCGGTCAAGAGCACGGTGCACTTCCGCGCCGACTTCGACCCGATCGCCGCGGAGATCCTGGTCGCGATTTCGCCGGGCGCGAACTACTGCCGCATGCAGGATTTGCAGTTTATTAACCTGCGTCCCGGGGTGCGCCTCGGACCGGGAGGCCCGCCGAGCGGGGTCTAGCCTGCATATACAGGCTAGACGAGGCCGAGGGTCTCGAAGTTGCGCTGCAGGCGATCGCGTTCCGCCGCGTCCCGGCTGTAGGATTGAACCAGCCCCTTGCCGGTCATGCTGTCGTCGAGCTGCCTGATTTCCTCGACCAGTTGCCGGGCTTCCTTCTCGTCGCCGTTTTCGAGTAGCACGCTCGCCAGGTAAAAGCGGATCAGCGGCGACTCGGGCTCGACCGCGATGCCCCGGCGCAGCAGTTCGATGGCCTTGCCGGTGTTGCCTTTCGCCTGTTCGCAGTAGGAGCCGACCAGGTAGTACCAGTTGGGGCAGACCGGGCACAGCCGCATGGCGTTCTGAAAATGCTCCCAGGCCCTGTCGAATTCGCCGACGAAGTTCATCGCGAATCCGACCAGCACCTGCACCTCGGCGTTGCCGGGCTCGAATTCGAGTGCCTTGCGGCTGGCTTCGAGCGCCTTGTCGGGTTCGTGGTTCATCACGTGGATGGTGCCCGCCAGCACCCAGGCCTCGCCGTTTTCAGGTTCCAGTTCGAGCGCTTTCGCCGCTGCCGCCTCGGCGGCCCGCATCGATTCCTCGAAGGATTCGCACCAGCCGCTATAAGCTTCCTGCCAGTGGGTCCAGCCGAGCACGACCCAGGCGTAGCAATATCCCGGGTCGAGCGCGATCGCGCGTTGGCACATGGTGCGCGATTCGATGATGTTCTGGTGTATGTAGGTATCCTGCAGGTCGATCGCGAGCAGCGCCAGTTCCCAGGCCTTTATATTTTTCGTGCCCGCCGAACGCCGCGCGCTGCGATCGCCGTCGGTCAGATACACCTTCATCGCGACGACGATATTCTTGGTGATGTCGTCCTGCACCGCGAACAGATCGTCGAGTTCGCGATCGTAGCGCTCGCTCCAGCAATTTTGTCCGCTCTCGGAGTCGATCAGTTCGGCGCCGACCCGGATGCGGTCGCCGCTCTTGCGCACGCTGCCCTCGAGGATGTAACGCACACCCTGCTGCTCGGCAATCTCGGCGATCGAGGCTTTCTCGGTCTTGTACTGCAAGGTCGAATGGCGCGCGATAATACGCATGTTACGGATCTTCGACAGCGTCGAAATGATATCGGCGGTGATGCCGTCGGCAAAATGCTCCTGCTCGGGATCGCCGCTCATGTTGTCGAACGGCAGCACCGCGATCGAAGGCATGTCGTCTCCGGATCCGTCCAAATCGTCACAAAGGCCGGCTTGTAGCAGCAGGTCGAAAAACCGATCGGTATCCTCCTTGTACTTGTAGGGCATGGTCTCCGACCAGAATGCATACCATTGCTCGCGCGAGGCCGGCACCGTCGTCATTTGCTCGCGGGCCAGCTCCAGGTAGCGCCGCATTTCCGCGCGCGCCTCGTCGATTCGATTCAGTCCGGCCAGGCAGGACGCGATCTGGGCGTGGACGGAGGTCGATATGTGCGCCATCGAGCGAAAGGTCTGGATGGCCAGCTCGTAGTCGCCACAAAGGCGATAGATTTCACCGGCATTCCAGCCCGCGTAGGGATGATGAATATCGGTTTGCAAGCTTTTCTCGGCATAAGCTCGGGCTTCTTCGAGCTGCCCTACCGAGCCGGCATGCCAGGCCAGCATCGAGTAACCGTCGGCGAGCGTCGGGTTGAGTTCGACCGCTTTCCGCGCATGCACCAACGCGCGGTCGAAATCTTTCGCATACATGAATCTTTCGGCCGTGAATGCATGCGCCTCGGCATCGTTGGGGTCGAGCTCCAGGGCGCGCTTGAAATGCTCGTCCATCGCCTCGACGGAGCGTTCCCGTTCCACGGCGCAGTTTTCGTATAGCATTAGCATGTGCGCGATGCCGAGTTTGGCATGGGCGACGGAATTATCCGCGTCGAGCGCCAGGCATTTTTCGAGATGTTCGATCGCGATGTCGATATCCTTTGCGGTAAACAGCTCCATGTGATAGCTGCCGCGCATGTAGTGATCATACGCGCGCAGGTCTTTCGCCGGTTTGCGCAACGCGCGCTGGCGAGCCTCCTTGTCGACGCGGGAGTTGACCGTGCCGGCGATCGTCATGCTCAACTCTTCTTCGAGTGCGAACAGATCGTCGAGGTCGTAATCGAAGCGTTTGCCCCAGACCTGGTGGCCACTGGCGGTTTCCGATAACTGCGCGGTGATTCGAACCTTGCCTGCCGCCTTGCGAATATAGCCTTCGACGACGTACTCAACGCCGAGTTGGGCCACGAATTCATCGATGTCTCGCTGGCTGTCCTTGAACGCGAAGCTGGCGTGACGGGACTTCACCCGGACTCCCGGAAAGGCGCTCAGGTTGACGATCACGCTATCGGTGATGCCGTCGCTGAAGTATTCCTGCTCCGGGTCGCCGGACTGGTTCGTGAACGGCAGCACCAGAATCGACGGCAGCGATGCAGCATCCGCTTGCGCGGGTTTCCCCGGCAGCATTTCCTCGAGGCCTGCCTGCACCATCGTATCGACCAGGTCGCGATTGCGCTGCGCGTCGGCGAACGGGTAGTTTTCGCGCGTGTACTGGATCCATTCGTCGATATCGCGCGGAATCTGTTTCATGCCGGATTCGCACTCGCGCATGAATTCCTTCAAGGCCGTGCGCGCCTCGTCTATCCGTTCGAGCCTGACCAGCGCTGCTACTTTATAGAGGTTGATAAATCCCGGAGCGGCGCGCATCGTCGAAAGGGCATCGACGGTTCCCTCGTAGTCATCGCAGTAGTAGCGTCCCACAGCCAGCTCCCACTCCGCCCACGGGTGGAACGGATCGAGTTTCAGCGCATGTTCGGCAGTTTTCAGCGCACTCTCGCCATCGCAAAGGAAAGAATGAATCGTGGCCAGCACCGCCAACGCGTCGGTATCGCTGGGATTTACCGCCAGTACCTTTTCGATTTGACGTCGGGCCTTGTCCAGTTCCCCGCTGAAACTGAGCATTTCGCCAAGAAATACCTGCGCCGCCCGATCTTCGGGATCGAGCTGCAATGCGCGGCGGATATGTTTCCAGGCCATGTCGAACGAGTTTTTGTAGTCGTCGATCCAGCGCCCCAGGTAAGCCATGCTGTAGCAGATATAAAGCCCGACGTGAGCGCGAACGTTATCGGGGTCCTGCGCCAGGCAGCGCTCGAACATTTCGATCGCGATGGCATTGTCGGCACTATTGAAGCGGGAGACGTGATACATGCCGGCGAGCAGCAAGTCGTAAGCCTGCTGGTCGGCCGCGCCCTTGGCGATCGCGATGCGCTGTAGCTCGGATTCGATGCGGCCGGTCACGGTAGCGGCGATTTCGCGGCTGAGATTCTCCTCCAGCTCGAACAGGCCGTCGAGGTCGGCATCGTAACGCTTGCCCCAGACCTGGTTGCCGTTCGCCGCATCGATCAGTTGCGCCGTGATTCGGATACGATCTTTCGCCTTGCGCACGCTGCCCTCGACGACGTAATCGACATCGAGCTCGCGCGAGATCTCCGCGAGACCCTTGAGTTGCTGCTTGAAGGCGAAGCTCGAATTGCGCGACTTGACCTGCAGGCCGGGAAACAGCGCCAGGTTCAAAATTATGCTTTCGGTGATACCGTCGCTGAAGTATTCCTGCTCCGGATCGCCCGACAGGTTATCGAACGGCAGCACCGCGATCGCCGATGTGCGATCTTTGTCGACGCTTTCGGATACCGTCCCGGCACGCATCCGGCTTTCGAGACCGGCTTTTAGCAACAGGTCTAATACGCGTTCGTTGACCGCCGAATCGGCGAAGGGCGCATTGTCCTTCAGGTACTGCCGCCATTCCCCGGTGCTTCGCGGCGGCGTGCGCATGTTTTCGCGGCAGAAGTCGACGAAGGCGTCGAGCGATTTGCGCGCCGCGTCCGGCCGCCCGAGTTCGATGTTGGCGGCGACATTGTAGACGAGGATGAAACCGGGCGCGTTGTCCGTCCTGGCGATGGTTTCGAGACACTCCTCGTACCGGTCGCAAAAGAATAGTGACTCGGCGAGAATCCACAGACCCCAGTAATTGTGGGGATCGAGGTGTAATGCGATTTCAGCCGCCTCGACTGCCTCCGGCCATTGGCCCATGGAGCTCAGGTTGACCGCCCTCGCCGCATAGGCTCCGGCTTCGTTCGGATTGTTTGCCAGTGCCCGCTGCACCTGGGCTTCGGCTTCCTCGTAGCGGTGCTGAAACGTCAGGTAATCGATATGACTCAAGAGTACGGTCTTCTGTTCCGGTTCAAGTTCGACCGCGCGCTGAATATGTTTGATTGCCAGTTGTCTCGATCGGTCGAGGTCTTCGCTCCAGCGATCCATGATACTGAAGTGATGACAATCGTAGAGCCAGGCATGGGCTCGCGCATTGTCCGGGTCGCGCTCGAGGCAGGCGTTCAGCTTTTCGATCGCGATGTTATTGTCCTTGCGATTGCCGCGCTGCACATGGTAGATGCCGGCCAGTAGCAAATCATAGGCCTGCTGGTCGGTAGCGCCCTTGGCCAGTGCGATGCGCTGCAGCTCGGATTCGATCTTGCCGGTCACGGTGGCGGCGATGCTGCGGCTCAGGTCATCCTCGAGCTCGAACAGGTCGTCGAGGTCGGCATCGTAGCGCTTGCCCCAGACCTGGTTGCCGCTCTCGGACTCGATCAGCTGCACGTTGACGCGGATACGGCCGGACGAGCGCCGGACGCTGCCCTCGACGATGTAGGCGACGCCGAGTTCGCGCGAAATTTCGCCGAGGCTCTTGATCTGCTCTTTGAAGGCAAAGCTCGAATTGCGCGACTTGACCCTGAGATCCGGGAACAGCGCCAGGTTCATGATGATGCTGTCGGTGATGCCGTCGCTGAAGTATTCCTGCTGCGGATCGCCGGACAGGTTGTCGAACGGCAGTACCGCGATACTGTGCTCTGCACCGGATGCGCGTGCGTTAGCGGACTCCGTGGTCGCCGGTCTTGCAACCGGCCGCTCGGATTTGCCGCCGGCAATGGCATCGCGCAGTTCGATCGTGGCCGTCTCGGGATCGACGTCGAGCTCACTGCGCAGGATTTGCTGGCAGCGCTTGAACGCCTGCAGCGCGTGACCGCGATCGCCATTGTCGGCGTAGCTTTGCATCAGCAGTCGCCAGCCGGTCTCGTGGAGCGGGTCCTGCTCGACCAGGCGCTCGGCGGAACGGATCGCGTTGGCGTAATCGTGGCTGACCAGCTGGATCTCGGCCAGGTTGAAGAGAATCTCGATGAACTGGCGCCTGAAACGCCCGCGCTCGCTATCGAGCCATTCCTGGCATGCGGCGTCGCGGATCGAGATTCCCTCGAGGAATTCGCCCTGGTAGAGATCGGCAGCCGTAACCAGGGATTCGTATTCACCGGCCGCGGCCAGGCGCTCGAACTCGTGCACGTCGACTTCGACGATCCCGGCATTCAGGCAGACCGAGGTGCGATCGATTTGCAGGGCGAGGTCGGCGGCCTCGCCGAGGGACTTGCGGATTGCCGACAGGCACTGGCGCAGCGAGTTGCGCGCCTGTTCCTCGCCGCGGTCGCTCCACAGCAGGTTGATCAGCCGTTCGCGCGGATGCCGCAGCCCCGGCGACAGCGCCAGGTAGGCGAGCAGCACCTCGGCCTTGCGCATCGCCAGGGTTACCCGTTTGCCCGATGACAGCAGGCATTCGAAGCGGCCCAGCAATATGAGCTCCAGTTTCGACATCCGGCTTCCCGCGAGCTGATTTTTTCAGATTTTTGATGTCTAAAAAATTATAAAAATCAGCAAGTTATAGAATTTAATGATTATTTAACGATTATTTTGGTCGATTTAACGCATTTCGGCAAGTGAATTAACGGGGCCTGTCGACAATCCTCCCATCGCAACCACGAAACCCCGACGAGGAACCCGAAATGAGAAGAGTCAGAAACCCGCAAATCCAGTCATCCAACCCCGGTCTGCTGTTCGCGCGCGGCGTCGAGCGACTGGTCAACGATCAGCTTTACAATCCTGCCCACGGCGATACCGCGTGCAGAAAGCCGAGGGTTAAGACCAAAGAAAGCAAGGCGCCCGCCGGCAATTTCTTCAGTGAATTTTTGCGCCAGTTCGTATTCTGAAAATGGTAGCATGTCCGCCTCTTTAACGGGCTTTCCCGAGGGGCGGAGATGAGCGTATTACACGAACTGGAAAACCTGAGCCAAAAAATACTGATCGCCGGTGAGTTCCTGCACAGCGAGGCCGCCGAAAGCCACGAGGTAATCGATCCGGCAACCGAGAGCGTCATCGCCCGGATCGCCGAAACCTCGGCGGCCGAAATCGATGCCGCGGTCGATGCAGGCCACGCCGCGCAAAAAAAATGGTGGCGCATGAGCGCGCTCGAGCGTTCCGAGATCATGCACCAAATCGCGGGCGATCTACTGGCGATGAAGCCCAGGCTCGCCGAGACCCTGACCCGCGAGATGGGCAAGCCCTACAAGGAGTCGGCCGACGAGGTCGACTGGTCGGTTTCGGCGATACGTTATTACGCCGAAACCGGGCGCACCGAGATCGGACGGGTGATGGGGCCCGCCGTGGAAGGCCATCTGAACTACACGCTCAAGCTGCCGCTCGGGGTGGTGGTCTCGATCCAGCCTTTTAACTATCCGATGACATTGCTCGCCTGGGAGGGCGCCGCGGCGCTGGCCTGCGGCAACGCGGTGATCACCAAGCCCTCGGAGTACACCTCGATGACGACGTTGATGTTCGCCGAAGCTTTCAACCGGCACCTGCCGCCGGGCCTGTTCCAGGTGCTGACCGGTGCCGGGGAGGCCGGGCGCCGGCTGGTCGAGCATCCGCGCACCAACATGGTCGCTTTCACCGGCAGCGTGCCGACCGGCAAGGCGATCGCCGCGAAGTGCGGCGAAATGATGAAACCGTCGCTGATCGAAACCTCGGGCAACGATCCGTTCATCGTCATGCCCTCGGCGCCGCTCGACGTGGTCGCCCGCGGCGCGGCCTTTTCCGCCTATATGAACTGCGGGCAGATATGCGTTTCCGCGGAGCGCTTTTTCGTGCACCGCGATATCCACGACGAGTTCGTCGACAGGCTCGCCGGGGAAGCGAAAAAAATCCGCATCGGCAACGGCCTCGACAAGGTCGACATGGGACCGCTGGTGGCGGAAAAGGAACGTGCGCGCTACGAGGGCGTGCTCGAACGCGCGCGCGAGCAGGGCGCCGAGGTGACCCTCGGCGGCGGTCGTCCGCCCGGCCGGGACCACGGCTGGTTCGTCGAACCGACGATCCTGACCGGCTGCAATCCCGGGATGGATATCTTCAACAACGAGAGCTTCGGCCCGGTGGCGCCGATCTGCAAGGTCGACAGCTTCGAGCAGGCACTCGAGTATGCCAATAATTCGAATTACGGACTCGGCGCCTGCCTTTACACCACGGACATGCGCGAAAGTATCCGCGCCGCCGAAGAACTCGACGGCGGCATGGTCTGGATCAACGCGCCGTTGCTCGATAACGATGCCGGCCCGTTCGGCGGCACCAAGATGAGCGGCATGGGCCGGCAACTCGGGCCCGAGGGTCTGGAAACCTTTCGCAAGACCAAGTTCGTCTGGCTGGACCCCGAATGCGGCACCCAGGATTTCTGGTGGTTTCCGTACGCCGACGACGAGGCTTTTGCCGAATCCGGGGACTAGCCGCTGGCGACCTGGACCCGAGCGAGGGACGGGCAGTGACGGCAAGCGCTTGTTTCTGTCTCCGGCTGGCGATCATCGCGATCTTGCCGGCGTGGGCCTGCCTGTGGCCGCTACCGGCCCCGGCGGCACCGGCCGAACTGACACTCGGCGTGCTCGCCTTCCGCGGCGAAACACATGCGCTGGAACGCTGGTCGGCGACCGCCGAGTATCTCAGCCAGAGCCTCGACGGGTTCCGTTTCAGGCTTGTACCCCTGACCCTCGACGGTATGCGCGAGGCGGTTGCCGACGACCGCCTCGATTTCATCCTGACCAATACCGGTAACTACGTGGTGCTCGAGCATGCCTACGGCATATCCCGCCTGGCGACACTCAAGCTAGACCATGGCGGCGAAACCTATACCCAGTTCGGCGCGGTGGTTTTTTGCCGCCGGGAACGCTCCGATCTGAACTCGTTGAAGGATCTGGCGGGCCGTTCGATGATGGCGGTCAGCGTCAATGCTTTCGGCGGATTCCAGATGGCCTGGCGGGAATTGCTCGCCGCCGGTATCGACCCGATGACCGACCTGGGCGAGCTGCGGTTCAGCGGGTTTCCGCAGGACAAGATCGTGCACGCGGTACTCGCCGGCGAGGTGGATGCGGGTACCGTGCGCAGCGGCACGCTCGAGCGCATGGCGGCCGAGGGCATCATCGATATCGACGAGATCAAGGTGCTCGGCGGACGCAGCGAGAACAGCTTTCCATTCCTGCACAGTACCCGCCTGTATCCCGAATGGCCTTTTGCCAAGGCGCGTCATACCCCGGCCGGACTGGCGCAGCAGATCGCGATCGCGCTGCTGCGGATGGAGCCCGGCAGCGAGGCCGCGACCCGCGCCTATGCCGCCGGCTGGACGATACCGCTGGATTACGGTCCGGTGCACGACCTGTTTCGGGAACTCGGCATCGGTCCCTATGCCGACCTGGGCAAACCTTCGCTGGCCTCGGTATGGCGCGAATATCGCGAGTGGATCCTTTTCAGTATCGTCCTGATCCTGGTGCTGACCGGGTTTACGATATCGATTTTGCGCGCCAACCGGCGAATTTCGCTATCGGAAGCACTCTACCGGGACGAGGCCGAGCAGCGCCGCCTGGCCCAGGAGTCGCTTGCCGCGCACAAGCAACATCTCGAAATCCGGGTTCGCGAACGCACCGCGGAACTTGCCGAAGTCAACAGGTCGCTGCGGCGAAGCGAATCGATCCTGCGTTCGATACACGACATTACGACCGACAGCGGCAGAGACCTCGCGGAAAAACTCGACGCCTTGCTGCGCCAGGGCTGCGGATTTTTTTCCATGGATTTCGCCACTATTAGCGCCCCGAGGCCGTCCGGCATCGAGCTAGAAATCGATTACGAATCGAGTAGCGTCGAGGTGCGGGATTCGATTCTCACCGCGATTCTCGATGGCTTCGACGACGCCGAGGATTACCTGATCGTAACCGATTTCGCCGCCGGGGACGGCTATTCCGAAGGACCCGAGACCGGGTCGGCGATCGCCGCGCGATTTCGCATACGCGACGAAATCGGCGGGGTTCTGCTGTTCGGTTCCGGCGAGCCCGCATCGCGCAGCTATTCCGACGTCGACGTCGATATACTCATGCTGATGACGCAATGGATCGGCGAGGAAATCGAGCGCCGCGAGGCCGATCGGCGCGCGCAGGAACACCAGACCCAGCTGGCCCACGTCGCGCGTCTCAACACCATGGGCGAAATGGCGACCGGGATCGCGCACGAGTTGAATCAGCCGTTGACCGCGATTCTGAATTACAGCAACGGCAGCCTGCGGCTGATGCAAAAACACGGGGTGATCGATCCGGAATTGCACCAGGCGATCGAAAAAGTCGGCCAGGATGCCCGGCGCGCGGCCGAAATCATTCGCCGCTTGCGCGAATTCATCAAGCGCGATCGCCTCCGTGAAGAGAAGTTCTTGCTGCATGAATGCATCGAATCCGCGGTCGGATTATTGCAGCCGAGGCTGGGACGCCAGAACATCGAGGTTTCGCTGGAGGCCGATAGCCGGGCGGGTGAAGTCACTGCCGACCGGATTCAGATCGAGCAGGTCGTCGTCAACCTGCTGGTCAACGCGATCGATGCGCTCGAGTCGTGCAGCGGCGGCGGTAAATCCATTACGGTCAGGCTGTTCCCCGATGCGGCGGACAACCTGGCGGTGGAAATCGCCAGTTCGAGCCCGCAAATCGATCCCGGGATCGTCGATCGGCTGTTCGATCCCTTCTTTACCACCAAGGGCGACGGCCTCGGTCTGGGCCTGTCCATCAGCCGCTCGATCATCGAGTCCCATGCCGGCGAAATCGGCTATCTGGTCGATACCCGGGGACAGCCGGCGTTTCGAATTACGCTGCCCGGGCGGTGACCTCGATGGCCGGGCATTCCGATCAGGAGCAGGTCGTATACGTGGTCGACGACGACGCCTCGGCGCGGGATTCGTTGTGCTGGCTGCTCGGCACCGAGAAGCTCCAGAACCGGGCCTTCGCGTCGGCCGCCGAATTCGTCGACAGCTGGTCCGCGGACTGGTCCG
This sequence comes from Gammaproteobacteria bacterium, assembly GCA_050118655.1. Taxonomy (GTDB): domain Bacteria; phylum Pseudomonadota; class Gammaproteobacteria. Next base: position 4,167 of record JASFKL010000026.1, on the reverse strand, counting down.
GCTGCATCACGCTGGATATACGCATGCCGGACATGAGCGGATTACAGGTGCAGCAGGAACTCGCACGGCGCGGCAACCGGATGCCGGTGATCATTTTGACCGGCCATGCCGACGTACCGATCGCGATACGGGCGATGAAACTCGGTGCCTACGAGTTTCTGGAGAAGCCTTACTCCGACGACCAGCTGCTGAATGCGGTCCGCGACGCGTTAGGTCACGAGCGCGAAATGAACTTTATCGAGCAGGAACGCGGTATCGCGCAACGCGCGCTCGCCGAGCTGACCGAGCGCGAACGCGAGGTCATGCGCCTGGTCGTCGACGGCATGACCAACAAGGCGGCCGCCGCGGAGCTGGGTATTTCGGAGAAAACGGTCGAGGTTCATCGCGCGCGCGTGATGCGCAAAACCGGCGCGCGTACCTTCTCTGCGCTGGTGCGTCTCGGCCTGATACTCCATAAGAATCGCTGATCCGGGTATTAGGGAATTCCCTAATTATATTTTGCGGGGCGCTGGCATAAGCTTTTGCCGTTAGCATTCCATAATAATCAGGAGGAAACATGAAAACGATTACCACACTGATACTGTCCGCAGTGATCGTGACGAGTTCCATGTTCGCGGGGCAGGCGGCCGCGGGCGATTACTACGGCAAGCAAAAAGTGGTCTACCACATCAACTACGACAATCCCAAGGCCCAGGCCGGCGCTTTGCGTAATATCCAGAACCATATCAATGCTGTCGGCGCCGAGAACCTCGATCTCGTGGTCGTGCTGCACGGCAACGGCCTGTCGCTGCTGCTCGATCCGGCCTCGTTGCAGCGGCTGAAGAAGTTCAAGCATGCCAACGGCGACCAGGTGATGACCGCCAAGGTCGCCAACCTGAAAAACCAGGGCGTCAGTTTCGCGATCTGCAACAACACGATCAAGGGTCGCAATGTCGAGATGACCGATCTCTACGATGTCTATGATGAGGATATCGTTCCGAGCGGCGTGGCCCAGCTCTCCAAGCTGCAGCAGGAAGGCTATACCTATATCAAGCCCTGATTCGTTTTCGTAAGTCCGAACAAGAAGGCCTCGTGCGATTCCGCGCGAGGCCTTTTTTATCGATGGCCAGCTGCGGGGACCGCGCTAGCCCGCGAACATATCCGCGATAACGGGCAGGATCGACGCGACCAGCAGCAATGCCATCGCGATATTGAAGACACGCAGGTGCTTCGGGTCGCGCAGCAGGCGTTGCAGGCTGGCGCCGAACACCAGCCAGGCACCGGCGCAGGGCAGGGTGATAAAAAAGAAAGTGACGCAAATGATCGCCACCTGGACGAAAAAATTGCTGTCCAGCGAGGTATAGGCTGCGAGCGCGCTGCTGCCCATGACCCAGGCCTTGGGATTGACCCATTGAAATGCCGCGGCCTGCCAGAAATTGATCGGTTTCGAGCGCTCGATACGTTCCACGCCGCCCCGGGTCATTGCGATTCTCCAGGCCAGGTAGACCAGGTAGACGATGCCGACGATCCTGATGATTTCGTGCAGTATCGGATAAATCTCGAACAGCGTGCCGAAGCCGAGGCCGATCAGCGCCAGCATCACCGGAAAGCCGATGCAAATGCCGAGCAGGTGCGGCACCCCGCGGCGCACACCGAAATTGAGCCCCGTCGTCGTCAGCATGACGTTATTCGGACCCGGCGTCACCGCCGCGATCACGCCAAAGACGACAAACGATAAAAACAGTTCGTATTCGATACCGGACTCCCGCGAATTTTCGGCATGATTAATCATCGTCCCTGCAAAGGCAATTCGAATTTGACGCCAAAGCGGATAGACTGTCGGCGTTGCCACCCAGCGGAGTCGATGCAGTGTCGGTAAGCCACGAATTGCTGGACATAGTCGATGAAAACGATGAAATCGTCGGGGTCGAGACCCGCGGCGAAATTCATGCGCGCGGATTGATGCATCGCGCGGTGCACATCCTGGTGTTCAACAGCCGCGGTGAGGTATTCCTGCAACTACGCTCGATGCAAAAGGACGAACAGCCGGGCAAGTGGGATACGTCGGCCGCCGGCCACGTCGATAGCGGCGAAGAGTATCAGGCCTGTGCGCTGCGCGAGATCCACGAGGAACTCGGTATCTCGTTGTCGGATCCGCTCGAGGAACTGTTCAAACTGCCGGCCTCGGCGCGCACGGGATACGAGCACTGCATGGTCTACCGTTGCGATTTCGACGGTCCGCTCGAGCTGGATGCCGACGAAATCGACGACGGCCGCTGGGTCAGCCCGGCGGAAATGGACCGCCGCGTCGACGCCGCGGACACCGATTTGACCGAGGCGGTGCGGCTGATCTGGCGGCAATATCGAATATCATCTGGTAATGACGACTGAATTCCCCCTATACAAATCGATCGGCCGGCGTTTTAATAGCGCCGTGATGATCGCGGCTATACGGGGGAAGGCATGTCAAAAATCGCTTTAATCGTCGGCGCGGGCAGCGGCAACAGCGCCGCATTCGCGCGCGCGCTGGCCGCGGACGGCTACCGGGTCGTACTCGCGGCACGCAACATCGACAAGCTCGACGAGCTGTGCGCCGAAATCGACGCGCACGCCATCGCCTGTGACGCGACCTCGGCGGAGCAGGTCGCGGCGCTGTTCGAGTCGCTGCAGCAGGATGTCGGCCTCGCCGAGGTCGTGCTCTACAACCCGAGCGCCTACACTGCCGGTTCGATCGTCAGCCTCGACCCGGAGCTGGTGCTGGATTCGCTGATGCAGACCGCCTACGGCGCTTTCCTGGTGGCGCAGAAGGCGGCCGCCGGCATGCAGGAACTCGGCCGCGGTGCATTGTTCTTTACCGGCGCGACCGCGAGCGTCAAGGGCTTCCCGAATTTCGCACCGTTTGCGATGGGCAAGTTCGCGCTGCGCGGCCTGGCGCAGAGCCTCGCGCGCGAGCTGGGTCCGAAAAACATTCACGTCGCGCATTTCATTATCGATGGCGGAATCGCGTCTCCGCGCAGGCAGCCTGCCGGCGATGCGGCCGAGGATTCGCTGCTCGATCCCGACGCGATCGCGGAAACCTACATGGCGGTGTTGAAACAGCATCGTTCGGCCTGGACACACGAACTCGACCTGCGGCCGTGGGTCGAGAACTTTTAGGCGCAGCCACGGCTAACCGGATCGAAGAATTGCAGTCTCCCGACGCTCCCATAGACTACCTGTCGCCAGAGGTCCCGGGCAGTTTGCCCTGGCATGATGTGCCGCTGATCGTCGCCGATGGCGCCGCCGTCGACGGATACGGATACCTGGTCGACGATGCCGACGATTGTGACGTCGAGATCGTGCAGTGGCCGGCACAGGGCTGGCGTTCCGTGGATGCCGGTACCGGCGACGAGGCGGGTACCGTCGAGGGAATTTTCCACAGCGAATGGCGCGGCGATATTTTGTACGGCAGCAACGACGCGGTCGGCGGGCACTATGTGCTCGGCTGGTCGGTCAATCCCGGCGAAGCCGACGAGAGTTCCGCGCGGGCGGTGCCGGAGCGAATATTGCTCTGGCACCTGAATTACCATCCCGACGGCGGCCAGCTGTTCTTCCCGCGCGAGCGCCGGCCGTTCGTGGTGCCGGTCGCCTTGCCCGGCGACGACCTGCGCCCGGAGGCGGTGGTCGCATTCTGGTTCGACGGCAGCCGCGGATTTTACATCCACCCGGGAATCTGGCACGAGGGAGTGTTCCCGGTCGCCGGCGAGCAATCCTTCCTCGATCGCCAGGGAAGGGTGCATGCACGCGTCAGCTGCAATCTCGCGCGCGAATTCGAAGTGTTTCTGAACCTGCCGCTGGCGCCGGTTACTTCCCCGACAGGCTGATCCGGCGACCGACCCAGCCGGGCAACTCACCGACCTCGGCGGCGGTTAGCGCCGACTGGATTTCGGCCGGCATCTCGGCCGTTTTCCGAGCGCGCGTATCGTAGTGCAGGGTCATGAATTCGGCGGTCGCGCAAAGCTCGCCGTCGACCAGCATGCGATGTCCGTACCAGATTTTCTTGGGCCCGGAGCCCAGCATCAGGGTTTCGATTTCCAGATTCGCTGGCATGCGCACGTCGTTGACATAGCGCAGGTGGGTTTCGACCGTGTAGATCGCGCAGCCGGACGCCTCGAAGTAATCGGTCCCGATACCGAAATGATCCTGCAT
>JASFKL010000025.1:0-19760 GCA_050118655.1 Gammaproteobacteria bacterium | reverse complement strand
AACCTGCGGCCGGGTCGCCGAGGACCGCTACGAGGTCAGGATCGTCGACGAGTACGACCGCGAGGTCGCCGACGGCGTCCCGGGCGAGGCCCTGGTGCGGCCGAAGGTTCCCTGGATCATGAGCAACGGCTACTGGCAGCATCCCGAATGGACGGAAAAGGCCTGGCGCAACCTCTGGCACCACACCGGCGACATGCTGATGCGCGACGGCGACGGCAACCTTTACTTCGTCGACCGCGTCAAGGACGCGATCCGCCGCCGCGGCGAAAACATCTCGTCGATGGAAGTCGAAAACGAAATCAACAGCCATCCCGCGGTGCTCGAATGCGCGGTGATCCCGGTTTCGGCGGAGGAGACCGAGGAAGAGGTCATGGCGGTGCTGGTAGCGCGCGACGGCGATCGCGTCGATCCCGAGGAACTGATTCGCTATCTCGAACCGCGCATGGCTTATTTCATGATTCCGAGATACATCGAGATCGTCGACGCGCTACCGAAGACCGCGACCGGCAAGATCCAGAAATTCGAATTGCGACAGGCGGGCGTCTCGGAGCGAACCTGGGACCGCGTCGCCGCGGGCGTCAAGCTCGAACGCTGAACCCGCCTGGTACCCGCGCCGACCGGCCGCTGGATCCGAGCGGGATCAGGGTCCGCCTTGCATCAGGCGCTCGACGTCGGCCACGCAATGCTCCACCAGCACGGCGGCGATGACGCGGCCCTTGTCCGCGCTGGCCAACGTGGCCTGCCCATAGATGCCGGAAGGCGACCAGCTGCCCTGCCCGCGGACTCGCGTCAGGAGACCCTCGCCTTCGGAACCGTCGTCCACGGCCTGTTTCATGTCGACGACCCGCGGCGCAATATGCAGCATCAGCGAGGTTTCGTGTTCGTCGGCGTGGCTGCCGTATCGCTGTTGCAGCAAGCCGTCGGGCAGCCCGGCCAGCGCGGCGTCGAGGTCGAGATAATCGAAGTGTACGCCCGGCGCCATCGACCCCGCGGCCTCGGCCAGCGGTCCGAGCGTCGAAATTCCTGTATTGACGATATAAAAGCGCGTCAGCCCGAAGCGCGCGAGACTCGCACAGCTATCGACGATCAGGTCGCGCGCGGTTGCCGCGCGCAGGCTGATCGAGCCCGGGTATTCGGTAAACGCCGGGTAGAAGGAGGCATTGATCAGCGGCGCGACGACGACCGGCATGCGTTGCATGATTTCGCCGGCGAGCCATTCGGCGATCAGCGCGTCGTTATTCAGCGGCAGGTGCGGGCCGTGCTCCTTGGCGGCGGCACCGAGCGGAAATACCACCACCGGGTCGTCAGCAAAGCATCGTTCCGCTTCTACCCAGCTCAGCGTTTCCAGCTTCACGCCGCGTTTCATGCCGCAATATCCCCCGCCGCCAATTCGTAAGATGCACCGATGGTAACCCGGGGCGCGGGATAATACACACCGCGAATCGCGACCGTTACGGCTGGCAGTTGCCGAGCGCTTCGCGCGCGGGATAAACTGCGCGCCTGCGGAGGATACAACCATGAACAGAACCATCAAGGGCAGCTGCCTGTGCGGCGCCGTCAGCTACCAGTATCACGGACCCGAATATGTTTTCCAGTATTGCCATTGCTCGCGGTGTCGCAAGTTCACCGGCAGTGCGCATGCCAGCAACATCATCGTCAATCCGGAGTATTTCGAATGGCTGGAGGGTGAAGACATGGTCGGCCGTTTCGAGCATCCGGAGGCGAAACATTACGCCACCTGTTTTTGCAAGCGCTGCGGTTCGTCGCTGCCCTGGCTGTCGCAAAGCGGGGTCTCGGTGGTGATCCCGGCGGGCACCCTCGACGAGGACCCCGGCATCCGGCCGAAGCACAACATTCACTGGCAGGACCGCGCCCCGTGGCGCGTGAATGTCGAAGACCTGCCGCAATACGACGAGCTGCCGCCGCGCAACAAGTGATCCCACGTGGGACTCGCGCAATATGCGGACTAAAACAGATCCTGCTGCTGGGCGGTTACCGCGTCCATCGAAGAGCCGACCGCGTTGAGAATGGTGTCGGCGATCGGCGTCAGCTGCTTGTCGACGTAGTGATCGTAGTCGAGCCGGTCGCGACGGCACTCCAGGGTCTGCGCGCCAGCCGTGGTGATCACGTACTCGATCCAGCTCCTGTTGCGATAGCGCGGGGGTTGGCCCTGCCGGCGGAACTCGTCCTCGGCCCTGATCGCCGCGCGTGCATGCGGCGGGATGTTTTTCCGGTACTCGGATAGTTTCTTGCGCAGCCGCTTGCGGTAGACCAGTTGCGAGTCGAGCTTGCCCGCGTACAGGTCGGCGACCACCTTGCGGATGTAGTCCGTATAATCCGCGCCGTCGAACACCAGACTGTAGAGATTCTGCTGAAATTGCCGCGCCAGTTCGGTCCAGTCGGTGCGCACGGTTTCGAGGCCCTTGTAAACGATGTGCCGGTCACCGCGCTCGTCGTCGATCAAGCCTGCATAGCGCTTTTTGCTGCCTTGCTCGGAACCGCGCATGGTGGGCATGAAGAACTGCTTGAAGTGGGTTTCGAATTCCATTTCGAGACAGGATTCGATGCCGTATTCACGCATCAGGTGAGCGCGCCAGTAAGCATTGACGGTTTCGACCAGGCGCTCGCCGATTGCCGCGGCGACGGCGTTGTCTTCGCGTCCGTCGAGCGCCACGAATACCGAGTCGGTATCGCCGTAAACTACCTCGTAGCCCTCGGCCTCGATGAGCTTCACGGTTTGCAGAATGATGTCGTGGCCACGCTTCGTAATCGAGCTGGTAAGCCTGGAATCGTGCAGGCGGCAACCCGGCGTGCCGAGCACGCCGTAAAACGAATTCATGATGATCTTGATCGCCTGCGACAGCGGCGCATTGCCGTCGCGCTTGGCCTGGTCGCGCGCCGCCCACAGATTCTCGATGATTTGCGGCAGGATGTGCTCGTGCTTGTGGAAGCTCGCGCCGTCGTATCCGGGCACCCGCTCTTCCCCGGGGGCGATGCGCGCATAGGGATCGACCCGGAAAGTGCGGATGATACTCGGGTAAAGGCTCTTGTAATCGAGCACCAGCACGGAATCCTGCAAGCCGGGCCTGGAATCCATCACGTAACCGCCGGGGGCATTGAGTTCGCCGGCGTAGTCGCCGATATTGGGGGCGACGTAACCCTTGCGGTGCAGGCGCGGCAGGTAGAGATTATCGAAGGCCGCCACCGAGCCGCCGGCGCGATCCATCTCGAGACCGGTGAGGCGGGCGCGTTCGATCGAGAAATCGATTAGCCGGGCATGTTCGAAAATTTCCCAGACCAGCTGGCAATCCTCGAGGTTGTACTCGGCCAGCAGCGCCTTGTCCTCGTGGAACTGGCGGCGGATTTCACGCGCCTTGTAAAGCGGATCGGTCTGCTTCGTGTCTTGTATCAGCTTGCCGCGGCCGAGCAATTCCCGGGCTACCGACTCGAGCGCGAAACTCGCGAAGTTCCAGGTCGCCGAGCGCAGGGTATCGATGCCATCGAGCACCACGCGTCCCGGGATCCGCACGAAATACTGGCTACTGTCCTGTTGCGACTGGCGCCAGACGGGCAAGGCGCCGCCGCGGCCGATCGCGAGGGGCACGCCGAGTGAGCGGGATTTTTGCTGCAGCATCCGGAGATCGAAGTTGATCAGGTTCCAGCCGATCAGGACATCGGGGTCGATACGCTCGACCCGGTCGATCCAGCGCAGCAGCAATGCCTTTTCGTCTTCCAGGTACTCGATCGATTCGTCGCTCTCGCCTTCGCCGATCATCAGGACGCGCCGCGATTGCGAGGTGACGAAGGCGATCGAAAACAATTCACCGGTTTCGAAATCGGATTCGATATCGAAGGACATGACTTCGAGGCTCGGGACATAGTCGCCGGCCTGCAGGCGGACATTGTGCAACTCGCGATCGCCGCTGTCGGCGTCGACATCGACGCAGGCGGTGATAAAGCGTTCACAGAGGAATCTTTCCACGGGCCTGATATCCGCCTCGTAACAACCGACGCCGGCCTGGTTGAGACGGTCGCGAGCGCGGTAGAGCTGCTGCTGCGAATCGCAGTAAACCGCGCTTACCGGGTCCTGCCCGAAAGTCTGCAGCTCGAGCGGTTTGATCTCGACCCCGCGCTGTTCAGCGAGCAACCGGGCGGCGGTTTCGGCATCCGCCTGGCGGATAAAAAACAATGCCTGTTGTCCATGTATCGAAACCTTGAGCGGCCCGTCGGCGCTGGCGAGCCAGAAATCGAGGCGGACGCCGTCCGCATCGTCGAACCACTGGCGAGTCAGTAAAAAAGCCGGGATCAATCGTTGAGTTCCAGAAAAGTATTAAAATTGTCGTCCATTCTATTATCATCTCGGGTTCCCGTATAATCGTGCATCGACACCGGAGACCCCATGCATCTTTCCCGCTTCCCACGCCTGCACTTCGCTCACCTGCCCACTCCGCTGGAATCCCTGCCGCGATTGTCCGAGGAACTCGGCGGCCCGCATATCTGGATCAAGCGCGACGATTGCACCGGCCTGTCGTCCGGCGGCAACAAGACGCGCAAGCTCGAATTCCTGATGGCCGACGCGGTGGCCAAAGACGCCGACTGCGTAATTACCCAGGGTGCGACCCAGTCCAACCACGCGCGCCAGACCTGTGCCATCGCGGCGAAGCTCGACCTCGAATGCCATCTGTTGCTCGAAGACCGCACCGGTTTTCACGACGATTCCTATGCCAGCAACGGCAACGTGCTGCTCGACCGCCTGCACGGGGCGACGATTTCGACCCGCCCCGCCGGCAGCGACATGGACGCGGAAATGGAGGAACTGGCGAGCCGGCTGCGCGACCAGGGCAAAAATCCCTATATCATCCCCGGCGGCGGCTCTAACGAAATCGGCGCGCTGGGTTATGTCAACGCGGCACTGGAACTGGTCAATCAGGCCAACGATCGTTCGCTGCGTATCGACCACGTATTGCACGCGACCGGCAGTTGCGGCACCCAGGCAGGCCTGGTGGTCGGCATGGAAGCCATGCACAGCGGCATTCCGGTTTACGGCGTCTGTGTCAGCCGCGACGGCAAGACCCAGGAAGACAAGGTTTACGAGCTGGTGCGGCGCACTTCCGGCTATATGGGTCTCGGCGAGGACTTCGTGGCGCGCGAGCGTATCGTCGCCAACGGCGACTATGTCGGCGAAGGCTATGGCGTCCCGACCGAGGGCATGGTCGAAGCGGTCAAGATGCTGGCGCGCTACGAGGGTATATTGCTCGACCCGGTCTACGCCGGCAAGGGATTCGCGGGCTTGATCGACCTGGTCCGCAAGGGCCATTTCAAGGCCGGCGAAAACCTGGTGTTCGTGCATACCGGCGGCAGCGCATCGCTGTTCGCCTATCCGCAGGCATTCGATCTGTCCGGCGAGGATTAACCGGCGTGCGCAAGCCGGTTTTCGACAAGCCGTTCACGCAGCAGGAAGCCCTGCCGGAGACGGCGATCGAACGCGCGGTCGCGGTGATGCGCAGCGGCCGCCTGCATCGATACAACCTGCTCGAAGGCGAGACCGGGGAAGCCGCCGAACTGGAGCGGGAGTACGCCGAATACCAGGGCCAGCGCTATTGCCTGGCCTGCGCATCGGGCGGTTACTCGCTGCATATCGCCCTGAAGGCCGCCGGGATAAAAGCGGGCGAGGCGGTGCTCAGCAACGCCTTTACGCTGGCGCCGGTACCGGGAGCGATCGAAAACGCGGGCGGTGTGCCCGTGCTGGTGGAGATCGATCGCAACTTCTGTGTCGATCTCGGCCATCTCGAGGCGCGGATGAAAGAGACCGCCGCGCGCTTTTTCCTGATATCCCACATGCGCGGCCACATCGCCGACATGGATGCCGTCGCCGATTTGTGCCGAAAGCACGATGTCACGCTGATCGAGGATTGCGCGCATACCATGGGCGCGAGATGGAAAGGCACGAGATCGGGCAATTTCGGCAAAATCGCCTGCTTCAGCACCCAGACTTACAAGCACTTGAATTCTGGCGAAGGGGGACTGTTGACTACCGACGACGACGAGGTCATCGCGCGCGCCATCATCTATTCGGGTTCGTACATGCTCTATGCGCGGCACGGTACCCTGCCACCCGACGAATGCTTCGAGCGAGTCAAATTCGAGACCCCGAATTACAGCGGCCGCATGGATAATCTGCGCGCGGCGATCCTGCGCGCGCAACTGCCGTTGCTGGATAAAAACTGCGCCCGCTGGAACGACCGCTACCGGGCCCTCGAGGCGCGCCTGGGCGAGAACCCGCAGATTCGATTGCCGGCGAGACCCGGGGCGGAAGATTTCGTCGGCAGTTCGCTGCAATTTCGCGTCGAGGCCCTGGAGGCGTCGAACGCGGCCGAATTGGTGGCCGCTTGCGCGGCGCGCGGTGTCGAGCTCAAATGGTTCGGCGATGCCGAGCCGCGAGGTTTTACGAGCCGCTACGACAGCTGGCGCTACATCGAAAACCAGCAGCGCTTGCCGCGCACCCTGGAGATACTCTCCACGACTTTCGATCTGCGCATACCGCTGACGTTTTCACGCGATGACATGGATTCGATCGGCACGATCATCAGCGAAGAAGTCGACGCTATTCTCAACTGAAAGAACTGCGCGGACCAGCGGTGCAGCCGCCCCCCCGGGGCAGGCCGCCCTACTGCTGCTCCATCTGTTTGAGCATGTTTTGCAGTTGATCCATCTGTTGTTTCATCTGCTCCTGCATTTCGGGCGTCATCTGCGCGCCGCCTTGCTGCATCTGTTCCATCATCTGGTTCATATCGGGTATGTTCCGCATCTGCTCGGCTGCCTGGTTCATTTTCGCGTTCATGTCGACCCGGGTCATGCCGGCAGGCGCCTGGTAGTAATCCGCCGGCAGGCTCTTGTCGATATCCACCGAAACGATTTCCGAGAGCGTCTTGCCCCCGGCGTCGAGCACGCGCATCGGCACACCCGCCGAGTCCATGGCCCCGGAAAGCTGTAAATTAGCCCGCTGGCAAAGCGGCATGACGCCGGAAAGGCCGGCGGTCATGCGGCGAGAGATATTCTGCATGCCCCGCATCGCCTCGAACATCATACGAACGCGATCGTCATGCATCAGTTTTCGGGACCCGTAAATCGTTCCGCAGCGCTCGCCGCTGGCGATGAATCGATACTTGCGTGTTTCATAGCCGGCAATCTTTTGACCGCCGCCCTCGTCCTCGAGACTCACGCTGATCGCCTCGTCGCCGACCGTCACTCCACCGGCGCCCGGGGTCGCCACCAGGATTTCCCTGCGCTCGGGATCGACCATCATGAACTCGCCGCTATCGTGATCGACGATCGCATAACCCGGCATGCGGGAATTGTCGATACGCGATCGGTCGCCATTACTGCTGACGAGACTCGTCTGGCCGCTGAAATCACGCATCTCGAACTGTACGTCCGCGATTGCGGTGTTACCTAGCAGCACTGAAACCAGTACCAGGACAAACCTGCTCATTTCGGGGCCCCTTTAATTGACTGTTGTCCGAAAGATTATACGTGATACTGAAGGCCGGGAAGAGACCTGGCGATGAAACGGGACTATTATTACCCGAAACCGGGTGATCGGTTGGAACCAGCCGCCTGGGCCGAGGCAGGGACCCCCGATGCCTGGATACGCGATCGTTTCGATATCCTGTCGGCTTGACTGCGACCGTCGCCGGCAATACCCGTCGGTGGGCACAAATCGATTGCCATGCGCGAATACACCGGGTTACTATCCGCCGATGCACGAAATCACGCCGGCATTCCTTTCACCCCTGAACGCCCGCCCCGGGCGCGCCCGTGCCTGCGTGTTCGAATTCTGTTGTTGTTGTTAAAAATCCGGAAAGAACTCCTCTGCTGATTTTTTCAACCCGGCACGCGAAGCGCGAGCCCAAAAAGACAATGGAACCAGATCGTGAAAAGCAAAACAATCCCGGGCGGCGCTGCCGCCGCACTCCGCGAGAACAATCTCGAACTTCAGGCAATGAGCGCGCGCGAGCGCCTCGAATGGGCGCATCGCCATTTCGGCGGGTCCCTGGTGCTCAACAGCAGTTTCGGGCCGCAATCGATCGTCTGCCTGAGCCTCGCGCTCGAGGTCGATCCGCAGATCGCGGTGGTCATGATCGAATTGCCCGGACCCGATTACGAGATTCAACGCCTCTACCGCGACTATCTGAAGTCGGCGCTCGGTCTTAATCTTTATATCGTGCAGGCGTCCGGCGAAGCGCACAAGAAGTCGGCGCTGTGCGAGTTTTTGAACGCCACCGGCGCGCGCGCGAGCGTCGCCGGCATACGGCGCCAGCAAACCCGGAACCGCGCAGGCAAAGACTTGCTGGAACCCGACCGGGATTACCCGGCAATCCTGAAACTGCATCCGATCGCCGACTGGTCGGATACCCGCACCTGGGAGTACATCGAGCGACTGCCGGTCGAATGGCGCCATCCGGGTTACCGGCGCGGACTGCGATCGACGGGCGGCGCCCTGCTGGATGCCGATCAGGAAAAAACCGAGTGCGGCCTGCACCTTTGAGCGTCGTTGGCAGGCAGGCGAATGCCCGCCCGTGCGCGGGAGGGCGGGATCAGGGATCCAGGCTATTTCTTCATCCGCACCAGCGGCGGGAACAATTCGTACTCGCGCAGGCTCTCGGCCAGCACCGACACGAAGGCAGCTTTCTGGCCGCCGTCGGCGAACACGTTCTGGATATCGATAACGTCGAAATACTGGTGCTCCTCGTAAGACGGGTTCCACAGGATCAACGGGCATTGCTGCCGCGAGTAGATTGCCGTGCCCATGCCCTTGTGGATCGAGCGTACCTCGATCTCCCCCAGTTCGTCGTTTTCGTTCAGGTAAAGACAGGAAGAGACGTCGATTTCGAAATATCTTTCCACGGCCGAACGGGGGTGGATCTCGCCGATTACGTGAATGATGCGAGTAATTTCGTCGTCGTGTTCAATGAGCTCGAAGGGACCGCTGACATCGTCGCGCGCAAAACTGTATTCGCCATCCATGTAAATGATCTTGCCGACGGTGAGCACGTTTGCAACGATTCGCGCGGCGTAATATTTCGAGATATCGGTAAATGTGTCTTCCACTAAAGCCCGGTCCTGGAATGTACGTCCCGCTGTACGAATAGTATTGTTATCGGATGACACCCACGAGTATAGAGGATCATCGTGTTTTAACAGCCCAATATCGGTCAGGAGTCCCGGCGGAGTCTTACGCTGCGGGATCTAGCTCCACTTGCCGTTTTTCGAAAACTGGGTTTTCAGGAACTCCATCTGGTCGGCGAGTATATTTTTGTTGGCGAGGTAAAAGAATTCGTATCGATTGGGCACGAAAGGTACCGCGAGCAACTGCATGCCCGCTTCCTCCGGCGTCTGATTGGCCTTGCGATGATTGCAGCGCTTGCAGGCGGTAACCACGTTGGTCCAGCTGTCCGTACCGTTGCGCGAAACCGGCAGGATATGATCGCGCGACAGGTTTTCGGCACTGAACTCGCCACCGCAATACATGCATAGATACTGGTCGCGGCGGAACAGGTAGCTGTTGACCAGCGGCGGTACGAAGTCGCTCAGCTTGACGCTGCCGTCGCTGGCCAGAATGCTGGGCAGAGAAAGTACCGATTGCCGCCCCATGCGGTTGATACCGCCACGAATTACGAATGCGTTTTCGCCGAGCACCCAGACCACCTGCTCTTTTACGATGAGCGTCGCGGCTTCCTCGCGGGTGATCCAGTCGATCGGCGTCCCCGCTTTGTTCAGTCTGAGTATCTTGGCGTTCCTCATACTTATATCTAGCCTTTTTTACGCGCCTTTGCGGAGACATCCGCTTTGCGCGATATTTCGTCGCCTCCGATCGTTCACCGCTATCCGCACCATTCTGGAATCGCCAGGTTATGGTTCGATTACACAACGGCATTGGATTGTTGGACCGATCCGGCGTGAACGCGACGATTCTATCCGCTTCCGGCACACTGCGAGAGAGATATATATCACTCAATCGGGGCGTCTGCAACGGTCTCGAATACCGGCCGGTGTACGCATTCCGGCGCCGATTCGGGACATCGATACCCGGCCGGCGGCGCCGGGACGGCCGCTGCCGCCAGTCTCTAGCGCGAAACGCCTGCTTCCAGCACGCGTTTCAGGTCGGCGATCTCCGCGCGCAAGGCGGCGACCTCCTGGTGCAAATCGGCCTCGATATGATCGCGCACGTTATCGAGCGCTTCTTTGCGCTCGATATTTTCTTCTTCGGTGAAGCTGTGCATCGCGTTTACGATAATGGCAATGAACAGGTTCAGCATCGTGAAGGTCGCGATGAGGATGAAGATGACGAAGAAGATCCATGCATTCGGATGCGATTCCATGACCGGGCGCACGATACCCATCGACCAGCTTTCCAGGGTCATGATCTGGAAAAGCGAAAACAGGGATTCGCCGATGGTGCCGAACCACTGCGGAAAATTGGCGCCGAACATCTTGGTGGCGATCACCCCGAATACGTAGTAGATCAGCATCAACACCAGCGCGATAGAGCCGAGGCCCGGAATCGAATTGAGCAGCGCGCCGACCACGCGACGCATCGACGGCACCATGGTGAGAACGCGCAATACCCGCAGTACGCGCAACGCGCGCAATATCGCGAAAGGCCCGCTCGCGGGCACCAGCGCGATGCCGACCACGGTAAAATCGAACAGGCTCCAGGGATCGCGAAAAAAGCCCAGCCGATGGGCGTATATCCGCAGCAGAATTTCGACCACGAACACGGCCAGAATGGCATGGTCGATCGCGATCAGGATATCGCCGAACCGCTGCATGACCGCGGGTACGGTTTCGAGGCCGAGAATTACCGCATTGACGACGATCAGCGTCATGATGAAATTTTGCACACGCGGTCTGCCGACCCATTGCCTGATCCGGGTTCTCAGGTCCGGGTCGCCGAAATGTTGTTGTTTATCCATCTATCTCGCTCGGGGGTTTGCCGGTGCGCTATAAGTAACGTCGCAACGGTAGAATTCAACAGCTGAGGCCGGGCCGGAGTCTAGCACGGTCCGACGATCCAAAAGACGGTTTCCGCGCCGGATGCGAGCACTTCCCTGGCCCGATTTTGACTTCGATTTGGCGCACCTCTATCATCGGTTGCCCGAAAACCGGCCCTGAATCAGCAGCTATATCGAGCTTGCAGGCCGGTACGGGAACAGGTTTCGGGAATGGTCGCGCCGGTAACGCGCATCGCCTATCGCCATGGCGGCTGCAGTTCTTGCACCGGGTTTCCGGATTTCGGACTCGAACGCGATTCAAAAGCCTGAGACAATAACGCTATGCCCGACGTGATATGCCTTGGTGAATTGCTGGTCGATTTTGCCCCGACGCAAACCGGGGTCGACCTGCAGTCGGTCCCCGGATTCAACCGACTGGCAGGCGGCGCGCCCGCCAACGTGGTGGTCGGCCTGAAACGTTTCGGCATCGACAGCGCGTTCATGGGCAAGGTCGGCGACGATGCTTTCGGCCACTTTCTTGCCGACGCGCTCGCGCAGGAAGGCGTCGATATCGGTTCGCTGCATTTCAGCAGCGAGGCGCATACCGCGCTGGCGTTCATCGCTCTCGACGCCAACGGCGAACGCGAGTTCATGTTTTACTGTCACCCGAGCGCCGACATGCTGTTCAGCATCGATGAAGTCGATGTCGACGCGATCCGCGCGGCTAAACTGGTTCATTTCGGCTCGCTCAGCCTGCGACCGGCGCCGGTACGCGAGGCTACCCTGCACGCGTTGCAGGCGGCACACGAATCAGGCTGCCTGATTTCCTACGACCCCAACCTGCGCCTGTCGCTATGGTCCGACGAACAGGCCGCGCGCGAGGGAATGCTGCTCGGGCTCTCGCATGCCCACATCGTCAAGATCAGCGAGGACGAGGTCGAATTCCTGGCCGGTATGCGCGATCTCGATGCATCGATCGACAGGCTTCGCCACGACCAGCTGAGATTGATGGTGATCACGCGCGGCGAGCGCGGCTGTTATTTCTGGACGCCCGGCGGCAGCGGCGAGGTCGCGACCTTCGAGGTCGATGCAGTGGATACCACCGGCGCCGGCGACGGCTTCGTGGCCGGTCTGCTGCGAGGAATCGCGATGCAGCCCTCGGCCCTCGACGATCCCGGCAAGCTATTCGAGCTTTGCCGCTTCGCCAACGCCGTGGGCGCCCTGACCACCACCGCGTCCGGGGCGATACCCGCTCTGCCCACCCTGCGGCAGGTCGAGCGATTTCTCGCCGCGCAGGAAACCTCGACACAACCCAGGTGAGCAAGATGAAAACCCCGAAGAATATCCGTTTCGTAAGCCGCCTGACGCGTCAAACCCTGGCCCTGGTACTCGCCGGCGGCCGCGGATCGCGGCTTTACGAACTGACCGACTGGCGCGCCAAGCCCGCGGTGCCGTTCGGCGGCAAATTCCGGATTATCGATTTCCCGATGTCCAACTGCATCAACTCGGGCATTCGCCGCATCGGGGTGCTGACGCAATACAAGGCGCATTCGCTGATCCGCCACCTGGTGCGCGGCTGGAGCCGCTTCGACAGCGAACTCGACGAATTCGTCGAAATCCTGCCCGCTTCGCAACGCGCCGGCGGCGAATGGTACCAGGGTACCGCCGACGCGATTTACCAGAACCTGGACATCCTGCGCACCCATCGGCCGGAATACGTATTGATCCTCTCGGGGGACCACATCTACAAGATGGACTACGGCGACATGATCGCGGCGCACGTAAAGACCGAGGCCGACATGACCATCGCCTGCCTCGAGGTGCCGCTCGAAGAAGCCGCCGGCGCTTTCGGTGTGATGACGGTCGACGAGAGCGGGCGTATCGTCGAGTTCAACGAAAAACCCGAAAATCCGGACCCGATACCCGGCCAGCCCGGGCTTTGCCTGGCCTCGATGGGCAACTATCTGTTCAATACCGAATTTCTCTACGAACAATTGATCCGGGATGCCGACGACCCAAAATCCGACCACGATTTCGGTAAGAACATCATCCCGTCGATCATCGACAAGTATCGGATCCACGCATTTCCGTTTCGCGGCAAGGACAAGAGCAAGCGCGCCTACTGGCGAGATGTGGGCACGCTGGACGCTTTCTGGGAAGCCAATATGGAACTCGTCAACGTGACTCCGGAACTGAACCTGTACGACCAGGACTGGCCGATCCTGACCCACCAGGCGCAATTACCGCCGGCCAAGTTCGTATTCGATTCCGACGACCGGCGCGGCCTGGCGATCGACTCGATGGTTTCGGGCGGATGCGTGATTTCGGGATCCAACGTGACGCGCTCGTTGCTGTTTTCGAACGTCAGGATCCATTCCTGGGCCGAGGTGACCGACAGCGTCATTCTCCCCGAGGTGGAAATCGAGCGTAATGCGCGCATCAACCGCGCGATTATCGACCGCGGCTGCACCATCGAATCGGGCATGGTGATCGGCGAGGATCACGAACAGGACCGCAAGCGCGGTTTTCGGGTCACCGACAAGGGCGTGGTACTGGTGACTCCCGACATGTTGCACCAGTCGATCCACACGCAAAGGTAAGCCGGCGTGGCAAGGTCCTACACGGTAACCACCGAACCCTATACCGACCAGAAGCCGGGTACCTCGGGCCTGCGCAAGAAAGTGCGCGTCTTCCAGCAACCGAACTACCTCGAGAATTTCGTGCAATCGATTTTCGATGCGACCGCAGGCGCCGACGACGGCGGTTCCCGAAAATCGCTGGTGGTCGGCGGCGACGGTCGGTATTTCAACGACCAGGCGCTGCAGACGATCATTCGCATGGCGGCGGCCAACGGTTTCGAGCGAATCATCGCCGGCCGCGACGGACTGCTGTCGACCCCGGCGGCTTCCTGCATCATTCGCAAGAACCGGGCTTTCGGCGGCATCGTCCTGTCGGCCAGCCACAATCCCGGCGGACCGGATGCCGACTTCGGAATCAAGTTCAACGGCGCCAACGGCGGTCCTGCGAGCGAAGAGGTTACCGGCGCGATATTCGAGCGCAGCCGGGCGATCGAACGCTACCGCATCTGCGAGACGCCGGACATCGACCTCGGCAGGCTCGGCGAGCAGCAGATCGACGGTACGCGCGTCGAGGTCGTCGACCCGGTCAGCGACTACGCCGGACTGATGGAGCAATTGTTCGACTTCGACCGCATCCACGAGCTATTGTCCGGACGGAATTTTCGCTTGCAGTTCGACGCCATGAACGCGGTCACCGGGCCTTACGCGCACAGCATTCTCGAACAGCGCCTCGGGGCGCCCGAAGGCAGCGTAATGCGCGGCCGGCCGCTGGCGGATTTCGGCGGCGGACACCCGGATCCCAACCTCGCCCATGCGCCCGAACTACTGGCCCGCATGCGCGGCGCAGACGCCGCCGACTTCGGTGCCGCGTCGGACGGCGACGGCGATCGCAACATGATTCTCGGCGCCGACTTTTACGTCACGCCGAGCGACAGCCTGGCCCTGCTGGCGGCGAACGCCGAACTGGTACCGGGATACAGTCGGGGGCTGGCCGGAGTAGCGCGCTCGATGCCGACCAGCCAGGCGGTGGACCGGGTCGCTCTCGGTCTCGGTATACCCTGCTACGAAACCCCCACCGGCTGGAAATTTTTCGGCAATCTGCTCGACGCGGGCAAGATCACGCTCTGCGGGGAAGAATCCTTCGGCACCGGCTCCGACCACGTGCGCGAAAAGGACGGCCTTTGGGCGGTTTTATTCTGGCTCAACATCCTCGCCGTGCGGCGCCAGTCGGTGGCCGATATCGTGCAGCAGCACTGGCAGCAGTACGGCCGCGATTACTACAGCCGCCACGACTACGAGGGCGTCGACAGCGATGCCGCCGAAACGCTGATCGATTCGCTGCGCGGGCGGGTCGATACGCTCGCCGGGCAGGTCGTCGGCGGCCACGAGATCGAATTCGCCGACGACTTCGGCTATACCGACCCCGTCGACGGCAGTACCAGCAAGCGGCAGGGCATTCGTATCCTGTTGCGCGGCGGCGCGCGCATCGTCTACCGCCTGTCCGGTACCGGCACCGAGGGCGCCACCCTGCGCGTCTACGTCGAAAGTTACCAAACCGATCCCGATCGCCAGCAGCAAGACCCGCAGGTCGCGTTGCGTGAAGTGATCGATCTCGCCGCCGGGCTCGCGGAGATCGAGAAGTTTACCGGCCGCGGGCAGCCCGACGTGATTACCTGATGACCCACGTTCTCATGGTCGCGGCCGAAAACGGCGCCCTGCCCGGCGGCAAGGTCGGCGGCATCGGCGACGTGTTGCGCGAGGTGCCCGCGGCGCTGGCGAAATCCGGCTGCGAAGTTTCGGTGGTGACCCCGGCCTACGGCGTGTTCGGCAAGCTGGCGGGGGCAAAGCGAATCAAGACGCTGACGGTCCGTTTCGGCGGCAGCCCGCAAGCCCTCGAGCTGTTCCGCCTGCCCGCTGCCGGCAACGGCAAAAAAGTTCACCAGTACGCGATCGAGCATCCGCTGTTCAGCAGCTGCGGCGCGGGTCGTATTTACTGCGACGACGGGCCCGGCCGGCCATTCGAGACCGATGCCAGCAAGTTCGCGCTGTTTTGTCTGGCGGTCGCCGAGGCGATCGCGAAAGATCATTTCGGTACCGTGGACATCCTCCACCTGCACGACTGGCACGCGGCCTTCCTGCTCATCCTGCGCCGCTACGACCCGCGCTACGAGTTACTTGCAAACATACGCTGCGTCTACAGCATCCACAATCTCGAAGTCCAGGGAATCCGGCCTTTCGAAAAGCATATCTCCGCGCTCGAGGCCTGGTATCCCGAGCTGAAATACGAGCGCAAGCAACTCGCCGATCCGCGCTGGCCCGATTGCGTAAACCCGACGGCGAGCGCGATTCGCCTGGCCGACGCGGTGCACACGGTTTCGCCGACTTACGCCGAGGAAATTCTCAGGCCCGGCGATCCCGGCAAGGGGATTCACGGCGGCGAAGGCCTGCACCAGGAACTGCGCGCGGCGAGCAAGGAAAAGCGGCTGTTCGGAATCCTGAACGGTTGCGTTTACCCGCGTAAGAGTTCCGCGATAGCGGAAGACTGGGCGACCCTGGTGGAGCATATGCGGCTGCTCGTCATGCGCTGGGGCAGTCGCGCCGACAACCTCGCCAGCGCGCATTTCATCGCCCTCGAGTCGCTGGCCAGATTACCCGCCGAACGTCCCGCCATGCTGGTCACCAGCGTCGGCCGGGTAACCTCGCAAAAGGTCGAGTTGATGCGCACCAGGACGAGCGACGGCAAGCCCGCCCTGCATGCCGCGCTGGAGTCGCTCGACGGGCAGGGCGTGATGCTGATGGTCGGCTCCGGAGACCACGAATACGAGCGCTTCCTGGCCGAGACGATGGTCGATCACGCCAACTTCATCTTTTTGAGGGGTTATTCCGACGTGATGGCGGGGAGCTTCTACCGCCAGGGTGACCTGTTCTTCATGCCCAGCTCTTTCGAACCCTGCGGGATCAGCCAGATGCTCGCGCTGCGCGCAGGGCAGCCCTGCCTGGTGCATCACGTCGGCGGCTTGCGCGACACGGTCGACGACGGCCGTACCGGTTTCGCGTTCGACGGCAACACCCTGACCGGTCAGGCCGATGCGCTGGTGGCGACCATGCAGCGCGCGCTTTCACAATACCGCGACCAGCCTGCAAAATGGCAGGAGATGAGCAAGGCGGCGGCAAAGGCACGGTTTACCTGGGCGGACAGCATCGACGCCTACAAAAAAAAGCTCTACCGGATTGCCTGAACCGTCGCCATGCGGCGGCCAGGTCCGGCAGAGCCAGGCGATTCGGCCGCGTATGCAGGTGACTCGCGGGAGGAAGAGCGGTACCAGGAACGACTGTTCGAAACGCGGCGTCCAGCCTCGTGGGTGAAAGTTCGGGAAGGCTCGCTCACACGCACAAACGTGATATTTCTAATCCGCGATCAAGTAACGCTCGAAGTCCGGCCATATACCTGTCCCCACAACATATCCTGCTCGAGAATATATACGGTACTGACGTAACGAGGAATTGGCGCAATGGATAAAAAAGCCGTCATATCTTGTCTACTATAAAGGTGTGATCGATTTTCGGGATCGACAAATCCCGACCAACGGAGACTTTACTTCCATGAACAGACTCTTCCCGCTGCTTGTGCTATCGATTTTCGTGTTCTCGTTCGTCGAGGCCGCGTCGATCGCCACCATCCAGTTGCACAATCGGCCGGCCGCGGAAGTCATCCCCATCATCGAGCCCCTTCTGGAACCCGACGACGCGATCAGTGGCCAGGGATTCAAGATATTCCTGCGCGCCTCGCCGCAGACGGTCGATGAAGTGCGAGACCTGGTCGGCAGTCTGGATAAGGCAGCGAAGACGCTGATGATTTCCGTCTTCCAGGGCAGCAAGCAGGAGCTGTCGAACAGCAATTTCAGCGGCAGCATTCGAATCGAAAACGGCAAGGTCGGCGCCGACATCGCCGCCGGCGGCGAGCACCTGAGCCGGGAAAGCGGCCCGGTTCACCGCTTGCGCGTTACCGAGGGCAGAGAGGGTTATATCGAAACCGGGTCGCGGCTGCCGCTCTATTCCAGTGCCGGCACGAGCGGCTATGCAAACGCGACCACCGGGTTTTACGTGCTGCCACGCGTACACGGCGACGAGGTGACCCTGCAAATCAGCCCGTTCAAAAATTCCCTGAGCCGATCAGGCGGCGGCACGATAGCGACTATGCAGGCCGATACCACGATCACCGGCCGCCTCGGCGAATGGCTGCCGCTCGGCGGCGTAACCGAGCAGACCGAACGCTCGCGAAGCGACGGCGTCAGTCAACGCTCGACGCAAAGCAATAAACGGGAAAGCGTCTGGATCCGGGCCGACCTGGTACGCTAACCCCATCGGCTCCGGAGCGGAGGGCGGACCCCGTGATCAGGAAAACCGCGCACCGGCCGTGTTCACGGCCCGCTCGATCGCGGCAATTGCATTGTCGACATCGTTTTTGAGGTCCTCCCAGGCGTCGTCGCCTGCGTCCCCGAGTTCGTCCAGCTTGCTGCGGGCTTCTTCCTGCAGTGCGCGCAGTTTCTTCAATTCTTCGTAGTACTGTAGTTGCATGTCGGCCCCGGCGCGGTCGGCACGCGCCTCGAGCTTGTCGATCTCGGCGTTCCACTCATCCATTTTGGCGTCGATTTTCTTGCGGTAGGTTTCTTTCTCGCTCATGGTTTGCCTCCTTTCGAAAAAATACTACCTATGGGCATCGCGAACACATTTCAAATTTCGCGGAGGGTTAGCGATGATGCGCAACGCAGAACAAGCGGGCCTGTAGCGGCGCTTCATGACGGGTTCGATTTCAACGACGCCCGATTTTATTCAACGCCCGGCGCGCGGTTTCGATACTCGTTGCCCGGCGTTTGAAATCCGACCAGGGATCGCCTACCTGCCCGAGCCGCCGGAAAAGATTGTCGATTCGCCATTTTCCCGGCTCGAGCGATGCGTCATCGAGCTCGGCAAGCTCGATCGGTGTCGCGACGGGCGCACCGGCGAGCGCGCGTACGGCGTAAGGCAGCACCCGGGTCTGGCCATAGGCGTTGCGCGACATGTCGAGATAAAGCCGTCCCGCGCGCTTGTTCTTGCGTTGCTCGGTGGTCAGTTCGTCGTCGTTTCGACCCGCAAGTCGCTCCGCCATCCGGCGCGCAATTTCGCGAACGGTTTCGAAGCCGGTTTCAGGGCGTAGCGGCGCTACGACGTGCAAACCGCGCGAGCCGGTGGTCATCGCGTAGGGATTCATACCCAGTGACTGCATCAGTTCCGCCACCCCGCGTGCGGCACGGCGTACTGCCTGGAAATTCCGCCCCGGTGGATCGAGATCGAAGACCATCTGGTCGGGGTACTCGATCCGCGGTGCACGCGTGTTCCAGCCATGCAGCGTAATCGTTGCCTGGTTGGCGAGATAGACGAGCGTCGCCTCGTTGTTGCACAGTGCATGCTCGACCTTCACGCGCCGGTCGCCGGCGCGCGGGGTAATACAGGTCTGGATCCAGTCGGGGAAGTAGTCCGAAATTTGTTGCTGGTAAAAACCGTTTTCGTCGATCCCGTCAGGAAAGCGGTGCAAGGTCAGCGGGCGATTTCGCGCGTGACGCAGCAAATGCCGCGATACCCGACGATAGTAGTCGATCAGATCGCCCTTGCTGATGCCGTCGTCCGCGAACAGCAACTTGTCGATACTCGACAACTCGACGCGCTGTCGGCCGATGCGCAGGCTGCTCATATCAGACCGGTTCCTCGCGCACCACGTCGACAGCGCGCTTATCTTCGCGCAAGCCGATAAAACGCGGATGGCGCAGGCGGCCGCCGCGAGTCCATTCCGTAAAGCCGATTTCTGCCACCAATTCGGGGACGACCCAGTGAACGCCCTTGCCGTCGTCCGGTTTGACGGCATAGGGCGAACGCCTGCGTTCTCTGGCCTTCAGTTTATCTCCCAGCGATTCGAGCAAGGCGTCGTCGAACCCGGTACCGACGCGACCCGCGTAGCACAGCGTACCGTCTTCGTAGTAACCCAGCAGCAGCGCGCCAAAACCCTTGCGGCTGCCTTTCGGATCGGTATAACCGCCGATCACCAGTTCCTGGCGATTGACGCACTTGAACTTGAGCCATTCCCGCGAGCGGCCGTGCCGGTAAGGGCTGTCGGCGCGTTTGGCGATCAAGCCTTCCCAGCCCTTGCGGC